>DAOPZG010000120.1:0-7967 GCA_035353235.1 Candidatus Limiplasma sp.
TTGATGGGAATTCCGTTTTCACAGCTGTTCTCGGTGCTGACTTCTTTTTAACATTCCTAAAACAGAAAGATTCTATTTGATGTACGCAGCATGAAAACAGCCGGTTGTTCATCAGAACAACCGGCTGTAACGATTCACTTGGGATGATTCAGGCAAGCTCGGCCTGCAGAGCCTCCGACAGGGCGTCCAGAAAGCCGTCGGTGCTAAGCGCCTGCGCGTTTCCGTTAAACAGGGGCACAAGGTCCTTGGTCATACGGCCGGACTCGATGGTTTGCAGGGTTACCTTTTCTAACGCTTTGGCAAACCGGCACAGGTCCGGCAGATGGTCCAGTTCACCGCGCTTGTTCAGTGCGCCTGTCCAGGCAAAGATGGTGGCAACCGGGTTGGTGCTGGTGTCTTCACCTTTCAGGTAACGATAATAATGACGGGTTATGGTGCCGTGCGCGGCTTCGTATTCAAACTGGCCGTGCGGGGACACCAGAACGCTGGTCATCATCGCAAGGCTGCTGAATGCGGTGGCGAGCATATCGCTCATCACGTCGCCGTCATAATTTTTTAGCGCCCAGATAAAGCCGCCTTCGCTGCGAATCACACGGGCGACCGCGTCGTCAACGAGCGTGTAGAAATACGAAATCCCGGCCTTTTCAAATTCCTCGCGATAAACGTTCTCATACAGATCGTTGAAAACATCTTTAAAATGATGGTCGTACGTCTTGGAGATCGTATCTTTGGTGGAAAACCAGAGGTCCTGTTTCACATACAGCGCGTAACGGAAGCAGGAGTGGGCAAAGCTTATAATGCTCTCGTCGGTGTTGTGCATGCCGCTGATGATGCCAGGGCCTTTAAACTGATGAATCGGAAGCCGGGTTTCTTTACCGTTCTCGTCGGTAAAGCACAATTCCGCAAGACCTTTTCCGGGTACGCGATATTCTGTGCTTTTATAAACGTCGCCATAGGCGTGACGGGCAAGGATAATGGGCTTTTTCCAGTTGATCACGCAGGGGGAGATGCCCTTTACCAGCACCGGCTCCCTAAAAACGGTTCCATCCAGAATGGCGCGGATGGTCGCGTTGGGACTTTTCCACATTTGTTTTAAACCGTATTCCGAAACACGTTGCGCATTCGGGGTAATGGTAGCACATTTCACCGCGACGCCCAGTTTTTGCGTCGCAATGGCGCTGTCCACGGTTACCTGATCGTCGGTTTCATCCCTGTGCCTGAGGCCGAGGTCATAGTATTCGGTTTTTAGGTCCACGTAGGGTAGCAGCAGTTTTTCCTTGATTTTTTGCCACAGCACCCGCGTCATCTCGTCGCCGTCCATCTCCACGAGCGGTGTGGTCATGAGAATTTTTTCCATTGATACGTCCCTTTCGATGTTGATCCCCTGTGAGGGTTCTTTTGTATTGTATCGGCTGTCGCATGGCATTGCAAGCATACAAACAGCAAAAGAACAGGCGCGTTCCAACCCGCGCCTGTACCCGGGTTAATGTTGTTATTGGATCGGTATTTCCGCTTCCTGCGCCGTCTGAAAGAGATATTTTCGGAAGGCGGCGGAAAAACCGGTTGCAACTTCCTGGGAAAAAGCGCCATCGGGACGGGACAGCTCCCGGGTGATCGAATCACGAAGCGCCTTACGGGTACTTTCATTGCGAAGCCTTTTTTCGACGTGCATCCAGCGAAACGCACGGGGGAGGCGAACCCGCATCAGCAGGTCGGTAATCGCTGGCCAGCCGAACGCGGTAACGACGGCCCCGATGGCCGCACCAGCCAGCAGGCCGACAGGCCCGGAGGCAATCAGCGCTACGCCCCCACCGCCGCATAAGGTTGCGCCGACGATTCCAAGCACCACGCCGGCCATTGCGCCGATCAGGCGGAAGCCCATAAGCTGCTTTGCGCCGATGCGTACGTCCGCCGCGCTGCCGGACTGCGTGAAGTGCAGTTTCATTTCTTCCCGCGGAACGTGGTGGCGGTCACAGATGGGGTCCACCATGGCTTGCAACTCTCCGGTCAGTGCGTTTAACCATTGCTCCATCACGGGGTTTAACGCTTCTTCCGCTAAGGGCGACGCCAGAACATGCTCCACGCGCCGCTGCATCTGGGCGTTCATCTCCCGAAGCGTGGCGATATCTCCGTGCTGCCATGCGGAAGCGACCGGAATGGCGGCCTCGGTGATCGTCAGTTCTACAAGCGCGTCCACCACACCGGGAATCAACTGCGGCAGCGCGTTCCTGGCGATGGTAGTGATCCGCTCGTCGGTAATCTCTTCATGGATTTCATGCCGGAACGCCCGCAGGTTTTCATCCACCCAACCCGCATAGGATAACCCCTTGGCGATGGAAAATTCCGGCTCGGGACAAAGCACCAGTACGGCGCCGGGAAAAGTTTCGCGGCATTGTGCCTGAAAAAAGCTCATCCGCGAAGCGCCGCCCGTGAGCAGGATCAGCTTCGGAGGATCATCCGAGGTAACGGAAGCCGCGTTTTGCAAAGCACGGTATAATGCAGCTGAAAAGCTTTCGCCATTCAGAGAGGGCAACGGAGCATGGATCACGTCGTCCGCTTCCTGCGCATCCAGCGATAACAGCAATTTCTGCGTTCCGTCATAGCAAATGCGCATCTGCTTTTTTACGGTAAAATCCGGTTGCTGGGGCGCGTTGGAATAAAACTGTTCCTTCACTTTGCGGGCTGCGATTTCACAGTAGCTGTACCAGCTGCGGCTGGCCGCGAATACTTTGCGGATCGTATCCCGATCCCGGCTGCGGTCAACGGCACGGCGCAGAATCTCTTCGTCCAGCAGGCCGCCACCCAGATGCGTATCGCCAAAGGTGCCCACGCCGGTTTCCCGGCCGTCTACGATATAGGCAAAATCCAGCGTGGAACTGCCAATGTCAATCACCAGTGCGCTCTGCCGGAGCATGTCCAGGTCCAGCGCGACGGTTTTCGCATACTTTGCGTACAAAAATGCCGCGCGGGATTCGGAGATAACCTGCGGATTCCGTACCCCCGCCCGAACCAGCAAATCCGCATAACGGGAGCGTGCCGCCGCGTTCCATCCTGCTGGGCAACCTACGACGAAGCAATCCCCGTCGTGGTAAACGTCGGCTTCGTGCAGCTGTTTTAACACACCGCGGGCAAACAGGACGATCGTATCGTAGGAACGCGGATCGTCGGTAAAACGGCTCTTGAACCGAACACTCAGGTTATCCGCAAGTACGCTTGTATAGGCCTGCTCGCCGACGACGATTTCTCCGTTGAGCGTGCCGACTGCCGAAAGAAGGCTGCGACTTCCGGCGATTGGCTGAATGATCGGCTCAATACCGGAACCCTGTTGGAATACCGCGACGGCGCTTTCCCCGTCGCCCATATCAAAACCGATATATTTCATACGTCACTCCTTCAGGAACGAAGAGCAGACGGCGGCGTATAGCCATCCTCAGCCAGAGCACTTTCCAGTACGGCGGCGGTACCACGGTACAGAAGCGCCCCGTCCTTTTGCGCAACCAGCGCGGGCACAAGGGTGCGCGTCTGGGATACGCTTGGCAGAATATTAAAATGTCGCGCATCCTCCGGCGAGTAAGGCAGGGCTCGAATACCGGATGCCCACAACAGCTTTTGCGCGGCGGCCATCGCTTCCCCGACCTCGTCGCCTTCGCACTCGTAAAGCGCCTCCAGCAGTTCGGCAAGCGCTGTGATGGAGTGCGGATCAGGTGACGACGCGCGCAGAGCGTTTTGCTCGTTCAGATAGGTAAAATCGTTCATATACCGGTCGATCGCTTTCATTTGCGCGTCGATTGCCTGAAACAGCTTGTCCGTGTCGGGTGAGGCGGTCACCTTGAACCGATCTTCAGACATCGGGTCCTCTTTTGGCGCCCGGCGGAGGGTGATCCAGCCGACCACGGTCAGGACGAGCGACGCGGCAATCGGAACCCACAAAAGCAGCCGCCCCTGGAAATAGGTAATCAGACCGGCTGCAAGCTGAACCGCGCAGGCAAGCAGCAACCACCAGGACGCGGGACGCTTTTCCGGCTTTTTTGCCAGCGAACGGGCCTGCCAGACCTTCGTGGTAACGGAAATGTCCAGCAAATTCAGCGATGTTTTGAAGCAGGAAAAAAGGATACCCATCTGCTGACGAAGCAGATCGTCGGATTGTTCGGCTAATGCGTTTTGCTCTACCTGCGCCAGCGTATGGCGTGTGAGCAGAGCGGCGTTCTCGTGCATGGCTGAAGCGTGAAGCGTTTCACGCAGTCGTTCCTTCTGGTCCAGCCAGCATTGATATGCGCTCATAGGCACCTCCCCAAAGGATATACGGCCGGGTTCACAGCGCTTTGAGCGCATCTACCTCTTCCGGGGTAAGCACACGCCACATTCCGCGAGGCAGATCGCCCAGCTTGAGGGGGCCGAAACGGATACGTCTGAGCAACACCACGTCGTGGCCGATGGATTCCACCATCTTCCGAACCTGACGGTTTCGGCCTTCATGGATCGTGATCAGCATATCGGTATACATCGGATGCGTATTCAGAATATGGGCGCGCGCATGGCTGGTGAGGCGGCCGTCTACCAGCACGCCGCGTTCCAGCATTTTCGCTTCCTGGATGGTCACCTGGTTACTGACCCGCGCAAGGTAGACTTTTTCTACCTCCTGCGAAGGGTGCAGCATCCGTTCGGTCAGTTCGCCGTCGTTGGTGAGCAGCAGCAACCCTTCGCTGTCATAATCCAGCCTGCCAACCGGATACAGTCGTACCGGATAATCCCGGAATTTGTCCAGTACCGTGGCGCGGCCTTCCGGGTCGCTGGAAGTCGTTACTTCGCCTGCGGGTTTGTGGTACATCAGGTAATGCTTCTCCGCCTCCGGGCGGACAGGTTTGCCATCCACGCAGACGGTTTGATTGTCTTCCACGGATACGCCCATGGCGGTAACGGTCAACCCGTCTACCGTTACATGACCTTCCGCAATCAGCTTTTCCGCCGCACGCCGGGAAGCAACGCCGCACAGGGCGAGATATTTCTGTAAACGCATTTTTTACCTTTCTTTCGGTTCAAATTTCTGCAACGGTGGGTAAGGCCGGGGGATAAGTCCATCAGATCAGCGCCACGGGCTTTACGTCGACTACTTTTTGCAGATCGGCAAGCGAAAGCTCCACCTGATAACCGATTTTGCCCGCACTGAAAAGGATGGCGTCAAACGAAGGGGCTGTGTCGTGTATAAAGACAGGGAAAACCCTTTTCATACCGATCGGCGAACAACCGCCGTGTACATAGCCCGTTAAGGGAAGCAGATCCTTCGCTTTGATCATTTCGATGGACTTTTCACCGGCGGCGGAAGCTGCCTTTTTCAGGTTCAGCTCCTCCGCGACGGGAATCATAAATACATAGTATTGACGGGGCTTACCCACGGTGACGAGGGTTTTAAACACCCTTTCTTTCGGCTGGCCAAGCAGTTCGGCAACCTCCACACCGCTCAGTGCGTGTTCGGCCGGGTACTGATAAGCGTGATAGGAGATTTTCATACCGTCCAGAAGACGCATTACGTTGGTTTTCGTATCCATTGTAAACACTCCATCGGGGGACAAACGCCCAATGGCATTATATCAGAAGCGAAAATCAATAGCAAACCTGCTTTGCTGCGCAAAACTGTTGCGAAGCCCCGGCAGGGAACGCCTACGGTTGACCCGCTTGAGGGTTTGTGCTATTCTGCTTACCATGGGTTCAGCATACCGAAACGGGAGGGGTTAACCTACGCATAAGATGCTTCGCAGAACGGATTCAGATATGACGCAGGGCGTTATATGGAAGCAACTGATGGAGTTTTCGATTCCGATGGTAATCGGATTAATCTTTCAGCAGCTGTACAATACAGTGGATACGATCGTTGTCGGCCAGTTTGTGGGCAAGGAAGCGCTTGCGGCTGTCGGAAGCGTCGGAAGCATCGTCAACATGCTGGTTGGATTTTGCGCCGGACTTTCGTTGGGCGCCACGGTTGTGATCTCCCAGTGCTACGGCGCGCACGATACTGAAAAACTGCATGACGCCGTTCACACGGCGATCGTAATTTCGTTTGTGCTGTGCGTTGTGATGACGGGGCTTGGTCTGCTGATTGTGGATCTGTCCCTGAAGCTGATGGGTACGCCCGACGACGTGTTTGACATGGCAAAACAATATCTGACGATTTATTTTTACGGGATGACCGGCTTGTTGATCTACAATATGGGCTCGGGGATTCTACAGGCGGTGGGGGACACCCGGCGTCCGCTTTATTTCCTGTGCGTGTCCGCCGTGGTCAACACGGTTTTAGACCTGGTGTTTGTGATTAACTTTCACATGGGGGTGGCGGGGGTCGCGATCGCGACCATCCTGTCCGAAGCGATTTCAGCGGCGCTGGTGCTGATTGTGCTCTCCCGGGAGGATGCGCCCTACGGCATCCGCTGGAGCCATCTTCGTATTTCCATGGAAATGCTCAAAAAAATACTGAAAATCGGTATGCCCTCCGCAATCCAGCAGGCAGTTACGGCGTTCTCCAATGTTTTCGTGCAGGGATACATCAATGCGTTCGGGTCGGCCTGTATGGCGGGCTGGGCCAGTTATGGCAAGCTGGATGCGCTGATCCTGATCCCGGTGCAAAGCATCGGGATGGCGTCCACGACATTTGTCGGTCAGAATTATGGCTCCGGAAACCTCCCCAGAGCGCACAGAGGCGTAAATACCGCGCTTCGCATGTCCCTGATCATCACGGCGGCCATCAGCGTTCTGGTGATGATTTTCGCAAGACCGCTGCTGACGATGTTTACACAGGACCCGGATGTGCTAAATTTCGGCACTCGCTTTATCCTGATAATTTCTCCGTTTTATGTTTTACTTTGCTTTAACCAGATCTATGGCGGCGCGCTGCGCGGAATCGGGATCGTCCGTGCGCCTGTGATCATAATGATCGGTTCGTTCGTTGTGTTCCGGCAAATCTATCTTTTTGTGAACGGGTTGCTGGGGAACGGATTTGTGCCCGTCGCTCTGGCCTATCCGGTAGGTTGGGCGCTGTGCAGCTTTTTATTAACGATCCTTTATCGCCGGTCAGCGCTAAACAGGGCAAAATCGGCCCCGGAAACGCAAGATAAATAAAACTGGGCGCTGTACGAAACCACCGTACAGCGTCTTTATTTTCTATGGAGAAGGTGAATTAATTCAACTTCCGGTGGATCAGCTGAAACTTTCCGGCATTCAAATCGGACATTGTATGGCCGTGGCCATACAATTTGTATTTATAAGTGCAAAGGCCTTCCAGCCCCATCGGGCCGCGCGCGTGGATTTTTCCGGTGGCAATGCCAACTTCCGCGCCGAAACCGTACATAAACCCGTCGGAAAAACGAGTGGAGCAATTGGCAAACACATCCGCACTGTCCACAAGGGTCATAAACTTTTCAATCGCCGCGTCGTCGGTGGAAACGATACTGTCCGTATGGCGGGAACCGTAGCGGTTGATATGGTCAATCGCCGCGTCCAGCGTATCTACAACCCGGATGGAAAGGATAGCGTCCAGATATTCGGTGCGCCAGTCCTCCTCCGTTGCGGGATCGCAGGCGAGGATTGCCCGTGTGCGGTCGTCCCCTCGAAGGAGCACGCCTTTCTCGCGAAGTGCCAACGCGACCATGGGCAGGAATGCGCTCGTTATGGCCTGATGCACCAGCAGTGTCTCGGCGGCGTTACAAACGGACAGATTCTGCGTTTTGCTGTCCACAACGATACGAACCGCTTCGTTAAGGTCGGCAGCCTGATCCACATAAACGTGGCAGATGCCTTCGGAATGGCCCAGCACGGGAATGGCGCTGTTTTGCATGATATGGTGTACAAAAGCGTTGCTGCCGCGCGGAATGATCAAATCGATGCAATCGTCAAGCTTCAGCATCTCGTCCACATCCTGACGGGTGTGCAGCAGGTGGGACCAGTTTTCCGGCAGACCGGCTGTGCGGGAGCCCTCC
>DAOPZG010000121.1:0-7924 GCA_035353235.1 Candidatus Limiplasma sp.
CTGCGGGTTCGCCGGGCGCGCAAATCCTCCCTGCGGAGCACCCGCGGGACGGCCATACGGGCCCTGCGGGTTCGCCGGGCGCGCAAATCCTCCCTGCGGAGCACCTGCGGGACGGCCATACGGACCCTGCGGGTTCGCCGGGCGTGCAAATCCTCCCTGCGGAGCACCCGCGGGACGGCCATACGGGCCCTGCGGGTTCGCCGGGCGCGCAAATCCTCCCTGCGGAGCACCCGCGGGACGGCCAAAAGCACTTTGCGGCGCCCCAGTAGCCGCCGGTTGCGCCGACGGGTGTACGGGCCGTACAACAGGCTGTGGTGTGGGAGCGGCAGGCGCAACGACCGGCTTAGCAGGCACAGCTGCTTCAGCAGGCTGCGGCGCGGCATGCTTCGGTTTTACCGCTTCGGGCATTGTGGCATTTCCGGTCGCAGGCTTATCTGCTGCCGGGGGTGTAATCGTCTGAGGCGTTTCCACTGTTTTCACAACAGGCGCGGGTGCAGCGTGTGCTGCAGGTGCCGCGGGCGCTTCAGGCGCGCTTACTTCTTCCTTCTTAGGTTCGGCCGGTTTCTCGGCCACAACCTGAGGCGCGGGAACCGGCTTCGCTTCGGCTTTCGGTTCCGGTTGAATTTCCGGCGCAGTCTTCACCGGGGTTTTTACCTCAGCCATATCGGCCTGGGCTTCTTCCTCGGTATCGGGCATCGTGTAGGCTTTTGCATGCTGCTGCACCAGGCGCTGCTGCTCGGCCTGTTTTTCTTCAGCCCGGCGCTGCTCCTCCTCGCGGGCGAACTGGTTCTCATACCTGCGAAGCGTCTGCATCAGTTCATCCGCACCGTGGCGTACGGTAGAAACGCTTTCCATAACAGTTTCCGCATCCTTGAGGAGATCCTTGGTGGCATCCTTGAGTTTCGCTTTGGTCATTGTACCGCTTGCACCCCCGCATGATTTGCGCTCGAAAATCGGCTTTGTGGATCAGGATCGTTCGGATCGGTATCCATGCCTGCCAGGGATTTTTCCTCGGCCAGCAGTGTAAAAAGTTGTCGCGCCATTCTGCCCCGCTTGATAGCGACGGTCATTCGACCATTCTTGCCAAGCGCCTGCGCAATCATCCCCTGCGGCACGCCGTACAGCGGTATGCAATGGGTTGTGCAGGAATCGAAAAAACGCTTTCTGGTCGTTTGGGAGCTGCTCTCGTCTATCAGAACGAGCGCTGCGGTTTCGCCGCGCACAGCTTCCACGCAGGCGTCCTGTCCCAGCACCGTTTGCCCCGCCCGGCCGCAAAGCCCCAGAAAACCGCGTACCCGTTCCAGTGTCGTATCGGTCACGTAGGAACCTCCCCGGGCTTTTCGCTCAACAGCCGCTGCATTGTATCTGTCAACTGCTGTATGGCTTCTTCGTCCAGATGCGCGTCCAGCGCACGATCCAGCTGTTTCTGCTTCAGCGCTCTTTTCAGGCACTCGGCATTATAGCATACATACGCGCCGCGTCCGGCCTTTTTACCCGTCGCGTCCAGGCTTACCTGCCCTTCCGGAGAGCGCACCGCACGCAACAGCTCCTTCTTGGGTTTCATTTCGCGGCAGCCCACGCACATGCGCAGTGGAATTTTACGCGGTTTTACCGGCATATCTTGCCTCCTGACGGGTTTTGGGATCAGAGGGTATCGTCCTCATCGGAGGTTTCCAGCGGTACGTCGTTCAGTTCCGGCAGGTTGCTATCGGTATACTGCACATCCGCCGGCGCGTCGTAATATTGCTGGTAGCCCATCGGCTCCTCAGGCGCGGGTTCGGCCATCTCAAACATCTGCACCGCCTGAGACTGGCTCTTGATGTCTATGCGCCAACCGGTCAGTTTGGCTGCCAGACGGGCGTTCTGCCCTTCCTTACCGATCGCCAGGCTCAGCTGATTATCCGGCACTACCACACGGCAGGCCTTGTCGTTCTCGGCCACGAAAACGCTCAGCACATGGGCGGGGTTTAACGCATTAGCGATAAATTCAGCGGGATCAGGCGACCATTTGATGATGTCAATCTTTTCGTTTTTCAGTTCCGTAACCACGCGATCCACGCGGTTTCCGCGCGGTCCAACGCAGGCGCCAACGGGATCAATAACCGGATCGGTCGAGTACACAGCCATTTTTGTACGGCTTCCGGCTTCACGGGCAATGGACTTGATCTGCACTACACCCGCGGCGATTTCCGGAACTTCCATTTCAAATAACCGTTTGACCAGGCCCGGGTGGACACGGCTTACGCGCACCTGCGGTCCGCGAAGCATTTCCTTACCGGTGCGGTTTACTTCCAGCACATACACCTTGATATGATCGTCGCTGTGATACTCTTCGCCGGGAATCCATTCGCTCTTCTCCAGGATACCCTCGGTACGGCCCAGTTCCACATACACGGCGTTAGGATCCACCCTCTGCACAATCGCAGTAAGGATTTCGTTTTCTTTTTCGGAATATTCATCGTAGATTTTGCCCTGCTCGGCTTCACGGATTCGCTGGATAATTACCTGTTTCGCCGTCTGTGCCGCGGTGCGGAGGAATCCGGTCGGCGTTACGTCGATTTCCGCGATGTCGCCCATCTGATAATCCGCGCGGATTTTATGGGCCTCTTCCAGCGTGATCTGGTTTGCTTCATCCTCGATCTCGTCGGTGATGAGTTTGCGGGCAAACACATGCGCAATGCCCGTGTGGCGATCCAACGTAACGGAGAGATTGGCAGGTGCGGTTTCCTCGCGGGAGACATTCTTTTTATAAGCCGCCTTCAATGCTTCCTCGATCGCCCCGAAAAGCATATCCTCGCTGATATCCTTCTCCGTAGCCAGCGCATGTACGGCGTCAATGATTTCAGCCTCGCGGGACTGCACCGTTGTTTTCTTCGTCGCCTTCATTACCGAAACTCCTATCTTTATTGTTCTTCCTCTTCGAAAAGGATGATGGGCTTTACCAGCGCAACCGTCTTGCGGGAAAATGTCTTTTCGTTTCCATCCGGCAGGCGCAGGGTAATGCCCGCGTCATCCATATGGATCAACAGCCCTTCAAAACGCTTCGTTCCGTCAACGGGGGCATACAGTCTGACTTCCACCCGCGCTTCGCGATTTTTCTCGAAGTCCCTCTCGGTCTGGATCGGTCGATCCGCCCCGGGGCTTGACACTTCCAGAAAATCATATTCCACAGCATCCAGCTCGGGCTGCACGGCCCGATGGTACCGTTCGCAGTCATCCAGCGTGACCCCTTCGGGCTTGTCAATGTACAGGCAGAGGGTCAGGCCCTGAGGCTCCTTCTTCAGCGTGACCTCGATCAGTTCCAGCGCCTGCTCTTCAGCCACGCGCGCCGCGATTGCTTCCGCCGCCTGTTTTCCCGGCGTTCCCGGCTGCTTACCCTTCATGGGACACCGCCTTTTGCAGGGCAATCAAAAAGAGCGGCCAACTATTGCCTCCCCTTCCGCGTAAATTTCTTCCACAGTATGGCGCCACAGAAGCCTGTGCGTCAGCCCCACAGAAAAAATAAAAAGCGCGAGAAAGGCAGACAATATCCACTCTTTCGATAAACCCTTCTTTCTTTGGGTCGTCATAGTCCAGAGAAACTCGCTTTCAGCAAAAGCAGGTTGAGTATAGCATATCGGCATAGGAAATACAAGCGTTTTCCAGCCCGAGCCAAATAAATGTTGGCGTAGCAGCCTTCCGCTGTCAGTCTGTCGCCATATCCAGACCATTGAAGATCAATTTAAACCCTTTTGCCGGGGAACATTCTCGTGTATCCACCTCCAGATAGGGAGAAACCCGTACCGGCACAGCTTTGCGGAACGTAACGGGATTCAGGCCGTCGATAAACGCCTCCACCTCCCTGCGTTTCACGGTTCGGTCGTCATGGGGGCACAGCGCATTGGCAAAAGGCAGATACAAGGCGTTGCGCATGGTACCGGCATACTGCGCAAGCGGCATGCGATCCTCAAAAAACAACCATACGACCGGGTTCAGATTATCTCCGGGCAACAGCAGGCGAAGTTCTTCCACGTACAGGGCGGTGGAACCGCGCGTGTGTCCCGGCATCGGCCATACCCGCACGTGAAGACCTCCGAGGTCAAACGTTCTGCGGGGCATAGACCGGGGCTCCGGAACCGGAAAAATCCGGTATGCTTCTGTTTCCGTCTTTGTAAGTCTCAGCCCGTTCGCGTCGGCACGGGCCAGTACCCGGTCGCGCTGTCCGTTTCCCGAAGCGTTCCGATACGTTTCCGTTTCTTCCTCCGCCAGATAAACGGTCGGAAACCACCGACTGCCCAGGATATGATCATAATGTCCATGGCTGAGCACAACATTGAGCGGCAGCGGCGTAATCGTACGCACTGCCTGCAACAGATCCGCCAGCCCATATCCGGTATCAAACAGCAGCGCTTCCCTGTTCCCTGCCAGAAGCGTCATATGGGCATCCAGCCCATCGCGGATATGATAAACCCCTTTAAAGGGGTTCAGGATCGTAAACCCTTTGGGCTGCATGCCGTCACCTCCGGTTTTATCCGATCATCCGGTTTACACACCAGCCCGGCGCAAGACCAGCCGGATCACATCGTTTTCCCGGAGAGGCACTGCCAGTTCTGCCTGCCCGTCGCCTTCCACCCAAAGGGACTCCACCGCCTCCGGGGCCCCGTCCGTTTGCCTGCGGAGCGCACACACCTGCTCCGCCGTGGGGGTTTCCCGTCCTTCGATCATTTTCAGGCCCGAACGAAAATACAACGTATACACATCGTTCGCCAGATAGCCCGTTTTATAACGCTCCACCGTATAACGGCCCGGAACAAGCCCTTTCAGTATTATCCGCGCCTCCCCAAGCGAACGCGAAGGCAGATCCCGGACAAAAAACTCCTCGTTTGCCGCGTCCTGTGCCGGTTTGGAGTAGTCCCAGAAGAGTACCTGCAGCGACCTGTCATCCGCCGCAGCATAACTGTCCGCGTCCCCGGTCGCCAGTTCCTGATCCGGCAGATCGCAAAGCCAGTGATACGCATAAAAAGTCGGTTTACGTAAACCCTGTATGTTCATCAACCCAAACCCGCCGTGGAAAGGAGCGGGGCCGGGGCCGGGCTCTTCAAAGATATCGGTAAACGTCCAGTAGCTCATGCCGTCCGCATAACCGTCACAACGCCGCAGGGTATACAGCAGAAATGCCGCGCTGACATAGCTGTCATGCACGTTATCACGCGGGGTATAACTGTTGGACCATTCGGTAAAAATCACCGGCAGATTGGGCAGAGCGCTTTCCCGTACCTGGTGGCTCACCCCGCGCACATCATTCACCACGCAGTCCGGGTTAGCCTTCAGCCAATGTCTGTCCCGTCCGTACTCATCCAGCGCTCCGTCCACGCCGTAGCTGTGTGTGGAAATAAAATCGATTGGCGTTTTGCTTTTCACACAGTGTTCGATCATTTCCGGTATCCATGCGCCCTCGTCCAACCCGGCGGTCGCTGGTCCGCCGACACGGTAAGCCTCGTCCACGCTCTTTACCGCATTTGCGGTCACGTCATACAGCGCAAAATAATCCGCCTGAGTACCGGTAAAAAATCCCGATAGATTCGGTTCGTTCCACACCTCGAAATACCAGCGTTTCACCTCTTGCCGCCCATAGCGCGCGGTTATATGGCGTGTCAGCGCGGTGATCAGTTCGGACCATTGTTCCATTTTCGCAGGAAGCGTCACATTGCCTTTCCACCAGAAGATGGTCGTATCTCCACTTTTCAGACAATCCGGCATAAAACCCAATTCTACCAACGGGCGGATTCCTCGTTTGAGCATTTCATCGAAAACCATGTCGATATACTGCCAGTTAAAAAGCAATCGACCGTCTTCCCCCATGGTACAAACGGCCATATCGTCACTTAACAGTCCATGAAAACGCAGGTAGCGGAAATGGCAGCACTCCTGTAAAACACTCAGCTGTTCAAGCGCCTGAGCACGCATCATCTCGCCGGCACGTCCTGCGCCGATGCAGAAGTCGAAAAAACGATTTAGCGGTTTTCTTGGGCCAGCAAGGTCAATCCGGATTATTCGCATAGTACCCTCCAATAAAATTGATCCTTATTCAATGAACGATCCGCAATGTCTGGTTGCACAGTTTCCGGGGTTTGTGTATAATGATTCCAAAAGGAACGGGTAAATTCCTTTATCCCGGCAAAAAAGAATCGATTGGCGGTGAGCCTTTGTACCGCGCTGTCATCATTGACGATGAACCCTTTATGCTGGAAGGCATGCGCCTGATGATTGATTGGCCCCGTTGCGGTTTCGAGTTATGCGGCGAAGCCTCTACAGCGCAGGACGCGCTTCATCTGCTGGACACCCTGAAGCCGCATCTGCTGATTACCGACGTGCGGATGCCGGGTATGCAGGGTACCGATCTGGCCGCTATCGTAAATCGTTATCATCCGGAGGTTATAATCCTGTTTTTCAGCGGGTACCGCGATTTTGCCTTTGCGCAGGCCGCCATCCGCGCGCACGCGTTCGGATATCTGGTAAAACCCATCGATGCGGAAGAGGTGGAAGCAACACTGCTGAAGGTTAAGGATGAGTTGGACGCGCGTAAAGCTACCATTGCGGAACCCTTGGCCGTATTGCATGATCAGGTACTGCGACGTGTTGCCCTGGGCGACGACAGCGCGGATAGCCTGATGCGTGCGGGAGTTCTGCTCTCCCTGCAGCGGGACGATCCCTGTTACTGTGCGGTTCTCGCCCGGGATCACGGCGCAGTCCCCGAAAGTGCGGGGCTGGTGCTGGCCTCCGCCGGTGCGACAGTTTGCCAGCTTTCCCCCTCGCAATTCGGGCTGGTATACCGTCAGGTAGAGCGGAATCTGAGCGCGCTCAATCGCCTGCTGGTGAGCCTGCCCGCCGACGCGGGGCTGCGTCTGAGCGTAGGGAGCGTATATCGCGGGCCTTCGGGCTTCGTTCGAAGTCTGCGGGAAGCGTTGGACGCGCAGGGGCTTCTGTTTGAATCAAATGGCAGGCTTCGCCTGTTTCATCCGTTTAACGAAGCAGCCGCCGCCTGGCTGGCGGATTTTTCTCTGCCCTCGCTGCGTGCCGCGCTTAGCGACGAAAATCCGAATGCGCTGGAGAATGCGCTTTCCTCTTTGCGATCCGCCATCGCGGAAAAACATCCCTCCCCTTTCTCGCTCCGCTGCATGGCCGCCGCGCTGGACGCATCGATTCCGTTAGTCGCTTCGGACCGTCGAAGCACGCCCCTGCGCCCTTTCTGGCGGGATGAAATGTTGGATCAGCCACAGCAGTGGCTGGATCACCTTTGCGACCGTCTGCGGAATATGCGCGGTGCCGTCAAACTGGAATCCGGCGACAACTGGCCGCCGGCAGTACAGGCTGCTATGGCCGCTGTGCGCACCCGATATGCGGATGCGCTCTGCATCGGCGATGTCGCCATGGAATTGAAAATGAACCCGGCCTATCTTGGACAGCTGATTCACCGGCATACCGGCATGACGTTCCACCGCAGGCTGCTGTTAACTCGTCTGGAGCATGCCTGTCTGCTGCTCAGGCAAACCACAAGGCCTGTAGGCGAGATCGCGATGGAAGTGGGTTTTCGGGATGTGGACTATTTTTCACAGCAGTTTCGTAACCGAATGGGCTTAAGCCCGGTCGCCTATCGTGGCGCCGCGGCAGCCGGGGAGGGCGCCGATGCGACGAATTAACGATCTGCCGATTCGAAGCAAGTTTATCCTGTTGTTTCTGCTGGGTGTGCTGCTGCCCATCGGCGCACTGCTCGCGTATGTCCTTACCAATGTGACTACCGAGATTCGGGCGCGTGAAACCCTGAATGCTGAACAATCCCTGCAAAGGGTATTTACCACACTCAACACCCAATTTTCCAATGTCGCATCGCTGGGTAATGCCGTATCCAGCGACGGGGAACTGTCCGATCTGCTGGCACGCCGTT
>DAOPZG010000122.1:0-7909 GCA_035353235.1 Candidatus Limiplasma sp.
TCACAGAGAATAGGGATAGCCTTGATTATGAGCCGGATCGTCGGCGAATCTGCATATCCGATCGCTTGAATCAGCAAACCGACCGGCCACAGGAGTAGCATGTATCCCGGCGGATAATCGCAGAAGTAATCCGGTGCATAAAAACCCGAAGGGCCGGTTTGTGCCATTCGCAGGCTCCAGGCGGAAAAGCAGTTCATATCCACCTGATAACCCGCCACGTTCCCGCCCAGCACAATTCGCAGGATCAAAGAAGCCGCGAGCGCCAGAAAGAACGCTAAATAGGTAATTTTTATCTTCGTTTTTGAAATGGATTCCTGTCGAAGCGCATATTGAGCACTAATGGCAACCAGCAGAAGAAAAGCCGCAGCCAGCAGAACAAACAGCAGCGTGCTCTTCTGCGGAGTTGCTTCTTCGGTATCGCTCGTATCATTGTTCACCGTTCCGGAGTCCACGTTGTACCACAGCGAGGCTGTCACTCCATCCGGCAGGCTGTCCACCTGCTGAACGGAGATATCGTCAAAATAGGCAGCGCCCTGGCTTTCGGCGCCATATCCGCCCACGCGCACGTCGAGTTGTATTTCGTTCTGTCCCGCATCGGTTTCGCCATACCACTCCACATACTTCCACTCGCCCTGCGTATCGTAAACGCATTCCGAGTAAGAGGGTACGTCTTCAATCGCGAAATTGGCGCCGTTGCCGGAATCCTCCATCGTATCCACAAGGATATAGCCCGAAACACGATACATGGTTTCGGGCTTGACGGATATGGTACAGCTGTAACGCGCGTCATTCAGGTTGGCGTTGGTGATCTTCGCGCTGTATTGTCCGGAATGCGCTTTCTCCGTGGTCACTTCAAACCGGGTAAACCCTTCCTGCGTACGGTAGGCATTGGTGTACCAGCCGTCAGGCTCGCCCGCCGTACCAACATTCTCAAAGCCACCGTTTGCCAGCAAATTTGCGCCGTCTGCAAGCGCAAAACCGGAAAAAAGACTACTTAACAGTATTGCAAGCAGGAAACCGGTTATCCATTTCTTCATCTGCTAAACACCCTGTTCTTTGCAAGTTTACGCCCGCATTTCTATGAAAATGCGTTGCGAGTTCATCGGGAATCTGTGCTAAATCCATTTCCCGATAAAGCTGCGACGGTGCTGTGGGCATGCCCCGCAGCGCCTGATGGCCTCAATGTGCTCCGCTGTGCCATACCCCATATTCCGCTCCAGCCCGTACTGCGGGTACAATGCCGCCATTTCGCGTATCTGGCGGTCCCGCGTTACTTTGGCAACGATGCTTGCCGCGGCAATAGAATAGCTTAACGCGTCTCCGTGAACAATCGCTTCGGTTGGAAAAGGAAGCTGCAACCCCTGCATCGCGTCCACCAGACAAAGTGTCGCGGGCGCATCTTCCGCCGCGCGGCGCATGGCGAGTTTTGTAGCCTGCAGGATGTTCAACCGGTCGATTTCCTCAGCGTCGGCTTCTCCCACGCGCGCATACAGCGCGATCTCCAGAATTTGTCTGTAAAGTTCTTCCCGTCGGGCCGGGGACAGCTTTTTACTGTCGTCCACCCAGGGAAGGATTGGCGTAGATGGCATAATGACGCAGGCAGCCGCTACAGGGCCTAATAAAGGGCCGCGGCCCGCTTCGTCCATCCCCGCGAGCGATACGCCGAACGCGGGATAAACCGCATCGTGTTCCACAAGTGCTTTGGAGCGTTCCAGGCGTTTTTCGTTAATCATCGCCATCCCGCGGTGCCTCCTTCGGCGGCAATGCCGCCGGGCGTTCGGGGGCGCGTTCCAGTGTAATGCGCCCCACCTTGCCGGCACGGAACTCGTCTAAAATGACTGCACAGGCCCGGTCCGTGTCCGGGAGGCCACCTTTGAGTAAAAAACCGCGACCCCGGCAAACTTCTTCCAGCAGGGCGAAGCCTTCCGCGTCCGGGTTCTTGATTTTATAACGTTCACAGGTTGCCGTTCGACGTACCGTCAGCAGGTCTTTCAGGAGGCTGATGCAAAGCGCCTGCTGGTCGTACACCGCGTCGCGGATGGTGCCGATGTAGGCAAGGCGTGTCGCCGCCAGTTTATCCGACAGTTTCGGCCACAGCAAACCAGGTGTATCCATTACTTCCAGATAGAGCCCTGCCTTGACCCACTGGGTCGCGCGCGTAACGCCGGGCCGGTCGCCTACCGCCGTGATACTTGCGCCGTAAAGGCGGTTGATGAAGGTGCTTTTCCCCACGTTGGGCACACCGACCACCATCGCGCGAATCGTCTTTTTCATGCCGCGGCTCAGGCCTCGATCCAGCATATCCTTGGCGGCTTTTTCAATCAGCGCTTTTGCCTGTTTGGTTTTCGCCGGGGTTGCGTCGTAGGCCATCGCCTCCACGCCCTGCGCGGCGAAGTAAGCAAGCCATCGCTTCGTCTGCTCCGGCTCGGCCAAATCCGCTTTGCAAAGCAGCAGAACACGGCGTTTCCCGATTAACAGCCGTTCCAGATCCGGGTTGCGGCTGGAAAGCGGCAGACGTGCGTCGCACAGTTCTACCGTCAGGTTCACTTTCCCCAGTTGCTGGATCAACGCGCGTTTCGCTTTAGCCATATGTCCCGGGTACCATTGTATTTCCAAAGGGAGCGTCCCCCTTCCGAAGGGTCTTTGTCCGTGGTTTTGGGCGGACGGTGATTTGCCCAAGCAGGTATTAAGCCTGTGAAAACCCTTCTGACAATCGTTCTTCCTGATGCTTCCCTATTAAATCATTGTTTTTCTGAAATAGCAAGGTTGTTTTATGGAAACAGCTGTATCCATTTCCCATGCGCATACGCCGGAAGGCAATCCGTTCAACGGCTTGCGCCTGCAAATCCGCAATTGTTACAACTGCAAATCTCTTAAGGAGAACACATCACGACTCCTGTTTTTCCGTTGAATCCGCAGTATCGTCTCCATCGTCTGCGAAGCCGTCATCCGCCTCCAGCAGTTTCTGCGTTTCCGTTTCGTCCAACGCTTCCACACGACGCAGCTTCCGTTGAATGCTGCGGGTACGCACAAATGCCGTGTCTATGCTGTCCGTTGCCTGTCGCAGTTTTTCCTGCGTTTTTTGCAGCACCTGCGAAAAATTGCCGAAATCTGTTTTCACCGCGCCTAAAAGCTTCCACATTTCAGCGGAACGCTTTTCAATCGCAATTGTCCGGAAACCCATCTGCAGGCTGTTCAACATCGCCAGCAACGTGCTCGGCCCGGAAATCACCACGCGCTGTTCCCGCTGTACCTGTTCCACCAGTTCGGCATCGCGAACCACTTCGGCATACAGGCTTTCCAGAGGCAGGAACATCACAGCGAAATCGGTAGTGTACGGTGGTTCGATATACTTACCGGCAATGCGCTTCGCTTCCACACGTACGGCAGCCATCAGCGCCTTGCGGGCGGCTTCGGTCTGCTCCGCGTCGCCGCGGTCGCTGGCATCCGCCAGTCTCGCATAATCCTCCTGCGGGAATTTGCTGTCTATGGGCAGATATACAGGACCGCCCTCTTCCTTCCCCGGCAGGCATACAGCGTATTCTACCCGTTCCTCAACATGCGGACGAACCTGTACGTTCACTGCGTACTGAGAGGAAGTTAACGCCTCCTCCAATAGGCTTCCCAGCTGGATCTCGCCCCATACGCCGCGCTTTTTCACGTTCCCCAGCACCCGCTTTAAATCCCCCACGCCTTCGGCCAGCCGGTGCACTTCGCCCAAAGATTGATAGACCTGTTCCAGCCTTTCACTGACCTGCGTAAAGCTTTGGGAGAGGCGTTTGTTTAACGTATCCTGCAACTTCTCATCCACTGTCTGACGCATTTCATCCAGCTTGCGGGTATTCTCCTGTCGCATATCGCCAATGGACTTGTCCATGGTTTCCCGCAGGCGTTCAATACGCGCTTCGTTCTGTTGCAGTTTCTGGTTCAGCGTTTCGTCCACGGCTTTCATTCGCTGCTCAAACTTCGCAAGGCTTTCTTCCGTCATCTGGTACATACGTGCCTGCCGCCCGTCCGACGCCCGGTCGTGCTCGTATGCGCTTTGCTGCCACAAAGAAAACTGGCTGCTCTGCTGATCCGCGCCGCGGTTAATCAGGTTTGCCAGACTGTCCCCTATTTTTTGCAGGGTCTTCAGTTGTTCTTCCCGTTGGGAAAGGCTCTGCCGGGCAATTTCCGCTTCCAGCGCACGGGTAGCTTCCTCCAGCTCGTCCCGCATGTTGTCCAGTTGTCGCCGCTCACCCAGATTGCGTCTGGAACAAACTACCAGAATAATCAAAAGCAGAATAACCGAGATCGCCAGTCCTCCGAGAAGGACCATTTGCCAGGGCGGAAGCGTCGATAAATCCATAAACCCTCCTAATGGCAAAGCCGCCGCTAAATTGGGCGGCGGCCCTCCATGGCTTTTGCCAGCGTCATTTCGTCCGCGTATTCCAGGTCGCTGCCCACCGGCACGCCGTGCGCGATGCGGGTCACCAGCACCCCCATGGGTTTTATCAGCCGCGCAATATAGCTTGCGGTGGCTTCGCCCTCAATATCCGGATTAGTCGCCAGAATCACTTCTTTGATCCTGCCGTCAGCCAGCCGGGCCAGCAATTCCTTAATGCGGATATCGTCCGGCCCGATGCCTTCCATGGGCGACAGCGTGCCGTGAAGTACGTGGTATGAGCCTGTGAAATCTCGCATCCGCTCAATGGCTGCAACATCACGGGGATCGCGTACCACGCAGATCTGCCCGTTTTGCCGCGCAGAATCATCACAGATTTCGCAACGCTCTCCGATTGCGTAATTTCCGCAAACCTCACAGTAATGGATAGCCTTACGACCCTGATAGATTGACGACGCCAGTTCGCGTACATCCTCCAACGGCATATCAATGATGTGATAGGCCAGCCGTTGCGCGCTTTTCTGCCCGATGCTCGGCAGTTTGGAAAGCTGCGCCACCATCCGCGCGATGGGTTCCAACTGCTGCGCCATAGTTTACAGCATGCCTCCCATGCCGGGAGCCAGCTTGCCCATCTGTTCCTCACGGGCCTGTTCACCACTGCGGATAGCTTCGTTCACTGCCGCAAGAATCAGGTCCTGCAGCATTTCAACATCCTCAGGATCAACACATTCGGGTTTAATTTCGATCGATTTCAATTCCCGTTTACCGCTCACCACAACGGTCACCATACCACCGCCCGCCTGCGCGGTATACTCGCGTGTGTCAAGGTCTTCCTGGGTTTTAGCCATCTGTTCCTGCAGTTTCTGCGCCTGACGCATCAACTGCTGCATGTTCCCGCCGCCTCCGCCAAAACCGCCGAAGCCGCCGAATTGATTCTTTCCCATTCGTAATTCCTCCGTTACTGTTTTACGCAGATCAGCTTCAGATTCGCAGATACGCCCGTAATCCGTACGGCAGGCAGGCCTGCTTCTTCGGCAAGCTGTACGCCGTCGGTTGATACACGACCGCTGATGCTGCGCATGGAAACATTCATTTTTTCCACAGGAGCCGTAAGCGCAACGTCGCCTGATACGGTTCGCAGTTCCATCTGCTCAAACGTGCTGGTCAGACGGATCGTCTGCTCGCCGTTCACGGTGGTAAATTTTCCGGCTTTGACAGTCGTACTGTCCAGCGACAGGTTGCCCGACAGGGAACGCGCGCTCATTTCCGAAACGGTCAGCGTATCCGCACGGATGTCACCGCTGACAGTTTTAAGCGCCAGTATTTCCGCCGTGACGCGGGAAGCGTGCAGATCGCCCGATACCGTATCCAATACGATCACACTGCCGCAAAGCCCCCGGGCATTGAGCAGACCGCTCACGGTATTAACATGGATTTTCCGGTTCCATGTTTTTGGCACGCGAACGCAAACCTGCATCCAGTGGCTTTCGGTGATGTTGAGTGATAAGCCGTATTGCGGCTGTTCCACCGTCAGCACGCCTTCGTCGTCCGCGACGATTCGCAAATCACGTACCGAGTTCTCATCTCCTGCCGCCAACACCTGAACCCGGTCGATCTCATCCCCGAAGATTTCGACCTGCGCCCATGCGAGGCGTATGGATAAATCGTTTAAACTGCCCGTGGCAAAGCTCTCATTTCTTTCCAAAGCGATACGCCGCCTTTCACGCAGAGATAACTTCGATTTATCATACCTTTTTTTACCGTAAAAAGCAATTCCCATTTCCGAGACGCAGTCTTTTCCCATCTGTGTCCCGCTTTTCTTTTTTAGCGTATTCCGTTATAATAAGGCCAGACGTTGTAGAAAGGATGGTTCGCGGATGAATATACAGCATCTTCGTTATGCTGTCGAAGTGGAAAAAACACGTTCGATCACTGAGGCGGCCGAAAACCTGTATATGAGCCAACCGAACCTTTCGCGCGCCATTCGTGAACTTGAAAGCGACCTTGGCATCTCTATCTTTGACCGTACTCCCAAGGGAATTGTGCCGACCGCCCAGGGCGAGGAATTTTTGCATTACGCCCGCAGCATCCTTTCCCAGTTTGACGAAATGGCCGAACGCTACCAGAAAAAAGAACAGGCTGGTGCTATCCTTCGTCTGTCTGTTCCCCGTTCCAGCTATATCGCGTCCGCTTTTGAACGTTTCGCACAGCTGGCTGATCCGGAACTTACGCTGGATTATAAAGAAACAAACGCACTGCGCTCCATCCGCAACGTCGCTGAAGACGGTTACGATTTGGGGATTGTCCGTTATCAGGCGGACTATGACCGCTATTTTACTGATATTTTCCGTGAAAAAAACCTGCAATACCGCGAGTTATGGTCCTTCCGCTACCTTGCCATGCTGCGCGTGGACCATCCCGCCGCTCGAAAACCTGTCATTTCGATGGTTGATCTTCAGGACAGTACCGCCGTCGGGCAGGGGGACCTGTATGTGCCTTCCCAGCCGCGCCAGGCCGAACTGCTCCCGGGCGCCAAAAGCCAGCGTTCCATTTATCTGTATGACCGTACCAGCCAGTTCGAACTGGTTGCCACATTGCCCCGCGCTTACGCATGGGTGGCGCCTGTCCCCGATGATATGCTGAACCGTTATCATCTCGCTCTTCGTCCCTGTCAGGATTATCCCGCGCGCCACCGCGACGTACTGATTTACCGCAAGCAATACATGCTTTCCCCGATGGACGATCTTTTTCTGGACCAGCTTTCCCGCGTACAGTCCGAGTTGTCTTCCCTGACGCGCTGACCCGGGTTCATATCATACCATTTTTGCCATCAGCATATAGCCTCATTCGAACCGATAAGGACTAAAAAGCGTTATAAACAATGGGTTTGCTTCATTCTCCGTCTATTGTTATTATTTTAACATATCAGGATTCATATACCTGCATACGAACGTTACATTGTACAAAGCTTCGGATAATGTTAAACTTTTAACGAACCAGAAAGGGGATGGATTGCATGAGTGAGACTCACAAGATCATCGACAGTGTTGAAACCCTCGAGGAAGCCATTTCGCAGGTACGCGCCGCCCAAAAAGCTTACTCCGAGTTTACCCAGGAACAAGTAGACAAAATTTTCTTCGCAGCCGCCATGGCCGCAAACCGTGAACGGATTCCGCTGGCAAAAATGGCCGTTGCGGAAACGGGTATGGGCGTTGTGGAAGATAAGGTGATTAAGAATCACTTTGCTTCCGAGTATATTTACAATACCTACCGCAATACCAAAACCTGCGGCGTGATCGAACGCGACGAAGCCTATGGCATCACCAAGATCGCCGAGCCTCTGGGCGTGATCGCCGCTGTAATCCCTACGACCAACCCCACCTCCACAGCGATTTTTAAAACCCTGATCGCGTTAAAAACCCGCAACGGTATTATTATCTCCCCGCACCCGCGCGCCAAGGGCTGCACCATTGCGGCTGCGAAGATCGTACTGGACGCCGCGGTTGCCGCCGGCGCGCCGGAAGG
>DAOPZG010000123.1:0-7908 GCA_035353235.1 Candidatus Limiplasma sp.
CTTTGCCTCCTCTACCTAATCGGTAAATCCTAAATGGTAATTACGCGGCGTTTCCTTAATATGTTATCGATGGCCCGTATCACTTTCTCCCGGGATTCTGTTTTGTGACAGTCACGTATATCCTGTCCAAGTAAATCGTTTCGATTTACCTTTCGTATCTTTTCAGCTGTTTGGTTCACATAAACCATCATACCTTCCGTATCGGCGAGAATAACGCCGATCGGAAGCTGTTCCAGCAACGCATCTGTAATTTCGCGAACGACGTCATCCTGCACAACCTTCACCTCCGGTATCGCCGCTTCTGTTTCGTTACATTTCATGGCTTCATTACGCAAAATATTGAATATCATAACGAATCAATTAACATTAATATACATTTATTTCTTAATTTTGTCAACTTGATTGCAGAGAATTATTGTCTTGGTTTAGGATGTCCGCATTATTGACATATGCCATATACCGTGTTATGCTTATTGTGTTAATGGCATATGCCGATAATTACCTCCTTCCTTATGGAAAGGCCTACTGTTGCATGAAAGAAGGAAACCGGTATGCCCAGACCCCGAAAATGGCGGATGGTATGCTGCCTCCCTCCCGTTTGCGAATTTGCCCCCTCCGGGGATGGATCGGGAACCTGTGTAGTTATGTCAGTTGACGAATACGAATCCGTCCGCCTGATTGATTATCAGAATCTTTCTCAGGAAGAATGCAGTGAGTATATGCATATTGCCCGTACCACAGCCCAGCAGATTTATGGAAACGCGCGGCGGAAAATTGCGCAGTCGTTGGTGGAAGGTCGAACGCTTAGGATTGAAGGCGGAGACTACCGCCTTTGCGAAGGAAATGGATGCCACGTCGGATGCTGCCATCAAAATCAGCGTCCCTGCGCAAGAAAACAGGAGGAGATGAAGAGTGAAGGTTGCTCTGTATCAGAGTGATTTGCAAACCTCAACGGCGATTTCCCTTCATGCTCAGGAGTACCATCGTTCGTCCGGGTAAACCGTCTCCTGAGTAAGCGCTGGATAAAACCCTTTCACGAATGCCTTTGCGAACCACCGTATCTTCAGGTTCGAAAAGCCTTGAATAGCGCTACTATCCCTTCGGCTTTTCTCGCCCGAATCTGCAGCTTCCCGCTTTGGCATCCGCGAAGTGCTTTCATCATCGCTCACCCAGGATGCTGTTTGGCCAATGGTTTGCTCGGTGATCGAAACATTTTCTCTTCTCATCAAAGAAAGGATTGGTTGATATGAAAATTGCCGTACCCTGCATGGACACTCAAATTGCACAACATTTCGGACACTGCGAAAACTTCCGGGTTTTCGCGACTGAGAACAGAGCGATTACTGCGGAGACCAGCATCGCCAACCCCGGCCATAAACCTGGGTTTTTACCGAATTACCTTGGAGATATGGGAGTAGAGGTAATTATTGCGGGCGGTTTGGGCGGCGGGGCTGCGGATTTATTGAAAGAGCGCGGAATTGAAATCGTTACGGGCGCTACCGGCGATGCGCGCGAAGCAGTGATAGCATACCTGAAGGGCGAGCTGAAATCCACCGGTACGCTTTGCCACGAGCATGAACATGAACATGGTGATGGTTGCGGCTCATCAAAGAAAGAAGCGCACTAAACGTTTGTCGTGTTCCAGAACCAGATACTCAAAAAGCCATGCTCTTTTATGAGCATGGCTTTTTTGAGTATCTGGCAATTAGATGAACCGAATCGAAATATTCGCCACGTTACTCGTTCGTCTTTTCTGCTGCTCTCTCCGCATTGAAACCAGTTTAGCATTGTTAAATCAGGGGTAAACTTTTACCGGATGTTTCATTTTTCGGGAGGTGTTACACAATGGCAGAACAAAGCATGATAAACGAGGCATCGCGCCTTATTGATGAAAAGATTGCTTCTCTTTCGGACTGGCGGGGAGAAACGCTGCGACAGATCCGCGATATTATTACGAATGCAGTGCCGGGCGTAATCGAAGAATGGAAGTGGCGGGGTACTCCTGTGTGGAGCCTGAACGGCATTCTTTGTACGGGAGAAGTTTATCGGGACAAGGTGAAAGTCACCTTTCCGAAAGGCGCCCGGATGAACGATATCCATCGCCTTTTTAACGCCAGCCTCGATGGAAATCAAAGGCGGGCGATTGATTTTTCAGAAAGCAATCCCCTACCGCGGGAAGCGCTCTCGTCCCTTATTACACAGGCTGTTTTACTGAATACCCCGAAATGATGCTTTCACACTCAAGCGATGATTATATCACGCTGTCTTTCCTGTCATATGACCATCTTTTTGCGTATTATAAACATCGCTTTGTATAATCCAGCGATAGTTAACGTCTAATTCATCTTTTTTCGTTATAATACGGCGGGAGGTGAAAAGCATGTTCCACGTACTGGTAACCGATGACCAACCCAACGCACGAAAGCTGCTGGAAACTGTTCTTCGCCGGAACGGTTACGAGGTATACACGGCGGAAAACGGTCAGGCAGCCTTGCAGGCGATGGAAGAACACCATATCGACATCATCCTTCTGGATATTATGATGCCTGGTATGGATGGTTATGCGTTTACCCGTGAGCTGAGAGAAAACGGTGATAACACACCAATCCTCATGATTACCGCACGCCAGCTTGCGGATGATAAACGGGAAGGTTTTCTGGCCGGTACGGATGATTATATGACCAAACCCGTGGACATGCAGGAGATGCTGCTTCGTATTCGCGCGTTGCTTCGCCGTGCCCAGATCGTCAGCGAACGAAAGCTGCAGATTGGTGAGGTAACGTTGGATTACGACTCGCTTACCGTTACGCGGGGAAATGATACGCAAACATTGCCGAAGAAGGAGTTTTATCTGCTTTACAAACTGCTTTCCAGCCCCAACAAAATATTCACACGCATCCAGCTGATGGATGAAATTTGGGGCATGGAATCCGAAAGCGGCGATATCACAGTCAACGTTCATATGAACCGCCTTCGCAGACGTTATGAAAACTATCCCGATTTCGAGCTCGTATCTGTGCGCGGCCTCGGTTATAAGGCGGTGAAAAAGGGATGATGCGAAAGTGGGCACAAAGCATGCGGCTTTCTCTGCTCTTTTCTTTGGTGGTTTTGCTGATCTTCCTGATCACCGGCCTGATCATGACACTGATCAGCTTTGCCCTTCTCCATCTCGGCGTTATGGATCGGCTGGGCTGGCGGAGTGCGTTTCCAATCATCCTGGCGCTTTTACCTGCCAGCGCCATTGTAGGCACATTTGTTGCACTTGTTTTTGGCCGAATCCCATTAAAGCCTCTTCAAGCCATGATCAATGCGACGAACCGTCTTGCTGCAGGAGACTTCTCCGCGCGATTGAACTTCAACCGGCCTGGTCAGTTCAAAGTGCTCCGCGACAGTTTCAACCGTATGGCGCAGGAACTAAGCAGTATTGAGATGCTCCGTAATGATTTCATCAACAACTTCTCGCACGAGTTTAAAACCCCAATTGTCTCGATAAAGGGTTTTGCAGAGCTGCTGAAAGACGAAACTCTGACCGTTGAGGAGCGCAACGAATATCTGGATATCATTATTCGGGAGTCATCCCGGTTGGCGACAATGTCTACCAATGTGCTGAACCTTTCCCGAATCGAGAACCAGACGATTGTCGCCAACCGAAAGCCGATTGATGTAAGCGAGCAGATACGCCGTTGTATACTGTTGCTGCAATCTGTGTGGGAAGGCCGCAACATCAATATGGATATTGATCTGGAAGAGGTTGTATTATACGGTAACGAGGAAATGCTTAGTCAGGTGTGGCTGAATCTTTTAGATAATGCCATCAAGTTTACGCCAGAGGGCGGCCATATCGGGGTAAGCCTTACACGGAAGGGCAGGAACACCGAGGTGATCTTCCGGGATGACGGAGTCGGAATCCCCGTGGATCAGCAGGAACGGGTGTTTGATAAATTCTACCATACCGATGCAGGCAGCATCGCACCCGGCAACGGAATCGGCCTGACGCTCGCACGAAAAATCGTTCGTCTCCATAACGGAGACATTTCCTGCCGGAGCTCGCCGGGTAATGGTTCTGTATTTACGGTCACGTTGCCTGTTTCAAAAGATTCTTAGGTTTAAGGATACATTCAGCAATTGTCTGAATGATCGGTTGTAATGCTGTTCTCAGGAACAGCTGAATGGAGGATCGTCTGTGAAAAAGCGTAAAAAATGGATTTGGGTGCTGGTCATTCTACTGATTCTTTTTATTGGTGGCTACGGCCTTTTTGGCGGCAGGCAAACAGTGCGGTATGCCGAAGATACAGCCGTTACAGGGAATCTGTCGACCTATTACAACTTTACCGGCACAGTGGATGTGACCAATTCGGTAAAACTTACATCGCCGTCCGATGCGAAAATCAGCGAAGTATATGTGCAGCCAAATTCGCAAGTCGCGGACAATGCCCGCCTGATGAGGTTGGATGACGGAACCATTTTAAAGGCAGATATTGCCGGAGAAGTAACCGGGCTTACAGCGGAAGCCGGAAACTATGTGCGTACCGGGGATGCGTTGCTGGAGATTCTTGATCTTTCCAGCATGAAAGCCACTTTTCAGGTGGATGAGTATGACGTAGCTGCCGTTACGATTGGTAAGCCTGTGAGCATCACCATAGACGGTACCGGTGAAAGCTTTGAGGCACCGATAACGGCTCTGGATATGCGTGCTGTACAATCAGGAGATTTAAGTTACTATACGGCTACCGTCGACCTGCGCGGTGTTCAGCTGCCCGAAGGAACCATGCCCGGCATGCAGATATCTGTTAATGTACCGCATCAGCAGGCGGATAACGCTGTTCTGCTTAAAATCAGCGCCATCAGCTTCGGTGCGAATAACCAGCCTTATGTGTTAATGCAAGGAGAAAAATCCGTGCGTCAGGTTCCGGTGGAAGTTGGGATTAATGACGGAACCCATGTCCAGATATTATCCGGCGTCAATGCGGGCGACACGGTATTGTATACCCCGGCAGCAGCGGCCGATTTGCAGGAAATATTCACCAATCGCAGTAACAACGTGGCGAACAGGGTGGCGCAAGAATGAGCGAAGAATTCTTTCGGATGTCCAATATTGTGAAGCGTTACCACATGGGTGACGAGTGGCAGACGGTTCTGAAAGGAATCAATCTGACGGTCAGCGAAGGTGAGTTTCTTTCGATTCTGGGCCCTTCCGGCAGCGGTAAATCAACGCTGATGAACATCATCGGCTGTCTGGATACCCCAACCGAAGGGGAATATATCCTTCGCGGGCGTAATATCGCAAACCAAAACCCCAGACAGTTGGCCGCCATCCGCAATAAAGAAATCGGCTTCGTATTTCAATCTTTTCAGCTGCTTCCTCGCCTGGACGCGATTCATAACGTGGAATTGCCACTGATCTATGGCGACGTAAACGAGAAAGAACGCTGGCAGCGCGCCGAAGAGATGCTGGTTCGCGTAGGCCTAAAAGAAAAGCTGCGCAATCACCCAAACCAACTTTCCGGCGGGCAGCAGCAACGGGTCGCCATCGCCCGAGCGTTGGTTACTAACCCCAGTATTCTGCTTGCGGATGAACCGACCGGCGCGCTGGATCAGGCAACCGGTCAGCAGGTGATGGAGCTTTTCAGAGAAATCAGTCAGGAAGGACGAACCATTATCATGATTACGCATGACCTTTCTATCGCGCAGCATGCGCGTCGGATCGTGCATATTCTGGACGGCGTTCTTTCCGAAGGAGGCGATGGGCGTGCTTAAGCGAAAAATCGGCCTTTGGAAAGACAGCCTGCGCATGTCCGTCACCAACATCTGGAGCAGCAAAATGCGCTCTTTCCTAACTGTACTTGGGATCGTAATCGGTGTTACGGCGATTATCGCACTGGTAACGATCATGCAAAGCGCAACCAGCGAGGTGACGGAACAGTTTGTGGCGATGGGAACAGGTCGTCTGGTGGTTACCGCAACCGGAACACCGCTTAAAACCGGTCTCGCCTCCGCAGATCTGGAAACCGTGAGCGCAATACCTAACGTTGCGGGCGTTTCCCCGAGTGTCAGCTTCACGGCAGCGGTGAAATCTTCTAACGACTGGGTAGAATCCGCGACTGTAGACGGTTATAATGAAGTATATTTTGAGCATAATGCCGGTCTGGTTGCCCGCGGTCGCTCCCTTTCCCCGCTTGATGTGGTAAACCGCAACCATGTTGCCCTTCTGGATGCCACCGCACAGAAAAATCTTTTCTTCGGCCGCGATCCGCTTGGGGAAACCATCTATATTAACGGTTATCAGTATCAGGTGATCGGGATTCTCTCCGATGCAGACAGCAGCGACGTTATGACGCAGGCGCAAGGCAGCGATAACGATGACGGCCGTTTGATTATCCCCTACACCTCCGCGATGACATTATCCGGGCGACGGAATATTAACTCATTGAGTGTTTATGTTACGGACACCCAATATACCGATCAGGTGCAAAATGACCTGAAAAGTGTTCTGAACGCCGCATTTAATTACAAAGACGACAGTTACAAAATCATCAACATGGAAAGCTTGCTGGATACCATGGATACAATGCTTTCCATGATGACCATGCTACTGGTGGGCATCGCTTCCATCGCGCTACTGGTTGGCGGAATCGGTATTATGAACATGATGCTGGTTACCGTATCGGAGCGCACAACCGAAATTGGTCTTCGTAAAGCGCTCGGTGCGGAACCGGGACAAATCCAGCTGCAATTTCTGATCGAGTCGATTATCCTTAGTATATCGGGTGGTATCATTGGTATTCTGTTCGGGCTTGCCGTATCCTACCTGTTCAGTATCATCGCGGATCTTCCCTTCGTTGTGTCGGGGATGGCGATTATTCTGGGCGTCGGCTTTTCCGCCGCTGTTGGTATCATCTTTGGCTGGGCGCCCGCCCGCAAAGCCAGCACCCTCAACCCCATCGATGCCCTGCGAAGTGTTTAACCTGTGAAAGGATGAAAATTATGAAAAAGAAGTATCTGGCAGTTATTCTTTCCCTCGTGATCATGGCGTTCTACCTGCCGGCCATAGCCGAAACCAGTTCCGTAAATTACTCCGGTACGGTAGAGTACACCAGTACCATTACTGTGACCGCGCCGTATGGCGGGAATATTGAGGATTACACACTCAGGGTCGGCGATACCGTTACCGCGGGTGAAACGCTGCTTTCTCTCGCCGGTAATTACGTGTACGCTCCTCAAGACGGCATCGTACGCGGTTTGCTTGTTCTGCCGGGAGACGACGCAGCCCAGACGATCAGCCGGTACGGCGCGTTGTTATATCTGCAGCCCTTGGATAAATATACGCTGACCGCTTCCACGTCCGGTGCGTATGATAGCGATAAACTCCATAACACCAACCGTTACCTTACCCCCGGCGAGATCGTGTACATGCAAAGTACCGCTGACGATGCCCGCACCGGTACTGGACTGATCACCAAAGTGGACGGGCGCAGCTTTACCGTGGAAGTACAGTCTGGCACTCTGGACCCGGAAGAAACGGTCAATATTTTCCGCGAAGCGTCATTTGCGACCTCCAGCCGTATCGCACGTAACGCACAGCTACAGAACGCGCCTATGGTCGCAATTACGGCGGAAGGCAGCGTATTGCGTTGCGCTGTTACCGAAGGACAAAGCGTGAAGCGCGGCGATCTTCTGCTGGAAACCGTCACCGGTGCGCTGGATAGTTTACAGCCCGGAAACGATCAGATTATATCTCCTGTTAATGGTGTGATTGTAACCCTGATGAAGAAACCCGGAGATGCTGTTGCGAAAAACGACGTGCTCGCGACTCTCTATTCACAGGATTCACTGCGCGTTACTTTCCCAGCAGACGAAAGCGATCTGGACAGGATAGCAGTCGGAAATCAGGCTTCTGTCACGTTTGAC
>DAOPZG010000124.1:0-7692 GCA_035353235.1 Candidatus Limiplasma sp.
TGCGGAATGGGTGTAACGTCTTTAATCATGTTCACTTCCAGACCGGCGGCCTGCAGGCTGCGGATCGCGGCTTCACGGCCGGAACCGGGACCTTTTACGTAGACTTCAACGGTCTTCAGACCGAATTCCATCGCTGCCTTGGCAGCGGTTTCGGCAGCCATCTGCGCGGCGAACGGCGTGGACTTTTTGCTTCCGCGGAAGCCCAATCCACCGGCGCTGGCCCATGAAATGGCGTTGCCTTGAGTATCGGTCAGGGTTACGATCGTGTTGTTAAACGAAGAACGGATATGCGCCGCGCCGCGCTCCACGAGCTTTTTCTCGCGGCGCTTACGGGATACCTTCTTCAGCTTCTGTTTAGGTGCCATTCTGTTCATCCCTCCATGCTGCGGTTACAATCGTGCAATTACGCTTTTGCGGCTTTCTTCTTACCGGCAATAGCGCGCTTGGGACCCTTGCGGGTACGCGCGTTGGTTTTGGTTCTCTGGCCGCGAACCGGCAGGCCACGACGATGACGGGTCCCGCGATAGCTGCCGATTTCCACAAGGCGTTTGATATTCAGGGACACCTCGCGACGGAGATCGCCTTCCACCTTCACGTTATGCTCAATGTAATCACGGAGCTTGTTGACATCCTGTTCGTCTAGATCCTTTACGCGGGTATCGGGGCTAATCCCGGTCTCGGCCAGAATTTTCTGAGCGGTGCTCAGGCCGATGCCGAAGATGTAGGTCAGGCCGACTTCCACACGCTTTTCTCTGGGCAAGTCTACGCCCACAATACGTGCCATGTGTGTGTTACACCTCCATTGAATGTAGGGAACAATGCCCTCTTGGGCGAAGGGTCTCTTGTAATTGGCGTGCGTCGCGTAGAGGTGCGAAGCGTCACCCAAGACCCCGCGCGCATCGGAACCGTAGTTCTTACGCGCTTTGTTGACGTTGTCACCTGAACATTGCCCATGGTCGCACGCACTTTCGTACGCACGCAGCCGCCCATGGCTCAACGTCTAGTCTAACTTCCGAATTATACCACATCATTTTGTTTTCGGCAATGGTTTTCCGCTTTGTTTTCCGGGTATTTACGATAAATTTTGCAGAACTTGTGTCCCTGTGTCCGGATGTATACCAAATAATGTATTTCACATCAGGATTCCGCAATCGCTGGAATTTCGCAGGTCTGATCCCTGTAATTCTCTAACGATTTAAATCGCATTGTACTGCTGAAAAACACGCAAGACAGAAGAAAAGCCGCCAGCGGCGGCCTCCTCTTTACCCAATACGCCTTACGAAAGGGTTTGAAGGGGTGGCCCCTTCTTAGCCCTGACGCTGCTTATGCTTGGGATTTTCGCAAATAACCATCACGCGACCTTTACGCTTGATGATTTTGCATTTTTCGCAAATGGGCTTTACCGAGGGACGAACCTTCATGTTGTTTTCCTCCATTCGTACGGCCAATCGATACGACCGTTTGGTATACCCTTTAGCCCTTGCTGCGCCACGTGATGCGGCCTCGCGTCAAATCATAGGGCGAGAGTTCAATGGTGACCTTGTCGCCGGGATAAATGCGAATGAAGTTCATGCGCATCTTTCCCGAAATATGCGCCATGATCCGGTGCCCGCCGGGGAGCTCCACCTGGAACATCGCGTTGGGAAGAGCCTCAACGACCGTGCCTTCCATTTCAATGACGTCACTCTTGGACAAGTGCGCATTCCTCCTTGTCGGTTTTCCTCTCGGCTCCTTCGGAGCCGTACTGCTTATCGGGTGCGAGCGCTCTGATCGCCTTACGGATTGTGCTGTCGGCGGTTTGCGCTCCATCCAAAATCTGTTTTACCGCGTCTTCTGCGATCATCGGTACCGTCAGCAGGTGTTTCACCTGTTTCTTCTTTGGCTTCTCCAGTTTGCGGGTTTGCCCGTCTGCAATCAGCACGAAGCGTTCGTCTACCAGTCCGACGACCAGAAACCAACGTCCTCTGTCATGCCCCTGAGTAGACTGAACTACTCGGCCCAGCACACGCGGATCTGCTTTCACGCTTGGGGTTCCTCCGTTAAGGCGTAGCCCGGATAAGTCAGTAATTCCGGCAGACCGTGCTCATTAATCGCTATTGTGTGTTCGTAATGGGAGCAAAGGCTTCCGTCGTCCGTTACGATCGTCCAACCGTCTTCCAGCTGGCTTACGTTGTAGTCCCCCATGGCAATCATCGGTTCAATCGCGATCGTCATTCCAGGGCGAAGCTTCACGCCGTGTCCGGGAATCCCATAATTAGGAACACTTGGATCTTCGTGCATGTTACGGCCGATGCCATGTCCTGTCAGGTCACGAATCACACCATAACCGAAGCTCTCGGCATAAGCCTGTATCGCATGCCCCACATCTCCAAGATGATTTCCGTTGATAGCCTGACGCGCGCCTTTGAAGAAGCTCTCCTCGGTCACGTCAATCAGCTGGCGGCTTTTGGGATCAATGGTTCCGACACCGACTGTAACGGCGCTGTCCGATTGCCATCCGTCCAGAATCAACCCGCAGTCAAGGCTTACAATGTCGCCTTCGCGCAGGATCACATTCTCAGACGGAATCCCATGTACGACCTGATCGTTGATGGAGACGCACAGGGAAGCGGGATAGCCTTCGTAATGAAGAAAGGACGGGGTCGCTTTATGTTTGCGAATCAGTTGCTCGGCGTATACATCCAGGGCGGCCGTGCTTACGCCTGGTTTCACGGCTTCTTTCAACCGACAAAGCACTTCGTAAAGAAGCGCTCCCGATTTGCGCATGCAGTCCAACTGTTGTGCATTCTTGAGATAAATCATCAAGTCGCCTCTAACGTTTTCACAATGGCATCGCTTACGTTTTCCAAGCCTGCCGAACCGTCTACCGTACGCAATATGCCAACCTTCTCGTAATAATCGATCAGGGGGGCCGTCTTGCGATGGTATACAGTCAGGCGGTTCTGTACCGTTTCAGGCTTATCGTCGTCACGCTGAATCAGCATTGTGCCGTCCGCTTCACACTTAGTGGCACCGTTTAAGCGATCCACATGATAGGGCGCGCCGCAAAGCGGGCATACTCGGCGCCCAGACAGGCGTTTGACCAGCGTTTCATCACTTACATCAATATTGATGACAACATCAATCTTCGCAAATGAAGCAAGTGCCTGCGCCTGTTCAACCGTACGGGGAAAACCATCCAGCAGAAAGCCTTTCAGGCAGTCCGGCTGTGTCAGCCTTTCCCTTACGATCTCAATTACGACTTCATCAGGCACCAGTTGGCCGGCCTCCATGTATCCCTTTGCTTTCAGGCCCGTTTCCGTTCCTGCGGCAATGGATGCGCGAAGCATATCGCCTGTCGAAATCTGGGGAATCCCAAATTTCTTACAGACAATCTGGGCCTGTGTACCTTTTCCTGCGCCTGGAGGGCCCAGAAAAATAACGTTCATATCGTACCTCCCACCGTTGCGTTCGACGACGCGATACGATTATACCACAATCCGTTCCCTCTCACAAGAACGCCGTCCTTCGCCTCTGCTGCAGGCATCGCTGCCTGTCGGAAAACGAAGGACAGTCGTTCTCGCGTCGGATCAACCGGGTAAAGCATTTCTTTACCCAGGACGTTTTCACGCCTCTCCGATATTCGATCAGGAAATCTTATCGTAGTTGCGGTTAATCAGCAAGTCGTCCAACTGGCGTTTCGTCTCCAGAATGACGCTCACGGCGATCAACAGGCTGCTGGCGCCAAATGGCAACGCTTGCGCGGTACCACGTGCGAACAGCGAGGGAATCGTAGCCAGAATCGCAAGGAAGAGACCAGCGAAGAGCGTCAGACGGTTGTTGATGCGCTTCAGATAGTCCGCCGTGGGTTTGCCGGGGCGTACCGAGGGGATTGCGCCGCCCTGCTGCTGCACGTTCTTGGCCATGTCGTCGGGGTTAAAGGTAATGGAGGTATAGAAGAAAGTAAACGCGAAGATCAGCAGAGCTGTTACCAGCAGGTACCAGGGCGAGGTGCTGTACATGTAGCGCGACCACCACTGGCCAAAGCCCGTGCTGGTTCCACCGGTCAGCTGGATCAGGGTGCTGGGGAAGGTCATAAAGGAATAAGCGAAGATCAGCGGGAGCACGCCAACCGCAATCACCTTTAACGGGATCACAGAGTTCTGACCGCCATACATTTTGCGCCCGGTAACCCGTTTGGCAAAATGCACGTTGATCCGGCGAACACCCATATCAGCCCAGGTGATGATTGTGGTCATCAGCAGCGCAACCACAATAACCGCAAACAGCGTAAGCCACGGGGTAAGGCTGTTGGCACCAAGGGCTTTGCCGGTCAGGCTGACAACACCGTTGAACAGGTTGCTTACGATACCGGCAGTAATCAGCAGGGAAATACCGTTGCCGATTCCTTTTTCGGTAATACGCTCGCCAATCCACATCGCCAGTGCGGAGCCGCCCGCCATGCTGATACCTACCAGCATGTAGTTATACCAGCCGGGCTTGATAACGCCAACGCTGGCTACCAGGCCAATGGCCTGAAACAGTGCGAGGCCGACGGTAACATAACGGGTAATCTGCGCAATGCGTTTCTGGCCTTCCTGGCCACTCTTCTGCAGGCGTTCCAGCGCGGGAATCGCGATAGTCAGCAGCTGCATGATGATGGAAGAGTTGATGTAGGGCGTAATGCCCATCGCCATGATGGTCATGTTCTGGAAGTTGTTGCCCGTCATCATGTTAACCAGATCCAGAAGCGGCAGGTTGTTGGTGCCCATTTTGGACTGGACCAGACTGTAATCAATGCCAGGGGCAAGGATTACGCCGACAAGGCGGAACAACAGCAGCATCATGAAGGTATAGATCAGCTTTTTCCGGATATCGTCTACCTTCCATGCGTTGCGAAGCGACTCCCAGATGGAGGGATTGTTCCTATTCCCTTTGGCCATCTTACTTCACCTCGGCTTTCCCGCCGAGGCTTTCAATCTTTTCCTTTGCACTGTCAGTAAATTTTGCGGCTTCTACGGTCAGCTTTTTCGTCAGCTCCCCGTTGCCCAGGATCTTCACGCCGTCCATGACCTTGGAGATCAAGCCGGCTTCCTTGAGCGTTTCGGCCGTCACGACAGTGCCGTTTTCAAAGATTTCGAGCCGCCCAACGTTGATCGTAGCGTATTCGACACGGAACGGGTTATGGAAGCCACGCTTCGGGATACGACGGTACATCGGCATCTGGCCGCCCTCGAAACCAGGGCGTTTGCCGCCGCCAGAACGGGCTTTGGCGCCCTTATGGCCCTTACCGGAGGTTTTGCCCAGGCCGGAACCCACGCCTCTGCCGAGGCGCTTGGTAGCGCTGGTGGAACCTGCGGCGGGTTGCAACTCGTGCAGTTTCATTGGCAATCCCCTCCTCAGTCGTTGATCTCTTGTACTTCTACCATGTGCCGGACACGGAAGATCTGCCCGCGGATGCAGGCGTTATCTTCCTTCACCACCGTTTGACCGACCTTATGCAGGCCAAGCGCAGCGACGGTATCCTGATGCACTTTCAGGCTGGAGATCGGCGACTTTTTGAGTGTGATCTGCAATTTCATCGTAGTCGTCCTCCTTAGCCGAGAATTTCTTCGACGGTCTTGCCGCGAAGTTTCGCGACCTGCTCAGCCGAACGGAGGAGGCTTAAGCCCTCCAGCGTAGCCTTGACCGTGTTGATACGGTTGTTGGTGCCATAGCTCTTGGTACGAATGTCCTTAACGCCAGCCAACTCCAGCACGGCGCGCGCGGCGCCGCCGGCGATTACGCCGGTGCCTTCGGGAGCGGGCATCATCACTACTTTGCCTGTGCCGAAATAACCGATCGTTTCGTGCGGGATGGTGGTGCCTACCAGCGGCACGGTAACCAGATGCTTTTTTGCATCCTCCACACCCTTGCGGATGGCTTCGGAAATTTCCGCAGCCTTACCGATGCCGGAGCCTACGCGGCCCTTCTCATCGCCCACGACGACCAGCGCAGCGAAGCGGAAGTTGCGGCCGCCTTTAACAACCTTGGTAACACGGTTGATGGCGACAAGCTTCTCCTTGAATTCGCTGACCTGTTCCATGCGTTGCATGCGTTCGTCCTCCTTATTAGAATTCAAGTCCGGCTTCACGGGCGCCCGCAGCCAGTTCCGCTACGCGGCCGGTATAGATATACCCGCCGCGGTCGAAAACAACCTGCTTGATTCCCGCGCCCGTCGCACGCTCGGCGATGAGTTTGCCGATGATCTTGGCAGCGCCCTTCTTATCTACATCCGCAAGCTGTTCCTGCACGGCTTTTTCCATGGTGGAAGCGGCCACTAAAGTTACGCCCTTGGTATCGTCGATAATCTGCGCGTAAATGTTGTTCAGGCTACGGTACACGCAAAGACGCGGCATATCGGGGGTGCCGCTGATTCTTTTACGTACGCGGGCATGACGGATCACGCGGTCCGCGTTGCGATCACGCATTTTGTACATGTGCGTTCATTCCCCTTTCGATTATTTGCCGGTCTTGCCTTCCTTGCGACGGATATGCTCGCCCGCGTACTTAATGCCTTTGCCCAGATAAGGCTCGGGTTTGCGGATGATGCGGATATCGGCGGCAAGGTTGCCCACCTGCTGCTTGTCGATGCCCTTTACCACAATCGTGTTGGGGGCAGGCGTTTCAAACGAGATATTCTCCGGCGCATCCAGAACGACGGGATGCGAGAATCCGATGCTGATGTTGAGCTTCTTGGGGTTCTCCGCTTGCGCACGATACCCCGTGCCCACCAGCTCCAGGGTCTTGGTGAAGCCGTCGGTTACACCGACGACCATATTGTGTACCAGGCTGCGATACAGGCCGTGCATGGCTTTATGCGGCTTCGAGTCGGTAGGACGATGCAGGGTCAGAACGTTGTTCTCCATTTTAAGCGTAATATCGGGGTTTACCGCCTGAGAGAGCGTTCCTTTGGGCCCTTTTACCGTTACGACGTTGTTCTCATCCACATGAACCGTCACGCCCGCGGGGACAGTGATCGGAAGTTTTCCGATTCGAGACATTGTCTTACACCTCCATTGCGTGTCGGTTACCAGATGTAGGCGAGTACTTCGCCGCCGATCATTTGCTTGCGGGCTTCTTTATCCGTCATCAGGCCACGGCTGGTGGAGATGATGGCGATACCCAGGCCGCCCAGAACCTTGGGCAGTTCTTCGCCCTTTGCGTATACGCGCAGACCGGGCTTGGAAATCTTTTTCAGGCCCGCAATCACGGGCTGTTTGCCGCCCACGTACTTGAGCGTGATCTTGATGCTGCCCTGAGGGCCGTCGTTGATAAAATCAACGTTCTTCACATAACCTTCCGCCAGCAGGATCTTGGCGATCGCCTTTTTGGCGTTGCTCGCGGGGAGGACGACCGAATCATGCTTTGCCACTTGCGCGTTGCGAATGCGGGTCAGCATATCGGCGATGGGATCATTCATTACCATGATAGAACCTCCTTCCGTTCTTTCCCGCTTACCAACTGGCCTTGCGGACGCCTGGAATCTGGCCCTTGTAAGCCAGATTTCTAAAGCAGATGCGGCAGATGCCATACTTACGCAGTACCGAGTGCGGACGACCGCACAGGCGGCAACGGGTGTAAGCCCGAGTGGAGAACTTGGGGGCTCTGGCCTGCTTGATTTTCATGCTTGTTTTAGCCACGGTTTTTTTCTCCCTTCCCGCTTACTGAGCG
>DAOPZG010000125.1:0-7683 GCA_035353235.1 Candidatus Limiplasma sp.
CGCCAGCGCCGCGTTGCCCACGGCGCGCGCGCGGCCCGCCAGCGGAGCGGGGATCAGCCCGATGGCGACCGCGGAGGGTACGTTTAACCGGCTGCCGAAGCCGCCCGCCAGTTCCAGCCGCGCTACCTGCGAAGCGGAGATGCCCGCCTCCGCAAGCAGGGTTTCCACCCCGGCGGCCACGGCGGCCTTGGCCAGCTGCACGGCGCGCACATCCGCCGCCGTAAGGCCCACCGCCCCGGATACTGGCAGGAACGGCGCTTCCGCCGCGCCGGTTAAGTCAATACGGCCCAGCCGCAGCAGTGCCGCCACCGCGTCGATCAGGCCGGAACCGCAAAGGCCTTCCGCCTGGCATCCGCCGATTACCCGGCTGCCCAGTCCGCCGTTTTCTACCCATACTTTGTCGATAGCGCCCGTAACGCCGCCCATGCCCTGCGAAATTTCCACGCCTTCAAAGGCGGGGCCGGCCGGGGCGGAGGCGGCGTATAACCGGCCGCCGTGCCACAGCATCAGCTCGCCGTTGGTGCCGATGTCCATCAGCAGCGTGGTTTCCGCCCGGTCGCAAAGCCCCGTGGACAGCGCCGCGCAGGTAAGGTCTGCGCCCATAAAGGCCGCCGCGCAGGGCGGCAGATAGGCGGGCACGCCGGAGAGCGTTTCCTCAAAACCGAAAAGGCAATCCGCCTGAAATGGGGATGTGGCAAGCGCTTGCGGGGTTCGCCCCGTAAGCAGATAGAGCATTACCGTATTGCCCGCCACGGTCAGCGCGTCCGGGCCGGGCACGCCCGCCGCTTCGCACGCCTGCGTTACCGCGCCCCGTATGGCATGCAGCGCCAGCGCGCGCAGGCGCTCTCCCCCGCCTGCCAGCGCGGCGGAAACGCGGCCCATCACATCCGCCGCTACAGCAGCCTGCGGGTTGGACGCGGCGGCCTGCCCCAACGCGAGACCGGTGGAAAGGTCGTAAATCCGAACGGCGATGGTGGTGGTTCCCAGATCAACCGCCGCGCCGACCTGCCCCGGCATGGGTACGCCGGGCACGGGGTCGTCCGCGTCCGTTTCGATATTCCGCCACGCCGGTTCCGGCGGCAGGGTTACGGTGCAGTCGCCCAGAAGCCGGGTCTGGCAGGCCAGCCGCCTGCCCGCGCGTGTTTCTGCCTCCGTCGGCGGGGTCGCCGCGCCTGTCAGGGAGGTTACACCGCATTTGCCGCACGTGCCCCGGCCCCCGCAGGGCTGGGCAAGGGGAAACCCCGCCGCCGATAACACGTCGGACAGCACAGGCGTATCGGAAAAGGAAAAAGCGACGGTTACGTCGCCGCGGCATACGGTCAGCCTGGGCATCGAACCCCCCCTTTTTTTAAAAAACAAAGCGCGCGGAGTCACGCGGACGAAAGACGGATCACGGACAGCTTCGGAATGAGATGTAAAGAACACCGCTGTGCGGAATGCGGTTTGATCTAGTCAAACAGGCATTTGCCGTTTAGCCGCAGCACCTGTTCGCGCACGTCGCCGGGCAGGCGTTCCGTCAGCCATGTGTTCAGCCATGCGCTCCGCTCTATCTGCGGGTGCGCCGTCAGGTAATCGGCAATCAGGCGCGCCTTGTGGCTGCGCCCCGGCATCAGCAGGTACAGCACGTACCAGTCCGCAAGCGCGCACAGCGGAACGGGCGCGCCCGGTGTTTGCGTAACGCCCGCGACCCTTTCTTTACCGAAAGGATAGCGGTAAGCGGCATCGCCCCGGTGCACGGTAAAACCGCTTAACAGATCGAAATCCACGCCATCCAGCTGATACTCCGAAAAAAAGACGCTCCGGTAGGCCGATACGGGCGGTGCGGGGGGCAGATAGACTGCCCCTGTAGAAAGCATGGCTGCCTGTGCGGCAGGCAGGTCATCTTCGGCGATGATCAGGTCAATATCGTTAAACGTGGTTACGACGCTTTCCAGATAAAGCATCGCCGACGCGCCCACCGCCCAGGTTACGCCCGCCGCGTTCAGCGCGCGTGCCGCTTTGGCCAGCGCCGCCAATTTGGCCTGTTCTTCCATGATGCATGTCCTTTCCGTATAAATGGTAACAAACGTAACTTTTTTCTGCTTTCAGTATAGCGAAAACGCGGGCATTCCGCAAGGGGAACGCCCGCGCTGTTTTCAGGATAAGGCTTCGCCGTTGGTCTCCGCGATCCGCTGATACCACAGGGCGCTGTCCTTGGGGGTACGTGTCTGTGTGGCGTAGTCCACATAGATCAGCCCGAAGCGCTCCCGGTAGCCGCTGGACCACTCGAAATTATCCAGCAGCGACCAGGCGAAGTAGCCCGCCACGTTCACCCCGTCGTCTGCGGCACGGCGGAGCGCCAGCAGGTAGCGGTGCATAAAATCCACGCGGTTGGGATCGTGTACCTGCCCGTCCAGCGATACGGCATCGTGCGCGCTCATGCCGTTTTCGGTAACCAGCACAGGCAGATGATACCGTTCCCACAGGAAACGCGGACCCCAGTACAGCGCTTCCGGCATCACGGGCCAGTCGCAGGCGGTGCGCGGGTGGCCCGGTGGCAGCGGTTGCTGCACAGGGCCTGTGCGCTCGTCAAAGGTGACGCGGTGGCCCTCGTAAAAGTTAAACGCGCAGTAATCCAGCGGCTGACGCAGGTCGGCAAGCGTGGTTTCAAACCCGTGGGGTAAATACTGGCCGAACTGGCGCAGTCCGTCGGCCGGATAGGTGCCAAACATCACCGGGTCCAGCCACCAGGAGGGGCTCCAGGGCCAGCGCGCGGCGGCGGCCTCGGGCATGGAGAACGCGGCTTTGCGCGCCGCCTCTATGGCCTGGGGCGTATCGTCTACCGGGAGGGAGGCGGAACCACAGCCCACAAACCCGACTTTCGCGCCGGGCACGAGGGCTTTGATGCGCCGTGTGGCCAACGCGTGCGCCAGATGGATGTGATAGCTGGCGGGGATGGCGTCGCGCGCGGGACGCTTCAGGCCCGGGGCGTGCGCCCCTTCGACATAGCCCAACCCAACGATGCATTCCGGCTCGTTAAAAGTGAAGAAGTCCTTCACCCGGTCGCCGTAACGGCCTGCAACCAGCTCCGCGTAGGCTTCAAACCACTGCGGAAACGCGGGGTTGAGGAACCCGCCCCGGCGATACAGCGCGGCGGGCAGGTCCCAGTGATACAGCGTGATGAAGGGGCGGATGCCGTGCGCCAGCAGGCAATCAATCAGTTCGTCGTAAAAACGCAGCCCCTCTTCGTTGGGCGTGCCCGTACCGGTGGGCAGCAGACGTGGCCAGGAGAGGGAAAAACGGTAGTTCCTGATTCCGAGGTTTGCCATCAGCGCGATATCTTCCCGGAAACGGTGATAATGGTCGCAGGCGGTTTCTCCCGTGTGGCCCCCGTACACCGCGCCGGGCGTGAGACAGAAATCATCCCAGATGGAACGGCCCTTGCCGCCTTCGAACGCGCCGCCTTCCACCTGATAAGCGGCCGTGGCCGCGCCCCATAGAAAGTCCTTGCGAAAGCCCATACGATTCCCCCATTACCATCTCGGCGGTCTGTTTTGGCACGTGAACAGCCTGCTCAAAATACTATCTGAAAATCCGCCGGTTGGCAAGGAAAATGTTGCTGCCCGTTGAGAAGCAGGCGGAGTGTACGCGATTATGTTTTTGTGGTAAAATACGAGTACAGGCGGGGAGAATCCACGCCGGACAGACCCGCGGCACATTCGCCCGGGTGATTGAAAAACAGACTTTCGGGGAAGGAGCGATCGGATATGGATACTGAAAAAACAGAGTGGGAGCAGAAGGAATACGACGACGAGATCCCGAACCCGGAGGAGGAACCGGCCCCGCGCGACGACGAGGCCGAGGCTGTGATAGAGGCTGCCCGCAAGCATCGGGTGCCTGCGGATGAGAATGTACCCAACGATTGCTTCAGCGATAGACTGCTGTAAAAAACCAAAACCCTGCGCGTTTGCATCGTTTTTATGCGCGCCAGACGGCGGCCCGGATCAGGGCCGCCTTTTAATCCTGCGCCAGCACCACCGCGCAATCCTCCGGTTGAAAATGATATACAACGGCTTTATCAAGGAAGATACATGAACGCGGGGCCATCGGTTACACCCGGTTACATGGATTTTCAGGCGTGTAACCGAACGTTCTCCGCGCCCGTCGCGGTTGTGTTTTGGGCAGCGCGATGCTATAATAAACCAAACCCGGCGACGTGCCGAAGGTTGAATCGCGGGCGAGGTGAAAGCATGGCGGGCGTAACCTATCAGTGCCCCAACTGCGGGTCCTATCTGGCTTTTAATCCGGATGATCAGAAATGGAAATGCGACTCCTGCGGGTCGGTTTTCGATGAAAAAACGCTGCTGAAGAAGGCGGCGGAATATGAGCGCCAGGCCGAAAACGAGCAGGCGCACGCGGAGCATACGCATGCGGAGCCTGCCCACGCGGCGGAACAGGCCCGGCCCGAAACAATGGAAACAAACGCGGCGGACGCGGGCAGCCAGGTGGTGTACCATTGCCCGGCTTGCGGAAGCGAAATTATCACCGACGAAACCACCGTGGCGACGGAGTGTTATTACTGCCATAACCCGGTAGTGCTGCAGGGCAAGCTGACCGCGGATATGAAACCCGATCTGGTGCTGCCTTTTTCCATCAGTAAAGAAAAAGCGATCGACGGGTTTATGCACTGGGTATCAAAGAAACGCTTCGTCCCCAAAGGTTTTTTTGCGCGCGACCGGGTGAAGCAGATGGAGGGAGTGTACTACCCCCACTTCATCAGCGACTGTACGGTAGACGGCACCTACGAGGGCGAAGGCCGCCGTTCCACCGTGATGGATATGGGCCGCGAGATTGTGACCACGACCGAGCATTACGCCATTCACCGCCGCGGAATGATTTCCTTCCGCAATGTGATGCGCCCGGCGCTGAAAAGCACCAACCGCAAGCTGAGCGACGGCATCCATCCCTTCCCGCTGGAAGAGGTGAAGCCGTTTTCCGGCGCGTACTTGTCCGGCTTTCTGGCGGAGCGTCGGGACATGACGCAGGACGAGGCGACGGCGGATGTGGAAAACGAGCTAACGGACTATGTGGCCCCGATGCTGACCGAATCCGTTCATTTCGACAGCTACAACGGTTCCTCCTCGGCGGAATTGCTGAGCAAGGAATGCCGGTATACGATGTTGCCCACATGGGTGCTTACCTATGTAAAGCCGGGTGAAAAGGAACCGTATTATTATGCGATGAATGGCCGCACCGGTGAAGTGTGCGGCAAGCTGCCTATTCAAAAAAGTAAACTGCGCCTGTGGGGGCTGGGGATCGCCGCGGCGTGTTACGTGCTTTACTGCGTTGCCGCGTACTTTCTGTTTTAAGGAGGGGTGGAAAGAATGAAGCGTTTTCAGAAAATTTCCGCCCTTGTGCTGGCGCTTTGTCTGGCGCTGGCGGCGACCGGGGCGCTGGCCGTTTCGGACGAGCGGGTCTACGACCGGGCCGACCTGTTCACCGCAGCGGAAGAAAAGCAGATTCGCAGCGCGATTGCGGATTTTCAGAAAGCCACGAATATGGATTTTGTGGTACTGACCAACAGCGACGAGCAGAAGGAAGACTCCCAGCAGCAGATCGCCGACAATTTCTACGACAAGGGCGGTTTCGGAACGGGCGCGGAAAAGAGCGGCGCGCTGTTCTATATCGATATGTACAATCGGCAGGAGTACCTGTCCACCACCGGCGCGATGATCGACTACATCACCGACAGCCGGCTGGACGCGGTGCTGGACGTGGGCTATACCAGCCTGCATGCGGGGGATTACGCCGAAGCGGTGCTCAACACGCTGGCCAAGGTGCAAAGCTACGTGAAGGCGGGCATCCCGAAAGGGCAGTACCGTTACGACGTGGTGACCGGGCAGGTGCTGACCGCTCGCCACCATGCGCTGACGGGTACGGAAATGCTGGTGGGCGCGCTGATCTGCCTGGGGATCGGCCTGGTTTTTACGGTGGCGGTGCAGGCGCGCTATAAACTGAAAGGCAGCACGTATCACTACGATTATGCGGATAACGCGACCGTGGAGATTACGGAAAGCCGGGATGATTACCTGCGCACTACGGTCACCCGCGTGCCCAAGGGGCCCCCTCCGGGGCAGGGCGGCGGCGGTTTTGGCGGCGGCGGCAGCGGCGTGCATATGGGCGGCGGCGGCGTCAGCCATGGCGGGGGCGGCCGGGGATTCTGATCAACCGGCCTCCGGCAGGGCACAGACGGCGCTTTGCACAGGCCTGATCCTGCACGCGCGATGAAGGAGTGGCGGGGATGAACCAACCGGTACGCTATGCGACGGAGCGGCTGGCCTGGCGGCTGCTGTTCTTTGTGCTGTTCGTGTTGCTTCTGGTATACGCGGTGCCCCTGCTGTGGAGCACGATGTCTCCGTTCATCATTGCGCTGCCCATCGCGGCAACGCTCCAGCCGCTGATTCGCTTTTTTGAAAAGAAGCTGCATCTTCGCCGTGGCTTCGCGGTCGCTTTCTGGGTGATCCTGGTCAGCGCCGTGGCGTTTTTGCTGCTGTACTGGTTTGCCAGCTTTGTGGTGGGGCAGGTGATTAACGCTGCCAATAACGCGCCCAATCTGGTGAACGGCGTCATTGGTGTGCTGCGGATGGCCAGCGACCGGCTGCTGAACGCGGCGCAAACCGTGTCCGTCAGCGTGAGCGATACGCTGCGCGACGGGTTGAACACCGCGTTTAAATGGTTGGGCGAACAGGCGACGGGGCTTGCGGGCACGTCGCTTAACACACTGGTGAACGTGGCGACCAGCCTGCCTTACGCGATTATCTACGCCAACTTTCTGATTTTGGGCGTCTACTTTATTACCAAGCAATACCCGGAGCTTAAAAACCGCCTGATTCACAGCCGGGAGCATGTGGAAGAAGGCAGCCTGTCCACGCTCCGGCGCTCGGCGGTCAAAGGCGCGATCGGGTATGTGCGGGTACAGCTGTTGTGGTTTTTTCTGCTCATGATCCTTTCCTCGGTTTACTTTCAATTCATGGGTTTCCCTTACGCCGCGCTGTTGGGTGTGGTGGCGGCGCTGCTGGAGCTGATTCCCCAGTTTGGCTGCGGTGTGCTTTACCTGCCGTGGGCGCTGGTGTGTTTCCTAATTCAGGACTTGCATTCCGGTTGGGCGATCCTGTGCTTTTACGTGGCGTACAGCCTGCTGCGCCGCCTGCTGGACCCGAAGCTTTTGGGGTACAACATGGGTATGTCGCCGCTGCTGTCGCTGGTGGGCATGTTTGTGGGCATGCGGCTGGGCGGCGTCATCGGGCTGATTCTGGGGCCGATTGCCATGCTGATCCTGGTAAGCGCCGTTCGCGCGCGCTTCTTTGACGGCTTCTGGAATGATTTGCGGCTGTTGACCGGATACATGAAAATTCGCTGGAAACGCGGCGGAGAACAGCCGCCCGCTTCGGAAGGAGAGGGACATGCCTGAAACCCGACGTTGCAGCTGGCCGCAGGGCGATCTGATGATCGACTATCACGATCACGAGTGGGGACGCCCCTGCCACGACGACCAAAAGCTGTACGAAATGCTCTTTCTGGAGGGCTTTCAGGCGGGGCTGTCCTGGTATATCGTGTTAAGCAAGCGGGAGGCGTTCCGCCGCGCTTTTGACGGGTTTGACCCGGTGAAAATCGCCGCGTACGGCGAAAACGATGTGCAGCGTC
>DAOPZG010000126.1:0-7657 GCA_035353235.1 Candidatus Limiplasma sp.
GCTTGACTATAATACCACCTGCCCCTATTGCTGTCAACACCTTTTTTTAAAGTTTTTGATTTTATTATAATAACCATTTTCTGGGCTTCTTTTTCGACACACAGCACATACACGAAACGGGCGGCTAAAGCCGCCCGTTTCAACGCTCCGCGTATTTACACCCGTTATGCAGGAAGCGCCTTTTCTTTATCGTACTCCCTTACGATCTGCAAAAACTCATCGCCGGTAATGGTCTCCTTCTCCAGCAAATGGCCCGCCAACCGATCCATCAGCTCACGGTTGCTCTCCAGGATTTCACGCGCCATGGCATGGGCCCGCCGAATGATATCCCCCACTTCTGCGTCAATCCGCGCTGCCGTTTCAGAGCTGCACACCATGCTGCCGTCTCCGCTGAGATACGGATTGCTCACCTGTTCCAGCGCGACCATATCAAACTGTTCGCTCATACCAAAGCGAGTCACCATCGCGCGGGCAATGTTGGTTGCTTTCTCAATATCATTGCTAGCACCGGATGTTATGGAGTTAAATACCACTTCTTCGGCAGCGCGCCCGCCAGTCAGCGTGGTCAGCTGGTTCAAGGCGTCTTCCTTGCTCATCAGTACGCGCTCCTCTTCCTCCACCTGCATGGTATAACCCAACGCACCGGAGGTGCGAGGAATAATGGTGATCTTATGCACAGGCGCTGTATCCTTCAGTCTGGCCGCCACCAACGCATGTCCGGTTTCATGATACGCGATAATCTTTTTATCCTTCTCGCTGATCACCGCACCCTTGCGCTGATAGCCCGCGATTACCATCTCCACGCTCTCTTCCAAATCCGGCTGCGTTACTTTGTCGCGCCCGCAACGCACGGCGTGCAGCGCGGCTTCGTTGATAATGTTGGCAAGTTCCGCGCCACTGGCACCGCTCGTAGCGTGGCCGATCGCGGTAAAATCAATATCGCTTTCCATTTTTACGTCTTTGGCATGCACCTTCAGAATCGCCACACGTCCCGCCAGATCCGGGAGTTCCACGGGAATGCGCCGGTCGAAACGACCCGGGCGTAGCAGCGCCTTATCAAGGCTGTCCGGCCGGTTGGTCGCGGCCAGAATCACTACCCCCTTGGTCGCATCAAAACCATCCATTTCGGTCAGCAACTGGTTCAGTGTCTGTTCCCGTTCATCGTTGCCACCGAAACCGTTTGCTCCGTCACGTTTTTTACCGATCGTATCGATCTCGTCGATAAACACAATGCACGGGGCCTTTTCCGTCGCTTGTTTAAACAGATCGCGAACTTTTGCGGCGCCCATGCCGACGAACATTTCCACAAACTCACTGCCCGCGATCGAGAAGAACGGAACCTTCGCTTCTCCGGCTACTGCCTTGGCCAACAGTGTTTTTCCGGTGCCCGGAGGGCCTACCAGCAAAGCGCCTTTGGGAAGTTTCGCGCCGATCTCGCTGTATTTACCCGGATCATGCAGAAAATCGACAATTTCCCGCAGTGCATCCTTCGCCTCATCTTCACCCGCAACATCTTCAAATGTCTTTCCCGTTTGAGATTCGATATAGATTTTCGCGTTGCTCTTGCCAAAGGCCAGCGCGTTCCCGCCACCCATCCGTTTTGTCATATAGCGGGTCATTAATTGACCTACCCCTATGAAGAAAACAAGCGGCAACACCCAGCTGAGAAGAAATTCCACAATAGGCGACGCTTGTGTGACGATCTCGGCCGAGAAGGTGGCTCCGCTGGCATACAGCCGATCCACCAGCTGATCATCCGGCATGCGCCCTGTTTTATAGTACGTTATATCCCCATTCGCGTCCTTGGTGGTAAACGTAATCTGGGCATCACTGAGCGAAACTTGATCAATCTTTTTTTCATCGATCATTTTCAGGAATTCGTTGTAACCAACCTCTTGTACTGGTTGCGCATACAGCGCGGGAAACACCAGCGCGTTCAGCAGCATTAAAACAAGCAGAGCAATAATATAGTAGAAAATCAGGGGTTTACGGGGTGTCTGTGAAACCTTCATCCGATCCCTTCTTTCACTCCATATCGGTCCATGTGTTAGTGTATTCGCGTTTCGTGCCTTTTTCCCTGCGTGCCTGTCGCATGTAACCGTATGAATTGATATTGTACACAAAAAACGGATTCCCGAAACCGGAAATCCGTTATAAACCAATTTTCCGCGTTTCAAATCAACCTTTTACCGCTCCGGCCATCACACCGCTAACAATGTACTTCTGGCTTGCGAGGTAGAACAGGATGATCGGCACAATCGCCATCACCAGCGTGGCCATCATAGCCCCCATATCGACGGAGCCGTATCCGCCCTTCAGGTACTGCACGGCAATCGGAATCGTTTTGAATCGTTTAAGATCCAGCACCAGATAGGGCAACAGGTAGTCGTTCCAGATCCACATGGTCTCCAAAATCCCCGTTGAAATATAGGTCGGCTGGAGGATGGGCAGAACAATGCTGAAAAAGGTACGCAATGGTTCGCAGCCATCAATCATCGCGCTTTCCTCAATGGAAATCGGGCTGGATCGCATATACCCGCTGAACATGAATACTGCCAGCCCTGCGCCGAAGCCCAGATAGACTACCACAATGCCAATCGGTGTGTTCAGCCCTAAAACGTTTGCTGTTTTCGACAGTGTGAACATCACCATCTGAAACGGAACCACCATCGAAAAAATACAAAGGAAGTAGATCGCTTTGGACCACTTGTTGTTCACACGGCTGATAAACCACGCGCACATTGACGTACAGAGAAGGATGACAAGCACAGACAGTACCGTGATGACAACGCTCCATTTTAGCGCGTCAAAGAAATTCGTCTTGGCAATACCGTTTATATAATTATCTCCCGCGGCGAACATTTTCCCGATGGGCAAATCAAACGGCGCCCGGCTGATATAAGCTTTCACCTTGAAGCTGTTCATCAGGATCACGAGCAACGGATATAGGTAAGCAATGGAAATTACAGAAAACAGTACGGTTAATAAGGCGTTAACCCATTTTTTCCGCATGGTTGTATTCTGCCGGGAGCCCGTTTTAACAGCGTTCATCATTGCTGCACCTCCCTGGTCCGGGTCAGCCTTAACTGGATCATCGCGATCCCTACCACCAAAAGGCAAAATACAACGGCCTTCGCCTGTCCCGCACCAGCCCAACCGGTGCGGCCGTAAAAAGTATCAAATATGTTCAGCGCCAGCATTTGTGAACGGTTGGACGGCATACCGTTCGTCAACGCCAGGTTCTGGTCAAACAGTTTGAAGCCATTGGTCAGCGTGAGGAAGGTGCAAATTGTGATGGATGGCATCAGCATGGGCAATTTTACACGGGTCAGCGTCTGCCAGCCACTGGCGCCGTCAATGGCGGCTGCCTCGCTCAGTTCGCCGGGAATCGCCTGCAAACCGGAAATATAAATAATCATCATATAGCCGGCTTGCTGCCAGCACATCACGGTCATCAGCCCCCAGAAACCGTACCATTCATTCGTAACGATGGTGACCCCGTAATTCGCAAGTACGCCATTGAGAATCACCTGCCACAGCCAACCCAGTACAATACCGCCAATCAGGTTCGGCATAAAGAATACGGTACGGAACAGGTTGGTACCGCGGAATCCGCGTACCAGCAGCAACGCAACCGCAAGGCCGAAAAAGTTAATCAGCACTGTTGAAATTCCAGAGAATAACGCCGTATACCAAAGTGAATGCACAAAGTTACTGGAGGTGTCCGTAAACGCCTTGATATAATTATTCAATCCTGTAAACGTTGCGTTGGATACCGTTGTGAAATCACAAAAAGATAAATACAACCCCATGATGAACGGAATCAGAAATCCGATGGTAAAGGCGATCATCGTGGGCAGCACGAAGATCGGCCAATACCGTTTGATGGCTTTTTCCACACGTTTTTCCCCCTTTACGAAGGTTTTAAGAAGCGCTCATGAATCTGCGTAAATATGTGTTCTTTCTCGCCGGTTCCGAATCCTTTCGCTTTGATCAGGTCGGCATGGAAACCTGTGGGGAAATATGCGCAGACTCGTCAACACCTCCCGGCGTTTTCCTTTCGGATAGGTTTTTTTGCTCCACACCGTGCCGCTGGCAGTGATGAATCCCCCGCCAAAAAACCGCGGCGCGGCAGGGGTAAGTCCCCTGCCGCGCTTTTTACAAGCGATCGTTCTCGGGTTATTTCGCGTTGGCCGCGGCATACTCAGTCGCCCAGCCATCCACAAATGCCTTTACAACGCCGCTCCAGTCGCCGGTGCCCTGCGCGTATTCCAATAACGCGGCACCTACGCCGTTCTTCCAGTTTTCGGAAGGCATGGTAGTAAAGGTCCATGCAACGGAGGTTTTCCCAGCCGCAATATACTCGTCGGCAGCTTTGATCAAAGCGTTGTTGGCGGTGTAACCCTGGTCAAAGGATTTGAACGGAGTTACAAAGCCCATCTTGTTAGCCATCGCGTCGCGGCCTTCGTCGCTGGTGATGACCCATTTGAGGAAATCTTTGGTCGCCTGAATGTTCTCAGCGGAAGCCTTGTTGTTGATGCACCAATAGTTCTCAGAACCGGTGCAAAGCCCCTGATTCTCTTCGCCTTCCACGCCGATGTAGATGGGAAGCATCCCCAGCTGATCATCGGTCATGCCGGCTTTGGTGCAATCGCCGTACGCCCAGGTGCCGTTCTGATAGAACACCGCATCGCCCAGCGTGAAGTCCGCCAGCGCGTCTTCGCCGGTCTTTGCGCCGATCATCGCGGGTGCGCAGGTAGCGTCGGTGATGTAGAGGTCCCAAATCTGCTTGTAGTTGTCCAGATAGGTTCCCTTGATCGCAGCTGTGTCGCTGATACCGTCCGCCTTATATTCGTAGTAGATCGGCAGGTTGGCCAAATGGGTCTTAAAGCGCCAGTCGGAGCTGCTGTCCATGCCGGCGGAGGTAAAGGCGCCCTGCACGCCCATTTCGTCCTTGCGGGCCTGGATATCGTCCGCAACAGCCTTCAGGGTTTTAAAGTTGTTGATTTCGGAAACGTCTTTGATGACCGCGTTATCCAGCGCGCAGTATTTTGCCAGAAGAGTCTTGTTGTAGATGATGCCGTAGGTCTCGATTACATACGCGATCCCCAGTACTTTGTCGCCGTCTTTCAGGGCAAAATCATCGCTCTTCAGGTTCTCATACAGTGCGGTGTCCTTCAGGTCCGCGCAATAATCCTTCCAGGTTTTCAGGCCTACGGGGCCGTTAACCTGGAACAGGGTGGGGGCATCCGCCTTTTCCATTTCGGAACGCAGCGTGTCCTCATAGGTATTCGCCGCGGCAGTTACCACCGTCACGGGTACGCCGGTCTGCTGGGTATACAGTTTGGCAAGATCCTGCCACTGCTGATCCTGTTCGGGTTTGAAATTGAGGTAGTACACGGAACCGGTGGCGGCTGCCTCGGCACCCGCGGAAACGGTAACAAGCGTCAGCGCGAGGGCAAGAGCCATTGCCAGAGCCAAGATTTTTTTCATAATGGGACTCTCCTTTTCATGTTCTATGTAAAGCGGATCTCCGCTTTGCATTCACAGGTAGGCGAGGCAACCCCTCGCAAGGCATACTGTCCGAAACGGCGTCTGCCCGTCTGCCTTCCGGACGTTTGTTCAAACGTTTGCTTGAAACAGCTCGTTACTCATCCGCCTGTCAAAACCTCTTTTCAGAAATCAGGCAGGCGGTTGTTACTGCTTCCCGTGTCGGTTCATTCCACACGCTAAGCCGGTTTAGAAAACGTTTGCACAATACAAAACAGTATCAGGCATCCTTTTCCTCCATCTCTGTTTCTCTGGGTTCATGATAGCATGCTGTGCAAACGTTGTCAATACACAATTGATGAAATTTAAAGCCATTCATAGTATGATTTTCATAGAGAATTCTACGTGAATCTGTGTTTAGTGAACAATAAGTTCGTGCATCCCTCGTCTCAGAATAACAAAACACTATGTTTATCGAAAACTTCAGATTATCGGCTCCTGCCCGTCTTATCCACTGTCTCTTCACGCATACATTATCTTGCTGGTTTCCTAACCTTGCAACATGAAATCTTCATTTTCAGATCCGCGTTATCCTCAGGACAAAGCTCAAGCATGTATCGCTTAACGGAGTTGCGTTGTCCATTCGTCGGTAAAATCTGGATAAGATGTAAAACGATTCTCCCGCTGTTCAAACCCAAAGGAATATGGTATGATAACCACTCTGAAAGGGGGCGGGCACCGGCGTCTTGCCGGGATGAATGAAGACGATCAGTCATTATGAAATGGATATGACCACCGGTTCCATCTTCAGAAAAATTGTCCGTTACTCGATTCCGCTGATGCTTACCGGCATCCTGCAACTTCTGTACAATGCGGCGGACATCATCGTTGTGGGTCAGTATTCCGGTAAAGAGGCACTGGCGGCGGTCGGTTCCACCGGCTCGCTCATCAATCTTCTGATCAACATATTTATGGGCCTGTCCGTAGGTACCAGCGTTGTTGTCGCACAGCATCAGGGTGCGGGGAACCGCCATGCCGTTATGGAAACGGTTCATACCTCCATGGCGCTGGCCCTGATCTGCGGTTTCAGCATCGGCTTGTTCGGTTTTCTGATGGCGAAACCGATCCTGCTTTGGATGGGTTCTCCGGAAGATGTGATCGACGCGTCATCGCTATATGTGCGTATCTATTTTCTGGGCATGCCCGCCAATATGCTGTACACCTTTGGCAGCGCCATTCTCCGTGCCGTAGGCGATACGAAGCGCCCTCTGTATTACCTGTCGGTGGCCGGGTTGGTGAATATCGGGCTTAACCTGTTCTTTGTCATCGTCCTCAAAATGAGCGTTGCGGGCGTCGCCTTGGCCACCATCATCTCTCAGGCTATATCCGCCGTGCTGGTGATTCACTGCCTTACACATTCTACCGGAACCGTGCGTTATATCCCGAAATTGACGCACCTGCACCGGGAACCGCTTCGGCAAATACTTCATATCGGCCTTCCCGCTGGGCTGCAGGGTTCGCTGTTTTCCATCAGCAACGTCCTCATCCAGTCCTCCGTTAATTCCTTCGGCTCGGTTGTGATGGCGGGCAGCGCCGCTTCCAGTAACTTGGAGGGCTTCGTTTACACCACCATGGACAGCATCTGCCAGGCTTGCCTGACTTTTGTCGGGCAGAACGCAGGCGCGCGACGGTACAGCCGCGTACGGAGAATCCTGTGGATTTGCATGGCGGTATGCACCTTTGTCGGCGTCCTGACCGGCGGTCTGTTCAGCCTCTTTGCCCCGCAATTGATCAGTATTTACAACACCGATCCCGTTGTGATCCAATGGGGCGCGAAACGATTGGTCATCATCTGTCTCACCTATTTCCTGTGCGGGCAGATGAACGTGCTGGTCGGCCAGATGCGCGGGCTGGGGTACAGCGTTTTCCCGATGATTACCACGCTGGCTGGTGTTTGCGGGTTACGGATCGTTTGGATTTATACCTACTTTGCGCTGCATCCCACACTGGAAGTATTGATGTGGAGCTATCCCCTTTCGTGGTTCGTAACGGTGGTTTGTCACGCGATCACCTATTATGTGCTCCAGAAACGCTTTCCGCGTGAGGATTTACCGCTTCCGAACACTGTTTCCGCCTGATCGGGGATTCCCATTCTGTTGTCCGTTAT
>DAOPZG010000127.1:0-7618 GCA_035353235.1 Candidatus Limiplasma sp.
ATCTCCTGCGCAATACCCAAACCATCGTGCGTGTAACCAAGCACGCGGACGGAAACGGCGCTGCCCTGGCCGGAGCCGCCTTCAAAATCACCAGTGTTTCCGACCCCGCCGAGACCTACGTGCTCGCCGGCAGTGCAATCACCAGCGACTGGACGCAGCTTGGCCTGAAAACGGATACGGTTTATGAGTTGATCGAAACGGTCACCCCTTCCGGCTACCTTACGGCTGCCCCGGTGCGTTTCCGTATCGACAGCACAGACGGCTCCGTCTATTCCGACCGCGACGGATATATCACTCCGTGCGAGAATCACACGATTGATATCGTCGATAAGCGCATTACCCTGAAAGTCGCCAAGCTGGATGTGAGCGTGGAAACCGCAACGGCGGACGAACTGACCGGTTTGTATGCCGACCACTTCGTGACCGGCGCGGAAATGACCCTGTATGCGCTGCAAGATCAGAATACGCCGCTGCAGGTGATCGCTTCAACGGCGGACCATACGGCTTATGAACTGGAGGCCTCCAAACTGCGGCAGGGCGAAACCTATATTATGAAGGAAACCGTCACCCCCGCAGGGTATCAGACTGCTTCGCCCGTTACGTTTACGGCAGGCAACGACCCCAGCGGTACGATCTATGTGATGTTTGACGAACCGATTCCGTATCAGAAAATTGTTGTGCAAAAGAGCTGGGCGGAAGGCATCGCGCCCGTGGATGTTATCTTTGACCTGTACAGGAACGAAGACGATACGCCCATCGAAAGCGTAACCCTCCCCGCGGGCGAAACATCGGTTGCCTTCCCGGGCAATGCCGCAATCAGCGTGAATCATCGCTATCCCACCCGTACCCAGTCGGGGGCTCCCATCACCTATACGGTCAGGGAACGCGCGGTGGCCGGTTATGTGGTTTCCGTACCGATGACGCAATCCGTGGAGGATTCCACGCTGATCAACCGGATCACGAACGCGCCCACCGTGGTCACCTTCTCCAAGAAGGGAATGACGGGCGGGGACGAACTGCCGGGCGCGACCCTGACGCTTACCGACCATGCCGACAGCACGAAGAGCTGGGCATGGGTAAGCGGCGAAACCCCGCACATCATCACGGGCGAGCTGGAAGCGGGACATACCTACACTCTGACTGAAACCACCGCGCCCAACGGCTACGCGGTCAGCGAGAGCGTAACCTTTACCGTGAACGCGGACGGCACGCTTCAGCCGGGCACCGTGCCCGCCAACGCCGGTGTGGACGCGGCAACCGGTACCGTAACCATGCGGGACAAGCCGCTTGGCGTGACCATCAGCAAGAAAACGCTGACGGGGACGGAAGAACTGCCGGGCGCGAGCCTGACGCTGCGGGATACCACCGATCAGCAGACGGTCGCCAGCTGGACCGGAACGGCTACGGCCAAAACCTTCGGTTCGACGATTTACATTGCGGACGCTTCCGCCAACCCGGTCACGTACGGCTATCAGTACGCGGCAGAAGAGCAGCAATATCCGTTAATCGCGGGGCACCGCTATGAGCTGACGGAGACAGCCGCCCCGAACGGCTATCTCATCGCGAGCAGCATCACCTTTACCATTGACACGACCGGCACGATCACCGAGGCGAGCGCCGCCGGATCGGTCGCCAGTACTACCGTGACCCTGCGTGACGCGCCGAATACCTTCCAGATTGTGAAGGAGGACGGCGAGGGAAATCGCCTGCCGGGGGCTGTGTTCCAGCTGTACCTGTACGATGAACAGGCCGCCGATCACCTGGGAGTGCGTGTGTTTACCGATCGCACGCTGATCACGGACAGCAACGGCGTCTATGCCGCGACGGGATTGATGAACGGTCAGCGCTATGTTTTACGCGAAACGGAAGCTCCCGCGGGATACAATCTGGCGGCAGACACGGTATTTACCTATGCGGACAATCAGCAAACCATCCCGCTGGTCAGCGTGACCGTGAAGGATACGCTCGCTTCCTTCCGGGTGCGGAAAACCGGCCTGAATGGCAACCCTGTGGCGGGGGCACAATTGGCGGTATATAACAGCGACCGGACGAAACGCCTGTGGAGCGGCACAAGCACGGCAACCGGAGAAGGATGGATTACCGTATCGGCCGATGTGGGAGAGACTGACGCGAGCCAGTTCCTTGTAAAAGGCGGAAGCTATATCCTGCTTGAGGAGACGGCCCCCAAAGGTTATGCGCTGAACGCAGAATATATTCCGTTTACGTTCGGGGAAAACGGGTCCACGGAGGTCACCTGTGAGAATACGCCGCTGTCGCTTACGATAAGCAAGAAAGACCTGACCGACGGTGCCGAAATTGCCGGGGCGCATCTGGTTCTTACGGATGATGATGCAAACAACGGCCTGGTGGATGAATGGGACAGCGTGGCGAACACATCCCATGAAGTGGAAGCCGTAAAGCTAACGGCCGGGCATACCTACACCCTGACCGAAACAATCGTGCCGGACGGATATATCCGTTCACAGGCTGTGCAGTTCAAAATTCTGCCGGACGGTACGGTTGCACAGGTGGGCGACAACGGAAACGTCACCGGTACGACCGTTGTGATGAACGATGACCGCACGCTGCTATCCCTTGTGAAAACCGGGATGGACAACGTTCCTTTGACGGACGGCGTTCAGTTTACGCTGTACGCTTCCGATGCGGAGGGAACCAAGGGCCTGCAGGTGGGCAGCGAAGGACTGGCGTTTAACAGGCTGATCCCCGGCGGATACTATTGGCTGTATGAAACGACGGTTCCGCAGGGTTATGTGCCGATGGCGCCTCTGCACTTCCAGTTTACCTACGATGCTCTGTCGGGTACGACGGCGGTGGTGCCGGATCAGGCGCGCGAGGACGTGACCGTGACCGTAGCCGCGAACGGCAAGGCGACGCTGACCGTTAACGATGCGCCGACTTCCGTTGCCGTGCGCAAACTGGACGAACAGGGCAACCCGCTGGCCGGCGCGTCGCTGGCAGTCTACACGGATCTTGGCGGTGCGCCCGGCACGGAAGTTAACGGAACGGGCTTTATCACCGCTGCGGATGATCCGCTGACCGCAGAGGATGAATCAATTCATACTTATACGGGTCTCCTGACGCAGGGGCAGCGCTACTGGCTGGTGGAAACCGCTGCGCCGGAGGATTATGCCTTGGCGGCGCCGGTGAGCTTCACGACAGGCAGCGATGCGCAGACGGTTACCGTTACCATGACGGATAAAACTCTTAACCTGATGATAGACAAGCGGGACAGCGACGCACGGGACGAAAGCGGCGCCCTGACCGGCGAACGGGTTCCGAACGTGACCCTGACGCTGACCGGACCTTACGCGCTCAACGGCACCACTGAAGAAACCCATACCTGGAGCTGGAATACCAGCGACGCGGAGAGCAACCCGCTTACGCTTACGATGGCGGACGGGCTGGTGCCCGGCGGTACGTATGTGCTGCATGAAAAGACACCCAACCCGAGCTACCAGGTGGCTGGGGATCAGACGGTTGTGCTGCCGGTGAACGGCGGCGCCGTGCACATGGTGATGGTGGACGCCGCCAAAGCCAAACTGAGCGTGAAGGTAACCAAGGTGTTTACTGCCGCGGATGGCACCGCGCTTGCGCAGGACGATCCGCTGCCCGCGTCTGTGACGGTGAACCTCTACCGGGAAGGGCTGGAGAACCCGGTTGCTTCCCACGCGCTGACAGCGGTGGAAAATTGGACGTATACCTTTACCAACCTGGATGCGGGATACGTTTATACCGTGCAGGAGGATGCCGTGCCGGGCTTTACCCTGCGGCAGACCAGCGCGGATCAGGACCCGACCGACAACTTTGCCTACACCCTGACCAACGCGGCGAACGAGGCCAGTTTCAGCAAACGGATGCTCGGCACGAGCGGCGCGTATGAAGAACTGCCCGGCGCGCACCTGCAACTTCTGACCGCCGACGGTTCCACAGTCATTGCGGAATGGGTGTCCGGCGAGCAGCCCCATGCGGTTCGCGGACTTTTAGAACCTGACACGGAGTACATTCTGAAGGAAACTGCAGCGCCGGAGGGATACCTTGTTACCTCGGCGTTCGCCTTCCGGTTGGACGCGCAACTGAACCCCACGCTTACCCAAACCACCGTAAACGGCGGCATCGACGACGGTATCGTATACATGGTGGACAACGCCACCACCGTAAAGGTAAGCAAGCGTGCGGTGGAAGGTACATCCGAACTGCCCGGCGCTCACTTCACGATCACGCATCTTGACGCGGCAAGCGCTCTTCAGGTGACTGACGCAGAATGGACCGGCACACAGACCCCCAGAACGATCACAAACCTTGCGGTTGGTGTCGCTTATACCCTTACGGAACAAAGCGCGCCCGCGGGCTATCGACTGGCGGACAGCGTGGAATTCATGCTTCTGCCGGATGGAAACGTTGTCGCGCGCGCGACCGGAGATACGGAGTATACACCCGTAACCAACCGCACTTTGACATTGCTGGACGATCCCACCGTGGTCACCTTCTCCAAGAAGGGAATGACGGGCGGGGACGAACTGCCGGGCGCGACCCTGACGCTTACCGACCATGCCGACAGCACGAAGAGCTGGGCATGGGTAAGCGGCGAAACCCCGCACATCATCACGGGCGAGCTGGAAGCGGGACATACCTACACTCTGACTGAAACCACCGCGCCCAACGGCTACGCGGTCAGCGAGAGCGTAACCTTTACCGTGAACGCGGACGGCACGCTTCAGCCGGGCACCGTGCCCGCCAACGCCGGTGTGGACGCGGCAACCGGTACCGTAACCATGCGGGACAAGCCGCTTGGCGTGACCATCAGCAAGAAAACGCTGACGGGGACGGAAGAACTGCCGGGCGCGAGCCTGACGCTGCGGGATACCACCGATCAGCAGACGGTCGCCAGCTGGACCGGAACGGCTACGGCCAAAACCTTCGGTTCGACGATTTACATTGCGGACGCTTCCGCCAACCCGGTCACGTACGGCTATCAGTACGCGGCAGAAGAGCAGCAATATCCGTTAATCGCGGGGCACCGCTATGAGCTGACGGAGACAGCCGCCCCGAACGGCTATCTCATCGCGAGCAGCATCACCTTTACCATTGACACGACCGGCACGATCACCGAGGCGAGCGCCGCCGGATCTGTCACCAATACAACTGTAACCCTGCGTGACGCGCCGACGGTACTGAACCTGTTGAAGGTGGATGATACCGGCACGCCCGTTGCGGGTGCGGAATTGACCCTGTACACCGTTAGCGGTCCGGATGCAACAACACCGGGTGAGACCGTCGCAACCGTAACGACCGGCGTGGAGGGTACGGCGAACGTAACCGGTATCCTGAACCCGGATCGCTGGTATATCGCGGCGGAAACCGTTACCCCCGCAGGCTATGTGACCGCGACGCCTTCCGCGCCTTTCCGCGTTCGCACGGACGGCACACCTGCACAGATCACCCTGACCGACCCGCGCACTTCCCTGACTGTCGGCAAACGTGACGCAGACAGCGGGGAAACGGTTGGCGGAGCGGTATTAGTGGTGTACGACAGTAAAACCGAAAACGGAACCCTGAGCCCTGATACGAGCACAGAGCTTGCGCACGTCACGACCAGCGCAACCGAAGATAGCGTGCTGTATGGGCTGGAACTGAACCATACCTATTATCTGTACGAGCTGAACGCTCCAGAGGGTTACCTGCGCAACGCGGCGCTTTACACCCCCTTCACGGTCGCCGCGGACGGTTCCACAGCCGTTTATGCGTATGATGAAAAGACCGCTGTCGATTTCAACAAAACCGACGCGGAAGGCAACCGGATCGGCGGCGCGGAACTGATGCTGGTTCAGGGAGACGGCATCACCTACACACAGGCGGAGATCGCAGACCGCTGGACCAGTTCCGGTACGGAAGATCACACGGTGCGCGGGCTGAAGATCGGTCAGCCGTATACGCTGCTGGAGGTTTCCGCGCCTGATGGCTACCTCCTCAACGCGACGGGCTTGTCCTTCATGCTCAACAGCGACGGTAAAGTGATCAGCGCTTCCGGCGCTGTAACCGATGCCTCCACTGCCAGCCTGGTGTCGATGATTGACTATCCGGCCGAAGTCAGCTTCAGCAAACGGGCAACCGGCGCCGGCACCGCGGAACTGCCGGGAGCGACGCTTACGATTACCCATGTGGAAAACGGCACGACGATTATGGATGATCGCTGGATCAGCGGTGATGAGAATAACCGTGACGCCCTGGGCAACCCGATCCCGCATCGGGTAACCGGTGCGCTGAAGGCGGATGGCATAACCGAATATACCTTTACGGAAGTGGGCGCGCCCGACGGATTTACGGTCGCGGGCAGCATCATATTCCGGATTCAGCCGGAGGGCACGGTGGAAATTCGCCAGCCTGACGGGAGTTGGGACCGCGCGGACGGAAAAACGGTTGTGATGACGGACGCTCCGACACGGGTAAAGATTGCCAAGGTGGACGCCGTAACCGGCGCATTCCTCCCCGGCGCGATATTTGCAATCGTCGCGGATCAGAACGGCGCGCCTGCGCAGACCGCGGTGCCCGGATACGAGCGGATTGTGTCCGGCGAGGAAGCCATCACGGTGGACGGGTTGCCTGCCGGGAATTACTGGCTGGTAGAAACCGCCGCCCCCGTGGGCAGGGATGCTAACGGGGAGCCTGTGTACTATCAAACCGCGGCGCCGGTCGCATTCTCCGTAACCGACGCGCTGCTGCCGGATGCGCAGCAGGTAAGCGTAACGGTAAGCGACCAGCCGACGAGCGTAACGATCCAAAAACTGGACAGCCTGAACGCAGACGCGGACGGCCATTATACCGGAAAGCGGGTCGCCGGAGCGACCCTGACGCTCACCCGCAAAGGAGAGACAAAGGTTCTGGCTGCCTATACGTATGACGGCACGGCGGACTGGGTGCTTGACAACGGCCTGCTGCAGCCGGGCGTAACCTATGTGCTGACCGAGACCCCGGAACACACGCCGGACGGATACCTGGCCGCGTTTGATACCGAGTTTACCCTGGCCGCGGACGGCAACGGGGTTTGGGTGGTTGTAGACCAGCCGATACCCAAAACGCAGGTTACGGTCAACAAGGTTTGGAATGATCAGGCAGCGCAACACCCGGACGTGACGTTTGACCTGTACCGCAGCGACGACCTGACAACCCCGTACCGTACGCAGGCAATCGCATCCCCGGAAACCAGCGTCACGTTTACCGATTTGCCCACGCTGGCGAAGGATCATACGACTTATACCTATACCGTGCAGGAACGCCCGGCGCCCGGTTATCTGCCCGGGGTCCTGTCCGACCCGACAATCAATCCGGACGGAACCACGGAATATACCGTGACCAATACCCCGACGGTGGTAACCATAGACAAGCTGGCGGCGGATACCGCGTTGCCGCTAGCGGGCGCTCACTTCCGGCTGGTTCTCGGCAACGGGACAGCCTATGCCGGATCGGATATCATTGCGGAATGGGTGAGCGGCGAGGACGGCGTGAACGCGGACGGCACGTATAAACCGCATCTCCTTACAGGCGTGCTGGAAACCGGGCTGCAGTACACGCTGATTGAAACTATGGCGCCTTCCGGATA
>DAOPZG010000128.1:0-7566 GCA_035353235.1 Candidatus Limiplasma sp.
CACCAGCAAAGCAACGGAAGACGCGGTGATCAGGATGCTGTTGCGATACAATTCCGCCATGTTGGATGACTCAAAAGCATCCGCGAAATTCTGGAATGTGAATTGAGCCGGCAAATTCAAAGGCGATTTGATAATTTCATCGTATGGTTTTACCGAATTGACCACCGCAATATAGAGGGGAGCAAGGTAAACCAGTGCAAAAAGGAAAACAAGAATTTTCTTGATCCAATTGCCGACCGCTGCTTTTTTCATATCAGTATTCCACCTCATGCTTCTTTGAAATGGATAGCTGTATGACGGATAAAATCACAATCAGAATAAATAACACAATCACCGCTGCGGACGAGTACCCTCTGCGGTTATACTCAAATGCTTTTTCAACACTGAAAAGCGTTACGGTTTGCGTGGCTCCTCCCGGCCCACCGCCGGTGATCACCTTCACATGGTCATACTGTTTCAGGCCGCCCGCAACCGCAAGAATGCAGTTTATCGTAATTCCAGGGGCAAGCAACGGCAACGTGATATGCCTGAACCGGTAAAACCATCCCGCACCATCCACTTTACTTGCCTCGTAAATTTCCTGTGGGATCGTAGACAGTGTTGAGATATAGATCACAACGAAAAATCCAAGACTGTTCCAGCAAATAATCCCGGAAATTACAAAGATCGTGGTTAGAGGCGTCGCGTAAAAATCAACAGCCTTCCCGCCCAACAACTCAATCATGGAGTTGATCACTCCGCCGTTTGTCTGCACCATATACGACCAGATAAAAGCCACAACGACGCTGCTCATGACCGTTGGTATAAAAATGGCGCTTCGGGAGATGCTCAGCAGCTTTCCCCTGTCATTCAGCAACGCAGCCAGGATGATGCCGAATACATTGTAGATCAGCGTCGTAAGTATCATGATAATGAATGTAACCTTTAGAGCGTTAAAAAAGGAAGCATCCTTAAACAGATTGACGAAATTTTTCAAACCGATCATTCGATAGGTTGCGCTGATTCCATCCCAGTTTGTAAAGCTGTAAAAAAAACACAGGACAACCGGAATAATCATGAATATGATATAGATCAGAAATCCCGGTGCCAGAAAGAATACGTCGTAACGTCTGTTGTGTTTCACTGTTGTTCCCTCCATTGCAAAGGGGGGTAAACTTTTTACGGCTTACCCCCCAGCGGCTCCGATTCAGAGACAGCGTGAATATGCCGTCTATCAGTTCAGGGCTTCCTTGGCAGTCGTCCACTCGTTGTCGAAGTTAGCGAGTTCGGTGGCAACGTCGTTGCCAAGCGCGATGTTCTGCGTGAGTTTATTAGTGTAGTAATCTTTCAGACCGGGCAGGAATGCCGCGTCGCCCGTCATGCTTTCAAAGCCTTCCACTTCCTGCATTCCGGATATTGCTTCTTCGATATACTTGCGCAGCGGGATCATGTCGTAAGGCACGGCGGCTTTCGTGGTGGGGAACAGCTGCTCGCTCTTGAGGAAGTCGCTGTACAGTTCGGTATTGGTAAAGAAGAACTTCACAAAGTCTTTGCATACATCAGGATATTTCGAGGTGGAGCTGATGGACAGACCTTCGTTGACAAACACGGACAGCACTTTCGCATCGTTGTCGCCGGGCATCGGGAACCAGCCGACTTCAAAGCTCTGCTGTGCTTTTGCCACTTCGGCGTTAACCCAGGAACCCATCGGCAGCATCGCTGCTTTACCCGTGAAGAACTGCTCCAGCATCTGCGTATAGGTTATGCTGGGCAGGCTGTCACCGGCGTAATTCTGGCAGATAAACTGGTACTTCTGCATCGCCTTTACCAGATCGGGGTTGTTGAACTTAACGGTATCGGCATTCCGCTCGGCTCCCCAAGTGGGGTCTTTGGCCAACAGATCGGTCCCGGCGATCATGTTGGCGAGCATAATCTGCGGCCAGCCGTCTTTGATTCCCAGTGATACGGGCAGAATGTTTTTGGCTTTCAACGCTTCACAGACATCCAGGAAAGCCTGATAAGTTTGCGGAACATCAAGATTGTTCGCCGCAAAAATGTCCTTGTTGTAGAATACGCCGATTACCTGTTTCTTGTAGTTTGCGACGTATTGTTTGCCGCCGATCTTGCCGATGTTGGGGTCGGCCAGATAATCCAATTCGCCTTCGTCAAACGCCATCAGCGCGCCGGAAGGTACGAAGTCCGCCGGATTCTGCATCACCATGACGTCCGGGAACTGGCCGGTCGCAAGGAGGGTTTTCTCGTACTGGAAGATGTCCACGTTGGAGGAAGGCTGACCGATGATCTCTACCTCCACATCCGGTTTTGCGGCCATATACTTGTCGGCGATGGACTGCCAGAATTCCACCGGCAGCTGAGGCTGGATGTTAACGCAGAATACGATTTTCGATTTAGCGGTTTCCGCAAAGCTTGCGCCTGCGAACACACCCATTAACAGGGCCACGGCCACGAGAAGGGATAAGGTACGTTTCATGACTGATCGCTCCTTTGTTTATTTTGGTCGCCTTTTATGTTATTTATGCTATCTTTTTGTCTCCCGATCGTCAATGGAAAGAATTCTAGTTCTTATGGTAAAAATTATCACATCGCGTATCTGTTGGTACAAATCCCGTAATCTTCTTGAATATTTTCAAAAAGTAGTGATAATCCGTAAACCCGACTTTTTCAGAAATCTCGTATACTTTCAGGGTGCTCTGCGCCAACAGTTCTTTTGCTTTTTCAATACGATAACGGTTCACATAATTCGTAAAGGATTCGTTTGTCGTTTTTCGAAAAACCTGACCCAGATAGGATGTGTTAATGTCGCATAATCCTGCGATTTGCTTAAGAGAAATCGGCTCGTTATAATGTGTGCCAATATAATCGATCGTCCGATCCACAGCGCTTTTCCAGCGCCCTTCCAGCGACGCTTCTTCAGCGAGCGCATCCGGCGCCAGTTTTCGCAGTGCGTCGTCATAGGAGCTATGAATCTCTTCGCGCATACGTATGTTTCTCCCCGTAAAACAATACAGTGTTTTTCCCCAGCGTTCCTTTGAACGATGGAGCAGATAATTTGTTGCCTCCTGTGCATATTTTGAGATTTCCGCTTCATCCTGCCCGAAGAGCAGAAGAACTAAACGGTTTTTCGGGTCGATGAACGCATATCCTCCGTGATCTGTACGCTTACGGTAGTCCTCCTGCAGAGCAAGGATCGTTGCCGGATCCGTACCTTCGTCCGCTTCTCCAGTATCTCCGGCCAGTACGCAAACCGCACACAGATAAGTTTCCGCTTCCAGATGCAGATCAAGCAGTTCGGCTTTCTCCTCGAATTCATTCCAGCCAATTTCGTTTGTAATCAACCGATTCAGCGTATTCGTCCGTAACAGTTCCATCCCCTTATAGATGCGAGAAGATTTCAGCTTTTCCTCTTCGATGACGGTCACCAGATTACGAAGGTTGGAAATCAACTCATCCGGATCAATGGGTTTCAACAGATAGCCATCTACCCCCAGCCGGATCGCTTCTTTTAAGAAAACAAAGTCGCTGTAACCGCTCAGTATTAAAATGCGGATTGCCGAATCATTTTCCCGAATGGATTTAATCAGAGCGATCCCATCCATCCCCGGCATTCGAATATCCGTAATTAAAATATGCGGGTGCGTCACCGCGATCATCGTCATCGCTTCGGCGCCATTATGCGCTTCCCCGGAAATCTCCAATCCAAGGTTGTCCCACTCGATCGTCTCGCGCAGCCCTTTGCAAATCAACGGTTCATCGTCAACGATGAATACCCTGTACATAGCTTTCCATTTCCTCCTTCGACATTACGGGAAAAGTCAGTTCAACCTGCGTGCCGTGCCCAACGCTGCTTTCGATACGGATTCCGTACCCTTCTCCAAAAAGGATGCTGTTACGCTGGTGAACATTACAAAGCCCGATGTTGCCCGGTTCGCTTGCGCTGTATTCTTTTGTAAGCGTCGCCCTGATTTCCTCTATCCTTGCGGCATCCATCCCCTTACCGTTATCGGTAACGCGCAGGATCAGCTTTTGATCCTGGATTCTGCCGTCAATCACTATATGTCCCCCCGAAGTCTTTTCCCCCATTCCATGTTGAATCGCGTTTTCTACGATCGGTTGCAGAGATAGTTTCAAAACCCCCAGTCTCATAATTTCACTGTCCAAATGGATTTCCACGTTAAAAGCATGATCATATCGCAGCATCTGCAGTTCAATGTATGAACGCACATATTCAACTTCTTCTCGTAAGTCCACAATGATACCCTTCGTTTTGATATTCCATCGGAACATATTGCCCAAAATATGGATCATCTTTGCAGTCTGATAGTCCTTGTTGATTTGTGCGGTCATGCTGATCGATTCCAGCGTATTGAACAGGAAATGCGGGTCTATCTGCGCCTGAAGCGCATTCAGTTCCGCGGTTTTGGTTTTAATCTCAAAGACATATACATTTTGAATATATTCGGATAACTTGGCACACATGGTGCTGAAACTTTGCGCCAGATATCCTATTTCGTCCTTCGAGCCGATAGAGATTTGCGTGTCCAGTTTTCCTTTTTCTACGTCTTTCATGTTGCGCACCAGCGCGCGAATTCGTTTGGATAGCATCGCCGCCGATACCAGCCCAATTGCCATAGCCAGCGCAATACAACCGACGATTACATTGTTGATATTGGTGCGAATATGATCCGTTTCTTTTTCGATAATCCGTTTATCCACGATGTCGATGAAGGTAAATCCGCTTTTTTCCGAATATCGCTTGTTGATGATAAATCGATTGTTCGTCGTCAGGTCGTTTATTCCAGTCGCCTGAAAAGCCTGATATGGAAAGGGCTGGCCTGTTACCATGCCGGATGAATCGAAAACCGTGATTCCCCCACGCTCAACCACGTAGATTTGCCCAAGAAAGCTGGCGGAATCCTTATACGCGTTCTTGATGTAGTCCGCCCGCATATTGATAACGGCCATGCCAAGCGGTTCGGTAAAGCGTATGGCATTTTCATCAAATAAAAACAGTTGGTAACTGATGATCGGGAAGTTATTAATGCTTGCTGAGCTGATATAATCCGGAATGTAGTTGGGTACGATTTCGACCTGATTTCGGATGATCCCGTCGCCGATAAAGTCATACCGAAAGAAATCGTAATCAATGGATACGTCTCGGTTATGGATATTGGAGCAGAAATATACATCCCTGTCGTGATAATCAATCAGCAGGATATCTGCAATCGCAGCGTTCGCGCTGCAGGTATCCTGCAGATAACCGGTAATCGCAACCGATTTGTTATTGTTGTTCCGTTGCGCTTCTCTGGCAGGGTTGATAAAATCGACAACGCTGGAATTGTTGTTAAAATACTGTTTCTGGTAAAGACGTGCAAAAATGCTGTTGATATCCTGATAACGATCGTCACTGAAGTTCTGTACTTTCTGGATTACTTCGCTATCGAACCGGGATTCCATACCGGTCAATAACTCGGCCATATTGGTTGTTACGAGATAGGAGGTTAATCCAAAGCCAAAAAAGATCACAAGGCAATAGGTGAGCATCAGTTTCAGATAGTATTTATTTTCCAGAATCAGTTTATGCAACACCAATACCTCCTGTTCCCTAGACTGACCAATCTCTTCAACGGCTGTTTGTCTGAGTTTACAATTTTTAGAAATCATACGTTTTCATCGTCGTAAAAAGAAACGATCGTTCATCACCAGATTGGGATAATGATTCACATTTCCTTGCTCCTTTTCGAATGCGGTATACTGATTTCCCCGTTCCATGCTTTAGTTTCAAGCCTTCTGAAGGTGCAGGGCGCACGCACCGTCCGCCAGATGTATTACCAGTTCTTCTCCTTCGATCCATGTCTGACAATACGGATCGGCAAAGCGGTCGCTGATTTGATATGTTCCCATCAGCGGCACCCGAATCTCTACAGGTTGAGCATCAAACACGTGCGCAACGATCAATTTTTCTCCTCCGCTCTCGGCTGTGCGTTCGATTGCCTGCCAGCCCGCAGGGTGGCGATAGCTGTTGATTTTGGAGCCATGACGGATCGTCTCCCCCTTCTTAATTACGGAAGATACAGTCCGGTAAAAATGGATGCCTTCCTCCACAATCGACCACTGGTCTTCGCTCAGGTCATCTACATCCCCAGACAGACACATCACGCCCAGACAGGTTGCGCAAAGCGACCAGATCAGCCGCTTGGGTGTATCATTTTTGCGCAGCACAGCCCAAATCAGGCTTTGGCGGGGCAGCATCGCACGATGGAGATTGGCCGCGACAATCGGAATTTCCCGTACTTCGTGTGCATCCGAAAAAGAAGAAAGCTGGCTCACGCTTAAAAAGGACGGTTCCAGTCTGTGCCCGCCCGATGAGCAGTTTTCCACCAGAATTCCCGGTATTGATTCGCGAATATGGGTTATAAACGATTGGGCGGCAAGTTGATTCTTCCTCAGCCCCTCGCCCAGCCCGTCCGGATTGTCGCACCCGATTCCGATACTGTCGTTATAATCAATTTTAATATACTCAAAACCGTACCGCTTTAACAGCCCTATCACATGTTCCTCCAGATAATCCCTGACCCATGGATCACACAGGTTCCAGAACCTGCGTCTGCCAACGCTAATGGGAGTTCCATTACGTTTCAACAAATGATCTGTCTGTTGATAGGCCCTGGCATCCTGCCCGCACACCTCCGGTTCAAACCAGATGCCGGCTTTTAAACCGGCATGATGAATCGCATCCACTACGCTTTCCAGACCGTCCGGGAAAAGCTGCCGGTTGATCTCCCAGTCTCCCATATTGGCGTCCCAGCCTTTAACCTCGTCGGCATACCATCCGGCATCTATCACAAAGTAGTCAATATCCCGTCCCCTCAGATGAGTAAGGATGCGTTGGATATTCTCCTGAGAGGGGTTCCCCCACGTGGTACAGAATTCATTAAAAATCACAGGGAGGCGTGCAGGCATCGCAAGTTTTTGCACAGGCGCTGCTTGCATTGCGGTCAACCGTGCGCATACAGCATCCATCGTGCCGACACAGACCGTAAGGCTGGCAAGCGGGGTAGTGAATGATTCGCCGGGCTGAACTGTCTTATGCCAATGGCCAAAATCATCGTCCGCCAATCCGCCGGAGATGCACAGCGCGTCGTCCCTACGGTATAACTCCATCTGCCAGGAAGACGGACAGCCAAGCTGAACGCCCCATATTATATGATTTGTCGTATCTTCGGTCGCCATCATGGGGAAATACTTACGAACGGGCATGGAACCCGTTTGTCCAAATCGCTCGCAGGCGACCCCGTATCCGGACCAGCTCGGTTCCAACTGGAGGTCTTCGGCGGAGATACTTTCCAGTCGGGCTTCATTGCTCCATTTACTGCGCAATCGATGTATCATGAGGCAACCCGGAGCGTCCCCGCTGACGAATGGCGTGATGCCGCCGAGGCAAAAATTGGAGAGCATGTCGATGATTACGGGCGCGTCGCTGCCATTGGTATACGTGGTTTGCAGGTGTATGCCCTTTTCTCCGGATAAACAATCCAGCTGTTGCGTCAACTGATGGCCATCCTCTGT
>DAOPZG010000129.1:0-7393 GCA_035353235.1 Candidatus Limiplasma sp.
CATGGTGCGCTATCTGCAAACGGATGTATTTGCGATTCCCGCCGGGATTGCCGCAGAAGCCAGACCAAAGGTGATAACCAAAGCTTACCTGCGTACGCTGATCCCTCTGGCGCTGAGCGGTTTCTTCATGGGGGTGTCTATCGCCAGTAAGTGGACCGGCCTGTACTCTGCGGTGGGTCTGGCGGTTCTGTTCTTCATTGCCGCGTACCGGCAGTTCCGTACGGGGCTTGTCGCGTATGATGTGGATCAAGGCGACGTGTCGCTGAACCCTGTGCAGCAATTACGTGTTCTGTGGGCGCGGGAACTAACGTTGAAGCGGATTCTCGTTACCTGCGGGTTCTGTGTGCTGTTCTTTATCGCGGTTCCGGCTGCGATCTATTACCTCAGCTATATCCCGTACCTGTCTCCGACGGGACCGGTAACAATCGACCGGATCGTAAAAGCACAGATCGGGATGTATAATTATCAGAGCACGCCCGGGCTGGGGATGGATCATCCGTTCTATTCGCCGTGGTGGCAATGGCCGCTGATCCTGAAACCCATGTGGTTTGATCAGGATAAGTTCGAACCCACCGGATATGCGAGCACCATCATGTGCATGGGCAACCCCCTGATCTACTATGTGGGTGCGCTGTGCATGGTAATTATACTGGCGCTGTTTATCCGCAAGTACCTGCAAATCCGCGGTGGGCTGCGCCTGCGTCAGGGAGATGGTGACCTGACCCTGCCGGTGATCGTGATCGGCTTCTGTGCGCAGTATCTACCCTGGGTGCTGGTGCCGCGCTCGACGTACATGTACCATTATTTCGCAAGCGTTCCCTTTATCATTCTGGCGACGATGTACGTGTTCAACCTGCTGCGGGACTCCAAATGGAAAACGCGTATGCTGGTGATTTACGTGATATTGGCGGGAATCTTCTTCGCCATGTTCTTCCCATATGCGTCGGGGTTGCTGACACCCACGGGATATCTGGACTGGCTCAAGTGGTTCTCCAAGCTGTATTATTAACCAAGGGGAAATGAGGGTTGTCTTTTGCTGGCAAAGGCGGTATCCGGTGGGCTGGAAGGCGTGAACGGGTTTCTGGTGGATGTGGAAGCCTGCATCAGCAACGGGTTGATCGGCTTTGATGTGGTCGGCCTGCCAAGCGTCGCCGTAAAGGAAAGCCGGGACCGGATTCACGCGGCGATCGTGAACAGCGCCTATCCGTGGCCGATGAAAAAGCTGACGGTCAACCTGGCTCCGGCGGATGTACGCAAGGAAGGGACCAGCCTGGAACTGGCCATCGCGGTAGCGTTGCTGGCAGCCCAGAAACCCGGTTCGTTTCCGGAACTGACGCAAACGCTGCTGCTGGGAGAACTGTCACTGCACGGGGAACTGATGCCGATTCACGGCACGCTTTCGATGGTGCTGGCCGCGCGGGAGGCGGGTTATCGGAAAGTGGTGTTGCCGACCGGCAACGCCAAAGAGGTGGAATGTCTGGGCGACTTGCAGGTATTTCCGGCGGCTACGCTTGCACAAGCCGTGGAGCATCTGACCGGCGAAAAGCCGATATCGCCGCTTTCACAAATCCCGTATGAAAAACTGCTGGATGAGCAGCCGATTGAGAACGACCTGAGATTTGTAAAGGGGCAAAAAATCGCCCGCAAGGCGCTGGAAGTGGCGGCCGCCGGCGGCCATAACCTGCTTATGGTGGGGGTGCCGGGCAGCGGAAAAACCATGCTGGCGCGCTGTCTGCCGGGGATTTTGCCGCCGCTTTCCTATGAGGAGGCGCTGGAGACCACCTGCATCCATTCCGCTGCGGGAGAACTGGCGCGCGACGCGGGTCTGATGACCCAACGCCCGTTCCGTTCTCCGCATCATAACGCATCACTGCCCGCGATTATCGGCGGCGGCACGAAGGCGAAACCGGGAGAAGTTTCGCTTGCGCATAATGGGGTACTTTTTCTGGATGAATTACCGGAATACCAGCGCCAGACGCTGGAGGCGCTCCGTCAGCCGCTGGAAGACGGATATGTGAACGTAACCCGTGTCAGCGGACAAGCGCGTTACCAAAGCCGTTGCATGCTGGTGGCAGGCATGAACCCCTGCCCTTGCGGCAATCATGGCAGCAAGACCAAACCCTGTCGCTGCAAACCGTACGAAATCCAGCGTTATTTGGGGCGGATCAGCGGACCGCTACTGGACCGGATTGATATACAGGTGGAAATGGACGCCGTAACGATTGACGAGATCGAGCAAAGCGGCGAACAAGAAGATTCCCGCACGGTACAGCGGAGAGTGCTTGCGGCACGGGAAAAGCAGTTAAAACGCTATGAAAAGGAAAAGTACTTCTGTAACGCCAACCTGACCCAGGAAGGCGTTGAGAAATACTGCATAATGTCAGCGGAAGCGGCGGCGCTTCTGCACCGGGCAACGGAGCAGTTTCACATCAGCATGCGCGCCTACGGGCGAATCCGTAAGGTGGCGCGCACGATTGCCGATCTGAGTGAGCACGATCAGCTGGAGGTTCAGGACGTTGCGCAGGCCATCCAACTGCGCAATCTGGACGGTCAGTATTGGAGGTAACCTATGGGTTATACTGAGGAACAACGACGGCTGCTGTGGCTGTCCGCCGCGGAAATTTCGGCGGATCGACTGCGCAGGCTTCTGGAACAGCGCGGCTCCGCCTGCGCCCTGTGGGAGGACTACGGCAAGGGAATCGCTCTGTCCGCCAATGCCGAAGCAAACCGATCGCTGGCACGCTACCACAGCGAAGCTGCGTTGGATGCGATCTGCGCCCGGATTGAGCAGAAAGGCGTGTATCCCATATTTGAAAAGGACGAGACATACCCGGCGTTGCTGCGCTGTATTGACGACCCGCCTTATGTGGTATACGCTATGGGGGATGTGTCCGCGCTCAGTCGGCCCTCGGTTGGCGTGGTTGGCACGCGCTACCCCAGCGCTTACGGCCGAAACATGGCGCGTTCTCTTGGGTTTGGACTTGCACAGGCCGGGTTGTGCGTTGTAAGCGGCATGGCGCGAGGTGTGGACGGGTGCGCCCATGAAGGGGCGCTGGATGCGGAAGGAGCGACGGTGGCGGTGCTGGGGAGCGGCGTGAACGTGCCCTACCCGTTCGAGCATACCGCCCTGTACCACCGCATCATCGACGGGGGAGGCGCGGTGATCAGCGAGTATCCGCTGGATGCCGAACCGCTGACCTACCACTTTCCCAACCGAAACCGCGTCATCAGTGGCCTGAGCCACGCGGTGATCTTCGTGGAAGGGCGCATCAAAAGCGGTGGGATGATCACCGTGGATGCGGCGTTGAAGCAGGGGCGAGACGTTTTCGCGGTGCCGGGTATGGCGGGGCAATCGGTCGCGGAAGGCCCCAACCGTATCATCCGCGATGGCGCGAGGCTGATTACCTCGGTCACGGACGTGCTGGAGGATATGGGGCTGGAATCCGGGCAAGACCTTACGGTCAAATCCCATCTCATGCCGCCGGAAGGGGATAACCCGACGCAGAAGGCCATTTTACAGGCGCTGCTCAGGGAACCGATGGGAATGGATACCCTTTGCGGAGAGACGGGGTTTTCCGCCGATTCACTCATGACAGAACTGAGTGTGATGGAAATTATGGGACAGGTTCGAAGGGACAGCGGAAACGTTTTTGCGCTGGCGATTCGCCTTACCCCCAAAGAGTAGGAGGCGCCTGTATGGCAACGGCAAGCAACCAGAAACTGGTGATCGTGGAATCGCCCGCGAAGGCAAAAACCATTGAAAAATTCCTGGGCAAAGGGTATAAGGTGGAGGCGTCTCAGGGGCATGTACGGGACCTGCCCAAATCTCAGTTGGGCGTGGATCCGAAGAATGATTTTGAGATGAAGTACATCACCATTCGCGGTCGCGGAGAAATTCTTGCGAAAATTAAGAAGGACGCCAAAGCGGCTTCCAAAGTGTATCTCGCGACAGACCCTGACCGCGAAGGGGAAGCCATATCCTGGCACCTGGCGCAGACGCTGGACATTGATCCGACCAAACCCTGCCGGATAGAGTTCCATGAAATCACAAAAAAGGCTGTTAAAGAAGCGATTGACCATGTGCGCGCCGTGGACATGGACCGCGTGGACGCGCAGCAGGCGCGCCGGGCGCTGGACCGGCTGGTGGGGTATAAAATCAGCCCGCTGTTATGGGCAAAGGTGAAAAAGGGATTATCGGCAGGCCGTGTACAGAGTGTGGCGACCAAGCTGGTGGTGCAGCGGGAGGAAGAAATTGAAAACTTCATTCCCGAAGAATTCTGGGACGTGATCGCAGACACAGCGGCCTTGAGCGCTCGTGGGAAAAAGATTGTTTTTCAGAGTAAACTTTCCTCGCTGGACGGGAAAAAAGCGGTTATCCGCAGCGCGGAAGAAGCGGCGGAGGCAAAGCGGAGGATTCTCGCAAGCCAGTTTACCGTTTCCGCAGTAAAGCGCGGGGAGAAGCTCAGCCGCCCCCAACCGCCGTTTACTACCTCCAGCCTCCAGCAGGAAGCCAGCCGCAAGCTCAACTTTTCCACGGCCCGCACCATGCAGGTGGTGCAACAGCTCTATGAAGGCGTCGACATCGGCAAAGGCACGGTGGGCCTCGTAACCTATATCCGTACGGACAGCGTAAGGATCAGCTCCGAAGCGATTGATGCGGTGCGTAAGCAGATACTGGATAATTACGGAGAGGAATACTGCCCGCAGAAACCCAACGAGTATAAGGGCCGCAAGAACGCGCAGGACGCTCACGAAGCCATTCGCCCCACGGATATGACCCTGCATCCCGAAAACGTGAAGGCCAGCCTGACAAGGGAACAGTACAACCTGTATCGGCTGATTTACACCCGTTTTGTAGCCAGCCAGATGAAACCCGCTGTATACGAAACCGTTACGCTGGATTTCACCGGCCACGATGGGAAAAAGATTGCCGCGAAAAATACGGATGCCGGAACGGTGCAACTGCGCTACTACGGCGAGCATATGACTTTCGCGGGCTACAGAGCCGTGTACATCGAAAGTCAGGATGACGAAACGGAAGAACCGGAAACCATGATGCCTGATCTGAAGGAAGGAGATTCCGTCACGGTCAGCAAAGTGGATACCGTGCAGCATTTTACCCAGCCGCCCGCTCGCTTTACCGAAGCATCGCTGGTAAAAACCCTGGAGGAAAAGGGAATCGGACGACCCAGTACTTATGCGCCAACCATTACCACCATCATCAGCCGGGGTTATGTATCCCGCGAAAAAAAGCGTTTATATCCGACCGAACTCGGAAAAATGGTAACTGCCATGATGCTGGAGTATTTCGCTCCTATCGTGGATACGGAGTTTACCGCCTCGCTGGAAACCAAACTGGATGATGTGGAAGAGGGCACAGTACGCTGGCGCGCCATATTGGAGGAATTCTACCCACCATTCGAAAAGATGCTGGAGGTTGCGGAGAAACAGATTGAAAAGGTGGAAGTTAAGGACGAAGTCAGTGATGTGAAGTGCGACAAGTGCGGCGCCATGATGGTTTACAAAATGGGCCGTTACGGCAAGTTTCTGGCCTGCCCCAATTTTCCCACCTGCCGCAACACCAAGCCGATTGTTACATACATCGAAGCGCCATGCCCCAAATGCGGCGCGCGGCTGATGGAAAAAACCAGTCGGAAAAATCGTAAGTTTTACGGATGCGAACGATACCCGGAATGCGACTTTGTCAGCTGGGAAATGCCCGTAAAGGACAAATGCCCGCAATGCGGCAGCTACATGATCGAGAAGCGCACAAAAAAAGGCGAGCGCGTACACCTTTGCGCTAACGAAAAATGTCATTTTAAAGAAACGCTTCAGGAGAAAGAGGAACACGACGAATGAACGCAACGGTCGTAGGCGGCGGTCTGGCAGGCTGCGAGGCGGCCTGGCAGCTGGCCATGCGCGGCATTACCGTAACGCTGTACGAAATGAAACCGTGCGTGAAAACCCCTGCTCAGCATCTGGATACCATGGCGGAACTGGTATGCAGCAACAGCCTGCGTTCCGACCGGCTTTCCAACGCCGTAGGGCTGCTTAAAGAAGAGATGCGGCGGCTCCATTCGCTGATTCTGATGGCGGCGGATCATACGCAGGTTCCCGCGGGGGGCGCACTCGCAGTGGATCGGGAGAGCTTTTCCCGCGAAGTGGATCAGGCAATCCGTAAGCACCCCAATATCACAGTCGTCAGTGAGGAATTCACAGAAATTCCGGAAGGAAACGTAATCATTGCGACCGGCCCGCTGACCAGCGATGCGCTAAGCGCCGCCATCGCGAAATTGCCCGGCTTGGCCACCCTGTCCTTTTACGATGCCGCAGCACCGATTGTAACCGCCGACTCGCTGGACAGGAGCAAGGTTTACGAATTATCCCGTTATGGCCGCGGGGAAGACTATCTGAACTGTCCTATGAACGAAACGGAATATCTGACCTTTATCCATGCGTTACAGAACGCTGAAACCGTACCCGTAAAGGGGTTTGAGGAATCGGCGGTTTTCGAGGGCTGCATGCCTATCGAAAGCATGGCAAAACGTGGGGATATGGCAGTCGCGTTTGGCCCGCTGAAACCGGTTGGCCTGATTGATCCGCGTACAGGCAAAGAACCTTTCGCGGTGGTGCAACTTCGGCGCGACAATTTTGCGGGAACGCTGTATAATATCGTCGGGTTCCAGACAAGACTGACTTTTCCGGAACAGAGGCGCGTGTTCGGGATGATTCCGGGGCTGGAAAATGCGGAGTACGCGCGGCTGGGTGTGATGCACCGGAATACCTTCCTGAACAGCCCCGGTTTTTTGGACGATACCTATCGAGTGATTAACCGCCCTGAACTGTATTTCGCGGGTCAGATGACGGGTGTGGAAGGGTATGTGGAAAGCGCAGCAAGCGGACTACTGGCCGGACTTACGATGGCATATCGACTAAAGGAGCTGGAACCACCCCATTTTTCCGGGCGTACAGCTATCGGGGCTATGGGCAGGTATGTTGCCGCACAGAATCGGCATTTTCAGCCGATGAACTGTGCTTTCGGTCTGATTGACCCCTATGAGTACCAAAAAGGCGAAAGAAAAATACGAAACAAACAGGAAAGGTACGAACGCATTTCTGAACGCTCATTGGCGGAAGTGGACGCGTTGTGCCGACAAATGGAACGGGAAAACACGCGCACCTGAACGAATGGGTGTAAGCTGACCAACGTGGAGGTTATAAGATGAAAAGATGGATGGCTGTTCTGCTGACATTCCTTTTGGTTCTGGGGGGGCTTCCCGCCTCCTCTCTGGCTAAAGCCAAGCAGATGCGGGACGGAGTCCCTGTCTGGACGGAAGACACTGTAAAACAATACGCGCTGGACTTTATTCAGGGAAACGATATGGAACGGCTT
>DAOPZG010000130.1:0-7387 GCA_035353235.1 Candidatus Limiplasma sp.
AGCGACGCCCTCGTTCCAGCCGCCGTATATTGCAAGACCCATCCACTGGAACAGGGCTACGCCGGGCGTGTAGGTCATAAAATCCGGTGAGAGATGCAGCGAAGGACCGACGAAGCCATCCCGGAAATACAGCGAGAGCGGCTGGAGCGCCCACTCGTAAAGGTCATCGGTATGATATACCCGATGCGGCTGTGCGGAGATGGCCATACCTGCCATAATCAGCACGAAGCACAACAGGCCCGGGGTAAGCGCATAATCGAACAGGTCACGCACGAAGTGCCTTTTTTGCCGAAGGGTCTGCGTTGTTACGGCAACCAGCCCCAACAGCGCGGCAGCCGATACCACCCATAAAAACGCGGGCAGCGCACGGAACATGGCCAACCCGTAGCAAACCAGCACCGCCGCCCCTGCCAATACAGGCAGCAGCGCCTCAAAACGTTTCCGGCAGAGCAGGCTCAATTCCAGCGCGAAAACCAGCAACAGACTCCCAAGCAACATGACGGACATCTCCCTGCGGGATACGCCGACTGGGACGTATTCCTATTTGTAAATACCGTTTTTCCGCCTCCGGGATCGTGAAACCGATGAACTGCCTGCGCATTCTGTTACGCGGAAAAAGTGAGCCGTTATTCTACGGCCCGCTTCAGTTCGAAGCGATTTCGGGAAAAATTCAGCAGACCGTCATTCCGCAGGCGGGAAAGTTCGGCGGACATGGCGCTGCGCTCTACGTTCAGATAATCAGCCAGTTCCTGTCGGTTGAAGGGAATATCAAATTGATTGGAGCGGTTTTTAACCGCTTCTGCCGCCAGATAGGATAATAATTTTTCCCGGGTGGTACGCCGGGAGGTGATCTGCATTTTGCGTGTTAAGGCGATGTTTTTTCGGGAAAGCACGCGCATCATGTTTTGCACCAGCCGGTTATGGAAACCGCAGGCTTTTTCACAGGGCGAGGCGAGACGACGACAGTCGATCAGCATCGCTTCGCTGTCCGCCGTGGCGATGACGTCGACCGGCAAAGACGGGCTTTCCGCGCAGGCGAAAGATTCGCCCACAAGGTCGCCCGGGCCAAACTGGCCCAGAATACTCCGGTTGCCGTAATAATCGTCCTGCACCACCTGCACCTGCCCGGAAAGGAGAACGCCAAAGTGCCGGATGCTTTCGCCGCTGGCGAAAACAGTCTGGCCCCGCGCGTAACGGCGCACAACAACCCTAAGGCAGGAGAGCAGCGGGCTTAATTCGGCGGCGGAGATGCCGGAGAAAAGCTCGACTGTTTGCAACAGTGGAAAGAATTCTTCCATGGCTCTCCTTTCTGTTGGAAAAACAACATACAGATCATGCCCATCATACTAAAATCAAACCGTAAAGTCAACCACCCCGGAAACGGACGAAGGAAGCGAGGAAATGATATGATCCGGCAAGTGATTCATATTGATGAAGAAAAATGCAATGGTTGCGGCCTTTGCGCCGCAGCCTGCCACGAGGGCGCGATCGGCATGGTAAACGGCAAGGCGAAGCTGCTGCGTGACGATTACTGTGATGGGCTGGGAAACTGCCTGCCCGCCTGCCCCACAGGGGCGATACGCTTTGAGGAACGGGAGGCGCTGCCCTACGACGAGGCTGCCGTGGAGCAGCATAAAATGAACCGGCAGGGAGAACCGTTACCCTGCGGATGCCCCGGTACCCAGTCCCGGATGATTCATCATCAGGAAGTCTGCGAAGTGGAAACGCCTGCGCGGCAGGAAAGCACAAGTCAGCTCAGCCAGTGGCCGGTGCAAATTAAGCTGGCGCCCGTCAACGCGCCCTACTTCCGCAACGCGAACCTGCTGGTGGCGGCAGACTGCACCGCCTATGCCTATGGGGATTTCCACAATCGCTTTATCCGTAACCATATCACGCTGATTGGCTGCCCCAAGCTGGACGAAGGGGATTACACCGAAAAGCTGACGGCGATACTGGCGAACAACGAGATTAAGAGCGTGACAGTCGTCCGCATGGAAGTGCCCTGCTGCGGCGGTATTGAAAACGCGGTGAAACATGCGCTGCAAAACAGTGGCAAGTGGATCCCGTGGCAGGTTGTTACCATTTCGACCGATGGGAAAATATTGGAATAAGGAGGAAAAACAGGTACCGATGGAAGAAGTATACACCATCAGGACGGGGGACGAACGTACCGTCGAAAAGGTTCTGCTGGACGAAAACCTGCAATACCTGCACATGATCTTCGGCCCAAACGATGGCTTGCCGGAGCACCTTACCAATTCGACCGTGTATATGACGGTCGTTCGCGGTCGTCTGACGATTGCTTTGGAAGGCGGAGAGGACCGGAAATACCCCGCGGGAACGCTGCTCAGGATTCCGGAGGGTACTCGGATGAATGTACGCAATCTGGATCCGGAAACACTGGAACTGATCGTGATCAAGTCGCCAGCACCGAAAAATTAGATTAAGGAGGATTTTCCCGATGAGCATGTTTTGTTATCAATGCCAGGAAACCGCCGGAGGAAAAGGCTGTACCATGCGCGGTGTATGCGGGAAGACCGAGGAAGTCGCCAAACTGCAGGATCTGCTGATTTACACCCTGAAGGGGATTTCGGAAATTGTGGTGAAGGGGAAACCCGCATCGAAACCAGCCGAGCTGGATCACGAGATGCTGAACAGCCTGTTTATCACCATTACCAATGCCAACTTTGACGCTGCCGCCATTGAAGCACAGATTCGCAAAATGCTGGCGCTGCGGGACAGCCTGCCCATGCCGGCTGGTTTGCTGCACGACGCGGCAACCTTTACCGCAGCGACCCGTGAGGAGATGTTGAAAAAGGCGGCGGAGATCGGCGTGCTGGCGACAGTAAACGAGGATGTGCGCTCCCTGCGGGAAATGATCACCTACGGGGTTAAAGGAATGGCCGCCTATGCCGAGCACGCGGGGAACCTGGGGGAAACCGACCCCGCCGTGAACGCCTTCGTATACGAAGCGCTGGCCGCGACGCTGGATGATTCCCTCACGGCGGATGATCTGGTGGCGCTTACGCTGAAAACCGGCGAGCACGGCGTGAAGGCGATGGCACTGCTGGATGAGGCAAACACATCCCGGTTTGGCAACCCGGAAATTACGGAAGTTGAGCTTGGAGTACGCGGCAACCCGGCGATCCTGATTTCCGGCCATGACCTGACCGATCTGGAACAACTGCTGAAGCAGACGCAGGGCACCGGCGTGGATGTGTACACGCACAGCGAAATGCTCCCTGCCCATTACTACCCGGCGTTTAAAAAGTACCCCAATTTCGCGGGCAATTACGGCAACGCCTGGTGGAAACAAACGGAGGAATTCGGTTCATTCCACGGCCCGATCCTGTTTACGACCAACTGCATCGTGCCGCCCCGCAGCGACGAGGTAAGGGATCGTATCTTTACCACGGGCTCCGCCGGTTACCCGGGGTGCAGGCATATTGTGGCGGACGCGAACGGAAACAAGGATTTTTCGGAGATGATCGCATTAGCAAAAACGCTGCCTGTGCCGGAGGCGATCGAGACCGGAAGTATTGTCGGCGGTTTTGCGCACCAGCAGGTGCTAGCCCTCGCGGACAAGGTGGTGGAAGCTGTCAAGAGCGGCGCGATCCGCAAGTTCTTCGTAATGGCCGGCTGCGACGGACGCATGAAGAGCCGCTCGTATTACACAGAATTCGCCGAGAAATTACCCAAGGATACTGTGATCCTCACCGCGGGCTGCGCAAAATACCGCTATAACAAGCTGAACCTGGGCGACATCGGGGGGATTCCCCGTGTGCTGGATGCAGGGCAGTGCAACGACTCCTACTCGCTGGCGGTGATTGCGCTGAAATTAAAGGAAGTGTTTGGCCTGTCGGACATCAACGATCTGCCGATCGCGTTTAACATTGCCTGGTACGAGCAGAAAGCGGTCATTGTTCTGCTGGCCCTGTTGTACCTTGGGGTGAAGAATATCCATCTGGGACCGACGCTGCCGGGCTTCCTCAGCCCGAATGTGGCCAAAGTGCTGGTGGAGAAGTTCGGGATTGCCGGTATCGGAACGGCAGACGATGACATCGCCCTGTTCCTGGGCGATTGAGAAGGAGGCATCGGAATGAAAGCATCCATTGATCGGGAGAACTGCATCGGCTGCGGCCTTTGCGAAGCCACTTGCCCTGCGGTATTCCGCATGGCACAGGACGGACAAGCGGAAGTGTATACCGACCCCGTACCGCAGGCGGAGGAAAGCGCCGCGCAGGAAGCCCGCGACAACTGCCCCGTATCGGTCATTACAGTAGAATAAACCAAAAAACTGGCCGCCCCTCCGGAAGCGAAAAACCGCCGGAGGGGCGGCTTTCTTTGGTTTTTAAATAAAACGGTTTGCTGAGGATCGCGGTCAAGAGAAGGCAACGTTGCCATCCGTAAAGAAACGGTGGTATATCAACGGGGCTTGTGGTAAAATAGAACGAATTCTCCCGTAAGAATACGGCAGGGTTTTCAATATGCGGTACGTTATCATGTTCGTAAGCGGTTGGCGTAAACCAACGCTGCCCGGTACGCGACGACGGCAGAGGATGATGAAACGGTGAGCGCGGCGATACAGAGGCTGAAGGAATATCAATTTTTGCTGGTAGAGCTGACAAAGCGCGATTTTAAGCGGAAATATAAACGCACAGTGCTGGGGATGCTGTGGAGTGTAATTTCTCCGCTGCTGACACTGCTGGTGATGCGGCTGGTGTTCACGCAGTTTTTTGGACGCGCCATGGAGCACTACACCACCTACCTGTTTGCGGGCAACCTGGTTTTCTCGTATTTTAACGAAGCCACAACGGTGGGGATGAACGCGCTGGTTGGGAATAAAGACATTTTTTCAAAAGTGAATGTACCCAAGTATATGTTTGTTTTTGCTTCCAACGTATCTTCGTTTATCAATTTCTGCCTTACGTTTCTGGTGTTTTTCCTGTTTGTCGCGCTGGATGGCGTGCCATTTACGTGGATGTTCCTGTGGCTGCTGTTTCCCATTGCCTGCCTGCTGCTTTTCAACATTGGCATCAGCGCGATCCTTTCCGCGCTTTGCATGTTCTTTGCCGATATGCAGTACCTGTATAAAGTATTTACGATGTTGCTGATGTACCTCTCCGCCATTTTCTATCAGGTGGAGGTTTACCCGGAAAGCGTGCAACGAATCTTTCTGGCAAACCCGATTTACGTGTATATTAAGTTTATCCGTTTGGTTGTCCTTAATCAAACATTGCCCAGCACGGAATACTTTGTTATGGCGACGGGTTATGCGGTAATTGCTTTCGTACTGGGAATGTGGATTTACCATAAGAACAACCAGAAGTTCATTTTCTACGTTTAAAGGAGAACGAAACATGACGACGCTGAACGTGGAGAATGTGTCCATCTGCTACCGGATCGGCGATTTCCAGAGCATAGGCCTGAAAGAATACCTGATGCGGAAGCTGACGCATACGTATTTTTCTAAAAAATTCTGGGCAGTCAAGGATGTCAGCTTTTCGCTGGACAAGAGCGACATGCTTGGAATTATCGGCTCCAACGGCGCGGGAAAATCAACGCTGCTTAAGGCGATCAGCGGCGTGATGACCCCGTCGAACGGAACGATACAGACGCAGGGAAAGGTGGTTGCCTTTCTGGAACTGGCATCCGGCTTTGACGGGGATTTGACGGTGAAGGAGAACACCTATCTGCGCGGCGCGCTGCTAGGGTACAGCCGAAGCCTGATCGACGAGCAGTACGATAACATTATCGCCTACGCGGGGCTTGGCGAGTTTGCGGATCGGCCTTTCCGCCAGTTGTCTTCCGGAATGAAATCCCGCCTTGCGTTCGCGATTGCGAGCCTGGTGCAGCCGGATATTTTGATTCTGGACGAAGTGCTCTCCGTGGGGGACGGCGCGTTTCAGGCAAAGAGTGAGAAGCGCATGAAGGAGATCATCAACGCCGGTTCTACGACCATCCTGGTATCCCATTCTCTGCCGCAGGTAAGGAATTTATGCAATAAGGTGCTTTGGCTGGATCACGGAAAACAGGTGGCTTTCGGCCCCTCCGCGCCGATCTGCGCCCGGTACGAGGAGTTTTTACGGGATGGGAAGCTGCCGGAACCGCTTCCGTGGACAGACTTTGAAAGCTACTATTATTCCAGACTTGACGCGGACGATGGCGAGTAGGCCCTACAAGAATCCCGCTGAAACCTCTTTGATATCAAACGACCCCCGGTTACGCCGTTTGTGGCGTTGGCCGGGGGTCGCTTCTATTCAGAGGCTACGTTAATAACTGAACAGGACGTAGGAGGAACCGGAAGGGTAAACCTGCGCGTGCTGCTCCGAATTATACGAAAGCGCGTTGCTGTAGGTGTAGCCGTACAGCTCGCTCAGGGTAATGGCATGATCGCTGTTGGAGTCCGCATACTTGCCGCAGGCGGAATTGGATACATAATTCCAGCCACAACCCTTGCACAGCGGATAAGTGAAGAAACCGTAATTGGAGGTTTCCGCGCTGGTCTCCGTGGAATGGCAGGCAGTCATTACATAGTAACCGCCGGCCGCCAGATTGGAACGGCTGGTGCTGCCGGCAAAGGCGGAAACGAAGTCGCTCACGAATTCGGAACTGGCTTTTTCCTGCGCTTCCTTGCTCATGATCGCGGACCGACCGATCAGGCCGCCGCTGAAGCAGGAATCCACGATGACGATCTTGGTGCCGGGAATGGTATCCAGACGGGAGCGTAACTGCGTAGGCGACAGCAAACCGCCGGAACTGCTGGCATCTGTACCGACGAGATACCCCCCATTGGAGCCGTGACCGGAGTAGTAGAACAGCGATACGTCGTTAGCGGTTGCGCCGCTGAAAGCGGAGCTGATGCTGCTGAGAATACCGGAAGCGGTCAGGTCGGTACGGTGGGTTACAGAGTAGTTTAAAGTGCTCAGGTTCCGCAGCATTGCCGACATACCGGAGGCGTCCTTCAGCGTGCCGTTCAGGTCACTGACGGGTGAATTGTGATACCCCTGACCAATGACCAGCGCGCGGTAGGTTCGCGCGACGGCCGGAGACTGTACAGCGCGGCTGAACGGACCCACATAGGTAACACCCAGGTCGCTTACATAATAGGCGCGTAGCATGTAGTAACCGCTGGCATAAATATTATCCGTGTAAGTCGAACCAGTAGAACTGCCGATTCGTTCGAAATATCCGTTTGCGGTCGCGCAATGGTAAACATAGTATCCGGTTGCGTTCATGACCGTGCGCCAGTTGATTATCGTACTGGAACCGGAAGGAGTGAAACCGAGGATGGTCGGGGGGGAAAGCCCGAAACAACTGCGATAAGTGGAGAGCGCGCCGAAAACGGTCTGACCGTTGATGATTTTATACGCCCGCACTTTGTAGT
>DAOPZG010000131.1:0-7320 GCA_035353235.1 Candidatus Limiplasma sp.
AATGCCCAGTTTGCCGCGCGATTGCGCCCCGCAGCAGAGCGCCACGTGGGTAAATCCGTTTTCCAGCAGGGTCTGCGCGGTTTCCGCGCGGGTGTTGCGCACAATGTGTACGCCCAGCTTGGCCAGCATCTCCGCGTCGCGCTCAATTGCGTCGCAGGCGATGCGGAACTCCGGGATCACGTTGCGCACCACGCCGCCCAGCGCGTTTTTTTCCTCAAAGATCGTCACTTTCGCGCCCGCGCGGGCCAGAAAAAACGCCAGCGACATACCCGCCGGGCCGCCGCCAACGATCGCTACGCGCTCCGGGCGGTCGCCGACGGGCGCGAGCGCGTCCAGATAGGGGCGAAAGCCCCGTTCGGCCGCCAGCAGCTTCACCTGCCGGATGCTTAACGGATCGTCGTACTGGTTGCGCACACAGGCCGCCGTGCAGCGGTGGTTACAAATGCTGCCGGTAATGTTGGGCAGCGCGTTCTTGTCGCAGATCACGCCCAGCGCCTCGGTGTAGCGACCCTGCGCGGCCAGCTCCATATAGGCGGAAATATCCTGATGGATGGGGCACGCGTCCGAACAGGGGGCCAGCGAGCAGTCTATCAGCGGCACGTCGCGGTCATTCTTGCACGGCAGTGCCGGTTTCAGCGGGCGGCGGTAGCGCGGGTCAGTCAGGCTTTTCTGCGCCAGCGCGGAAAGCTGTTCCAGCGCCACGCCCGTAAACGGGCGGTACTCCTGCGCCGTCAGCGCCCGCGTCATCTGCGGCAGGCGGTTGTATCCGCCGGGCTTTAACAGCGTGGTCGCCAGCGTAACCGGCCAGATGCCGGTATTATACAGTTCTAGGAGGTTATGTGTGTCCGCGCCGCCGGAATAGCTTACGCGCAGCTTGCCCTCAAACGCCTTCTCCAGCGTTTCCGCCAGATGGATCGTCAGCGGCCACAGCGCCTTGCCGCTCATGTACATTTCCTCGCCGGGCAGTTCTCCGCGCGTAATTTTCACGGGGAAGGTGTTGCTGAGTTTCAGCCCGAAAGTGAGCCCCTGCGACTGGGCCAGCGCGGACAGCCGTACGAACATGGGCACCGCGTCGGCAAACTGCAGGTCGTTCTTAAAATGATGGTCGTCAAACGCCACGTCCGCATACCCAAGCGAGTCCAGCGTTTTCCGCGCGAACGCATACCCCATAAGCGTCGGGTTGCATTTTACGAACGTGTGCAAATGCTTGTCCCTGATCAGATACGTGGCGATGCGCTCAATTTCGTCCGGGGGGCAGCCGTGCAGGGTGGAAAGCGTGATGCTCCCGCACACATGTGGGTCAAACGCGTCCACCTCGGCGGCCGTCAGGCCCGCAAAATCCGACAGATGGGCTTTCGCCCACGCGGCGCAGGCCTGCCACACCGGGGTCTGGGCCGCGTCCTTCAGCCCTTCGATAAAGCGATCCAGCTTTTCGGTGCGGATGCCCGCCAGATCGTATCCAACACTCATGTTGAACACAAAGCCGTCCCGCGCGCCCAGCCCGAAGGCAACGCTTAAGAGCTTGAGGGCGAACCATGCCTTCACGTACTCGTCGAACGCCTGCGGAACCGTCAGCTCCGTGCTCCATTCCACGTTGTAGCCCTCGGCCTCCGCCAGAATGCACGGTTTACTCACCGGCAGGTCTTCCCCGTCCAGCTTCTGCACGGTTTTCAGTTCCATAAAGCGCGCGCCGCCCGCGTACGCCGCGATCAGGTTCTGCGCCAGCTGCGTATGCGGCCCGGCGGCGGGGCCGAACGGCGTTTCCGGCTTTTCGCCGAAAAGCTCCAACCGTTTACCGCTTTCATGCCGGTAGGGCCCGCGAACACCCAGTACGGAACCGTCGCGGCGGTATTCGGTCAGTATCTGCTCCATCAGCTCCGGAAAAGGAATGGGTCGCATACGGTCGCTCATGGCGAATCGCTCCTTAACGTTACATCATCAAACCGTGAAAAATCAGGCGTTGATCCGGCTCCACAGCTCCGCCGCGGTATCGCGGCAATGGGTCAGCACGGCCTGCTTGTCCACCTCGGTCAGCACCCGATCCTTCATTTTCAGGCTGCCCGCGATCACCGTGTGGATCACGCTTCGCCCGCTCATACCGAACAGCACATGGCCGTTTACGTTACCCGCGTCCATGGGGGTGAGCGGCGTATAATCCAGCGCGATCACATCCGCCGCCGCGCCGGGCCGCAGTACGCCGATCGGCCTGCCGAACGCCCGGGTCGCCAGTTTCGCGTTGTTTTCAAACAGCATCTGCGGCGCTTCCGCCCAGGCGGCGTTCGCGTCGTGCAGGTTGTGCTGGTGCAGCAGCTTGGCGACCTTCAAACTCTCCAGCATATCGTTGGTGTAGCCGTCGGTGCCCAGCCCCACACACACGCCTTTGTGCAGCATGTGCAGCGTCGGCGGGCAGCCGATGGCGTTGCCCATGTTGCTTTCCGGATTATGCGCCACGTTGGTTCGCGTTTCCTTCAGCAGGTCGATTTCCGCCTCGCTCACATGCGTGCAGTGACCGCAAAGCGTATTTTCACCCAAAATGCCAAAATCGTGCAGGCGAAACACCGGGCGCTTGCCGTGTTCTTTCAGGCACAGGGTTACATCCTCGATGCCCTCCGCCACATGCACGTGGAAGCCCGCGCCCTCCGGGGCCTGTTCCCGGCAGTAGGCAAGCGTTTCGTCGCACAGGGTAAACTGCGCGTGCAGGCCGAAAAGCCCCGCGAACATGCCGGTTTTGTCCTCACGGGCATAGCGGAGAAAATCCACGTTCTCCTTCACGGCCTCGCGCATCTTCTCCGCGCCGTCGCGGTCGCTGACCTCGTAGCACAGGTTGACGCGCACGCCGTATTGCCGTGCGCTGTCCGCGATGGCGAACAGACTGCCCTCGATTTCACCATAGCTGGCGTGGTGGTCAAACACCGTCGTTACGCCGTTTTCGATACAGTCGATCATCGTGGCGTCTGCGCTGGCGCGCGTATCCTGTAACAGCAGGTGCCGGTCCAGCGTCCACCACAGGCCGTCCAGAATGCTCAAAAAGCCTTCGGGGTGATACCCGCGGATGGCTAACCCCCGGGCGAAAGCCGAATAGATATGCTCGTGCGCGTTAATCAGCCCCGGCATGATGACTCCGCCGTGCGCGTCCACAAATTCCGCGCCAGGGTGTCTGCCGCGCACCGTTCCCGTGTCGCCGACTTCCGCGATCACGTCGCCGTCCATGGCGACGCAACCATTCGCCAGAAAGGGTTTCGCAGGGTCGCGTGTGATTACGCGTCCGTTTCCCAGAAGCAACATGGGCGTTCACTCCTTCGGTTGGATCAACTTTTGCAGCGCTTCCAGCGCCTCCGGCGTGTCCGCGTCGGCCAGTTCCTCGGCAAAGGCAGCCTGTACGGTGCGCACCAGTTCCGGATGCCGGCGGATCACCGTTACCCCGGCCTCTCCCTCGGCAAGCGTTGCCAGCTCGCCGTACAGCGACGGTGGAAACAGCGCGGGGTTGCCCTGCCGTTCGCCATACGCCGCGCGCACGATTCGCGTTGGGTCTTCCCGATAGGCGTCCACTACCTTTTGGATGGTTTCGGCGGTCAGCAGCGGCTGATCCCCCACGCAGAACAGGCAACCCTCCGTATCCGGCAGGGCCGCAAGCCCCAATCGGATGGTATCCCGCACCTCGGGCTGCCTGTGCAGCAGGCAGCGGAAACCGTTCGCTTTGGCCAGTTCGCACACGGCGACACTGCGGGTGACCACCACGGTCGTAAGTCCGCCGGGCAGCGCGTCCAACAGGTGAGTCAGCAACGGTTTGCCGCAAAAATCCGCCAACAGCTTGTTGCTGCCGAAGCGTACGCTTTCGCCGCTGGCCAGTATCACACAGCCGATCTCCATACCCGCCTCGCTTTCCCGGATCACTCCGTCACCTCGCCGGATTGCCCGACGGAAAAAATTTTGTTTTCAGTGGATCAGGGTTCCGGTTTCGCCGCGCACGCCGCCGCGCGCTTTCTGTAGTTCCGTAATCAGCGCCGTGCGCCCGCTTTTCGCGCTTACAAAGTTGATAGCCGCCTGTACTTTGGGCTTCATGGAGCCGTCGGCAAACTGCCCTTCTTCCAGATAACGCTGCGCGTCCCGCCAGGGCAGGTCGGTCAGCCATTGCTGATCCGGCTTCCCGTAACGCAGGGCCACCTTTTCCACCGCCGTCAGGATCATCAGCGTATCCGCGTCCAGCACGTCCGCCATCAGGGCGCTGGCAAGGTCCTTGTCGATCACCGCGCCGATGCCGCTTAAGTGGTGCCCGTGCGCCACCACAGGGATGCCGCCGCCACCCGCCGCCACCACGATCTGGTCAGCCGCCAGCAGCGCGTGTACCGTTTCAATCTCCACAATCTCCACAGGTTTTGGCGACGCCACGACACGGCGGTAACCGCGCCCGGCGTCCTCCATCACGGTCCAGCCCTTTTCCCGCACCTTTTCCTCCGCTTCCTCTCGGGTCATGAACGGGCCGATCGGCTTGGTGGGCTTTGAAAACGCGGGGTCGTCCGGGTCCACCCGCACCTGTGTAAGCACGGTGGACACAGCCTTATGGATGCCGCGGTCAATCAGTTCTTCCCGCAGGGCGTTTTGCAGGTCATAGCCGATATATCCCTGGCTCATCGCCACACACACGGAAAGCGGCGCGGGCGGCTCTTGATATTTCGCGGCATACTCCCCCATGGCGATCTGCAGCATGCCCACCTGCGGGCCGTTGCCGTGGGACAGGATAATCTCGTGTCCGTCTTCCACCAGATCCGCGATGGCTTTCGCGGTCAGTTTGACCGCCGCCATCTGTTCCGGCAGGGTTTTCCCCAGTGCGTTGCCGCCCAGGGCGATGACCATTCGCTTGCCGGTTCGCTGCATGTCAATTCCGCCTTACTCAAACAGGCTGCGTTTGCGCGCGCCCATGGAGGAGAGTACTTCAACGGGGTTTTGCACCTTGGCCAGAAAGATCATCGCGGCGATAATGTAGGGTTTGAAGGACGCCTGCTTGTAGAGCGGATCGCGGTACCGGTCAAACACCGTGGCGGCTACTTCGCCCTCTTCGCAGCTTACGCCGCTGATGTCCGCGGGCAGGCAGTGCAGGTACAGGCCCTTGCCGTTTTTCGTATGGCTCATGCGCGCTTCGGTGCATTCCCAGTCCTTATGCTGCGCGTTCTGGGCAAGCAGTTCCTTTTCCAGCGAGCGGATGCCCTCGGTATCGCCCCGGCCGTACAGCGCCGTGCGGCGTTCCATGGCGGCAAAGCTGGCCCAGCTTTTAGGATACACAATGTCCGCGCCTTCGAAGGCTTCGTCCATGCTTTTCACCCGTTTGTAGCTTCCGCCGCTCTTTTTGGCATTATTCTGGGCAACGCTCTCCACTTCCGGCATGATTTCATATCCTTCCGGGTGCGCCAGCACCACATCCATGCCAAAGCGGGTCATCAGGCCGATCACACCCTGCGGTACGGACAAGGGCTTGCCGTAGCTGGGCGAATAGGCCCAGGTCATAGCCACCTTCTTGCCCTTCAGGTTTTCCACACCGCCGAAATGGTTAATCAGGTGCAGGGTGTCCGCCATCACCTGCGTGGGGTGGTCGATATCGCACTGCAGGTTCACCAGCGTCGGCTTCTGCGCCAGCACCCCGTCGTTGTAGCCCTCGGTCACCGCGTCCACCACCTGGTGCATGTAGGCGTTGCCCTTGCCGATATACATATCGTCCCGGATACCGATCACGTCCGCCATGAAGGAGATCATGTTGGCGGTTTCTCGCACGGTTTCGCCGTGGGCCACCTGGCTTTTTCCCTCGTCAAAGTCCTGCACGGTCAGGCCCAGCATATTGCACGCCGAGGCGAAGCTGAACCGTGTGCGGGTGGAATTGTCGCGGAACATGGAAATGGCGAGGCCGCTGTCGAAAATTTTGGGCGACACATTATGCTCCCGCAGCGCGCGCAGGGCTTCGGCTACTTCAAACACAGCGTGGATTTCCGCGTCGGTCTTTTCCCAGGTAAGGAAGAAGTTGCCCTCATACATTTTAGAGAAATCCAGTGTTTTTAAGGTGTTCAGCGCCTTTTGCAAATCGGCCATCGGATGATCTTCCTTTCAGATATGGTAATCGGCAAACCGGCAAGAGAAATATCCGTGATTTCTTTGGCGCCTGCCCGGGCAAACGCCATTCTACTTGCAGTACATCGCGGGCAGCGCCGCGTACACCGCGCAGCAACGGACCAGATCGGCTTTCCATGTTTTTTCGTTGGGCGCGTGGGCTTGCGCTTCCTTGCCGGGGCCGAAGCCGATGCAGGGAATGCCGTAGCGGCCCATAATGCTTACGCCGTTGGTGGAGAACGTCCACTTATCCACCAGCGGCTCGCCAAACATGGCGCGGTAGCTTTCCACCATGGCCTGCGTGGCGGGGTGATCCTCCGGCAGCACCCAGGTGGGGAAATAGCAGTCCGTGGGATAGGTGAGACCCTTCCAGCTGGGGCGAGCATACTGGTACATTGTCACTTCGGCGTTATACTTCTGGCAGCTCGGCAGGGCCCGCACTTCCTCCAGCGCGCTCTGGTAGGTTTCCCCGTCGGTCAGTCTGCGGTCCAGCGACACGGCGCAGCCATCCGCCACGGCGCACCGGCTGGGCGACGAATAAAAAATCTCGCTTACGGTCACGGTGCCTTTTCCAAGGAACGGGTCGTAATGCAGGCGCTCGTTCAGGCCGCGGATTTCCTGCAGAATATCCGCCATCATATAAATCGCGTTTTTACCGCGTTCCGGCGCGGAGCCGTGGCAGCTGACGCCCTTTACCTCCACGCGGATTTCCATGCGGCCGCGCTGCCCGCGGTAGATGTTGCCGTCCGTGGGTTCGGTAATCACCACAAACTCCGGTTTTAAGTGATCCTCGTTCACAATATACTGCCAGCAAAGACCGTCGCAGTCCTCTTCCTGCACGGTACCGGTGACCAGCACGCGATACTTGTCGGAAAGCAGCCCAAGGTCTTTCATCACTTTCGCGCCGTATACCGCGCTCACGATGCCGCCCAGCTGGTCGCTCGCGCCGCGCCCGCCGATTTCCGTTTCGGTTTCATATCCCTGATAGGGGTCGAACGTCCAGTTATCGCGGTTGCCGATGCCCACAGTATCAATATGCCCATCGAAAGCGATCAGCTTTTCGCCGGTGCCCATCACGCCCATCACGTTGCCCATGGGGTCGATTTCCACCTTGTCAAAGCCGAGATTCTTCATTTCCTGCTCAATCCGGCGCACATGCCCTTCCTCGCCGCTGCTTTCTCCGGGGATGGCGATCAGGTCCCGTAAAAACGCCGTCATCGCCTT
>DAOPZG010000132.1:0-7237 GCA_035353235.1 Candidatus Limiplasma sp.
GATTGTGCACCTCACGCTGGTGGCGGCAGCGGATCGTACGGAGGTCTATTCGCAACCGGGTATCGTTCGCTTTACGCTGACGGTACAGAACGACAGTGAAGTGGATGCTACCGATGTTGCGATCTACGAAGCAAAAACCAAAATCAATACCTTCGACACCATCCCGGCGGGACAAACCCGCTCTATGACCCGCGACGCGGCGCTGAGCATGGCGGGGAAATACCAGTTTTCAGCCGTTACGGTGGATGCGCTGAATACGACCAGCACCTTCCTGAGCAACGAAATTCAGATTGCGTTCTCCATCCCGACGCCGACACCCGTGGTAACGGCGGCTGCCGAACCGACGCCGGAACCGACTTACGCGAAACTGACTTATCCCCCGATCAGCAATCCTGGCGTTGGGAGCACGCCCAAACTGATTCGCGCGTTTTTCTACCCCCTGCTATGGGTGAGCGCCATCCTGCTGATCGGCGCGATCATCGTGCTATTGATCGCCACGCGTAAACGCATGTTGGAAAAGAAAGCATCCGAAGCGGCGCTGGATCACCTGGAACGCGTGAAACGCAGAGATTACGTTGCGCCTTTGGAGGAACCGCAGGAAGCACCGACGCTGGAAATGGAAAAACCAAAGGAGATAACGCCGTCGGAAGGCGCAGAAAGCACGGAACCTGAAAGTATCAGCGAGCAGGAATTGCCGCACATGAAATATGTCCGCAACGCTTATCAACACGCCACGGAAGAGGTGGCGGAAGAAGGCGTAAAACCTAAGATGGATTCTGCTGCCGATGGGGAAGACAGCCCTTATCGCAAACCTAAAGCTGAGGATAACACGGAGCAGACAAACGGGGATGAAGAAGCGTCCGGACTTGAGGACGAGCAGGAAGCTTACCGGGAAGAAGAAGGTTACGCGAACGAGCCTGCCGATTCCCTGATGGCGTTTGACGAACCGCAGGAGACCACCGGGAAACCTGTGGCGGCAAGCCCGACGAAGCCCAAACAGACCGAGAAACGTCGCCACCGCCGTTCCGACAGCGATTCCACGAATCAATAAAGGTCACTTAATCACCCGCACGGTTAGCGCCGACGGGTGATTTTTTTGTACGAAAGCAGCAGATTCCTCGTGAGACGCAGGCTTGTTTTCGGGGTAAAACCCTTGTATAATAAGGATATGGGATAAAGGAGGACAGACGGATGTTTACAGGATTTCCTGAAGAAACGATCCGCTTTTTTCTGGAACTGCGTTTCCACAATGAAGCTGCTTTCTTCAACGCCCACAGGGACGAGTACGAACGAAGCGTGCGCGAACCGTTTTATGGATTTATTCAGGCTATGGCGCCCGCAGTGAAACAGGTTGCGGACGATATGGAACTGCGGCCGGATAAATGTCTGGCACGAATCCGCCGGGATACTCGCTTTTCGAAAGATAAAACGCCATATCGCGATCATCTGTGGCTTTTGTTCCGCCGCGGCGGCGAAATCCGGGATACATCCGTAATGTACTGGTTTGAACTGGCGCCGGAACACGTGGAATGGGGGCTTGGCTTTTGGGGGTATAACCGCCCCGCGATGGATGCGCTTCGTAAAGCGATCCGGGAAAAGCCTGACGAGGTGATGCGCGCTTTTCGGGAAGCGCAGATTCCGGAACACGATCTGGAGATTTACGGCGATCGGTATCAGCGGATGGCTGTTCCGGATGGATTACCCCAACTGCTTCAGGAGATTTACCCCCTGAAGGAGATTTACATCAAGCGGACCGGTGTACCGCTGCAAACGGCTTATTCCGAAGCGATTGTTGAGCGCTGTTCACAGGATATTCTCCGCCTGAAGCCGCTGTATTTATTACTGCGCAGGATGGCGGATGAGGGCATGGCGGCGCTGGAAGGATAAACAGCAGACCGGCAAAGGTTGAATGACCGAAAGGAGTATTTATGGATTTTCGAACACTGAAAAGCGGGTCAGATGTGCGTGGAATTGCTGTCGGTGAGGAAGCCGTATTAACGCAGGAGGTGGCACGGACGCTGGGAAGAGCGTTTGTACGCTTCTTAGCACAACGCACAGGGAAACCGGCGGATCAGATCGCGGTTGCTTTGGGACGGGACAGCCGGGTTTCCGGCCCGTCACTGCTGACGGCTGCGGCGGACGGTATTGCGGCGGAAAGCGCAACCGCGAATGATTATGGTATGTGCACCACGCCGTCTATGTATATGGCCATCTTAACGGACGGATTTCGCCCTGATGGTTCGATCATGATTACAGCCAGCCACCATCCCTGGAAGCTGAACGGTCTTAAGTTTTTCACAGAAGCGGGCGGTCTGGGTTTTCACGAGCTGGACGAACTGTTACAGCTGGCGCAGACACTGCCTGAAGCAGGCAATGTTACACGCGGTCAAATCTCAACTGTTCCGTTCTTACCCCGATATGTGGATCATCTCCGGCAACTGATTATCAACGGCGTCAACCCCGAAGTGACTCAACCGTTACTGGGGCTGCACGTGGTGGTAGACGCGGGCAACGGCGCGGGTGGCTTTTATGCCGATATGCTGCAGGGTCTGGGCGCGTGGATCGAGGGCAGCCAGTTTCTGGAGCCGGACGGCCACTTCCCCAACCACATTCCGAATCCGGAGAATGCCGAAGCGATGGGCTCGCTTGCAAACGCGGTGTTGCGTGTTGGCGCAGACATCGGTGTGATTTTTGACGCGGACTGTGACCGCGCCGCGATTGTGGATCACACCGGAAAAGAGATTAACCGTAATCGCCTGATTGCTATGATCAGCGCAATCTTGTTAGAGAACGATCCGGGCGCGACCATCGTAACCGACTCTGTAACCTCGTCCGGGTTAGCGGAGTTTATTCAGGAGTGGGGCGGCGTTCATTACCGGTATAAACGCGGATACCGCAACGTAATCGACGAGGCAATCCGCCTGAATGCGGCGGGGATCGACTGCCCGCTGGCGATTGAGACCAGCGGCCACGCCGCACTGCGCGATAACCATTTTCTGGACGATGGGATGTATCTGGTTACCCTTCTTCTGATCAAAGCCATGCAACTGAAACAGCAGGGCCGGGAGTTGGGAACCCTGCTGGATGGTCTGAAAGAGCCGGTTGAAAGCACGGAAATCCGCCTGCCAATCACAAGCGTGGACTTTGCGCAGGCTGGAAGGCAGATTATTGAGCAGATGATGGATTATGCTACCTGGCAGTCCGGATGGCATATCGCGCCGGATAACCGCGAGGGCATCCGTATCAGCTTTGATCTGGACGGCGGTCTGAACAACGGCTGGTTCCTGCTGCGGCTGTCCGTGCATGATCCCGTAATGCCGCTCAATGTGGAAAGCGACGTGGCTGGAGGTGTGCAGCAGATTCTGCACGAACTGACGCAGGCTCTTGAAGAGGCGGAGGGTGTAGATTTGCAGCCGTTGCGTGATGCGCTGGCATCTCCGGAGAGTAAGCAGGGATAAGGAGACGGCATGGGAGAATACATACGGGAGATACGGCGTTGGGTTGGGCATCGGCCGGTAATGCAATGCGGCGCTTCGGTTATTGTGGAAAACGAACGCGGTGAGGTATTACTGGAAAAGCGCGCTGATACGGGTGACTGGGCCTATATCGGTGGGGCGGTTGAACTGTACGAGCGAACCGAGGACGCCGCCGCGCGTGAATTGGCCGAAGAGACGGGGCTGATTGCGGAGGAACTGTCTTTATTGGGTGTGTATTCCGGCGAGAAAATGCGGTTTGAATACCCCAACGGAGATCAGGTGAGCAATATCGACGTGGTGTATGTTTGCCGTAGCTATCGCGGTACATTACAGCCGCAGGAAACGGAAGTCACCTGCCTGCGCTTCTTTGCGCCGGAAGCCCTGCCCCTGCCATTTTTTCCGCCCAACCAACCGGCTATGATAGCCTATCTTCATACCCGAAATATCAATGACCCGCGCTTCCTGTAAAAGGAACCGCGGGTCGCTTTTATGCGTGTAAACACTGCCGGCGTGTCAGCCCTGCTTTTTCTCTGTGCTTGGGCGGAAGCGCTTCAGGCGCAGGGCGTTGGTGACGACTGAAACAGAGCTTAAGCTCATGGCTGCGGCAGCCAGCATGGGATTGAGCAACGGTCCCCCGAACAGATGGAGCAACCCCGCGGCAATCGGAATGCCAATGGTGTTATAGCCGAAGGCCCAGAAAAGGTTTTGCTTGATGTTGCGAATGGTCCGGCGGCTCAGTTCCACGGCGGTGGGCACATCCATGGGGTCGGATCGCATCAGCACGACATCCGCGCTGTCCATCGCTACGTCTGTGCCGGAACCGATGGCGATGCCGACGTTTGCCTGCGCCAGCGCGGGCGCATCGTTGATTCCGTCGCCCACCATAGCGACACGGCGGCCTTCGGCCTGCAGCTTTTTCACCTCACCCGCCTTGTCCTGCGGGAGCACTTCGGATAGAACCCGCTCAATGCCGACCTGTCTGGCGATTGCCGATGCGGTAAGGTGGTTGTCGCCGGTCATCATCACCACGTCGATGCCCATTTTGCGCAGGCTTTCCACAGCGGCGCGGCTGCCGGGTTTCACCACATCCGCCACTGCGATCAGCCCGGCCAGCTGGCCGTCCACTGCAACATACATGGGGGTTTTGCCTTCCTGTGCCAACCGTTCCGCATGGGGTTGAAACGACTCAAGCGATATGCCTGTTTCTTCCATCAGCTTCCGGTTGCCGGAGGTGACGCGGCGGCCATTTACGACGGCTTCGATGCCTCGCCCCATTTTAGCCTGGAAGCTGTTTGCCTGCAGAAACGGCAGGTTCTTCCGCGCGGCGAAGGCGATGATCGCCTGCCCGAGAGAGTGTTCGGACGGTTTCTCGGCGGATGCGGCGATCTGCAATAATTGGTCCGTGGTAAATCCCGCAGCGGGCAGCACGTCGGTTACGCTCGGTTTGCCTTCGGTCAGGGTGCCGGTTTTATCAAAAATGATGGTTTGCAGGGTGTGGGCGGTTTCCAGCGCCTCTCCGCTCTTAAACAAAATACCGTATTCCGCACCCTTTCCGGTCGCTACCATAATAGCGGTCGGCGTAGCCAGCCCCAATGCGCAGGGACAGGCGATCACCAGTACGGATACGAAGATTGTCAAAGCAAACTTGAGATCACCGCCGGTCCCGATATACCACGCGATCCCCGCGATCAGCGCAATTGCCATCACAACCGGTACAAAATATCCGCTGACGATATCGGCCAGTTTGGCGATCGGGGCTTTCGCGCCCTGCGCGTCTTCCACCAGTCGGATGATCTGCGCCAGCGCCGTGTCGTCGCCTACCTTTTCCGCACGGAAACGGATGGCGCCGGTGGTGTTGATGGTAGCGGCGTAAACCGTATCGCCTGCTTTTTTCTCGGCGGGCAGGCTTTCGCCGGTCAGCATGGATTCGTCAATCGCTGTATGGCCTTCGGTAACGGTTCCGTCTACCGGGATACGCGCACCCGGCCGGACGATGATTACATCGCCGATCTCCACTTCCTCGACAGGAATTTCCTTCTCCTTGCCCTGATGCAGCACCAGTGCGGTTTTAGGTGCAAGGTTCATCAGCTTCTGAACCGCATCGCCGGTACGACCCTTGGAGATGGTTTCCAGCGTTTTTCCTAACAGGATCAGGGTGATGATCACCGCGGCGGATTCAAAATACAGCGAGTGAACGGCCATTGTGTTGCCCGCCGCAATCTGAAAGAGGTTATATACGCTGTAGCCGACCGAGGCCGCCGTGCCGACGGCGATCAGCGAATCCATGTTGGGGCTTCGTTGCCAAAGCGAGCGGAATCCCATCGTATAGAAGCGATACCCAACGGCAATCACAGGCACCGTCAGCAGGAGTTCGGTCAGCGCGTACCGCAGGGGATGTTCCATCGGCGAGAGCGCCATCGGAATCGGAAGGCCTACCATGGGTGCCATCGCGACGTAGAGAAGGGGCAGGGTAAACAGGGCGGATAGGAAAAGCCGGGTTTTCATGGCGTTGATTTCGCGGCGCTTCCGATCACGGTTCTCCTCGGCAGCGTTTTTTGTATGCGGCGTCAGCGCCTGATACCCCGCCTTTTCGATGCTTGCGCGGATATCCGAAAGGCGCGTTTCCTGAGGGTTATAAACGACGGTGGCCTTTTCGGTAGCCAGATTGACGGAGGTACTTTCCACACCGGGCAGCCGACCGATTGCCTTTTGCACGCGAGTTGCGCAGGCCGCGCAGGTCATGCCTCCGATCGGAATCGTCACATTCTGCACGCCTGTTTTTTCTTCGGCTGTATAACCCAACTCCCGTACTTTCGCGTCGATATCGGCAGCGCCGGTTTGGGCGGGATCATGTTCCACGTACAGGGTTTCAGTGGCAAAATTCAGGCTGGCATGGGTTACGCCCGGCATCTGAGACACGTTTTTCTCGATGGTCTGGGCGCAGACAGCGCAGGACATGCCGCTGATATGAAATGCTGTTTTTTTCAAAGCAGTCAGTCTCCTTTCGGGTTTGGATGGTGAATAAAAAACACTTTCCGTACATATTGTAACGCATGAGGGTAATAAAGCAAGTACGTACTTTCTGGTGAGCTGGTACCCTTTTGGGTAGCGTGCCTATAGGTTGCGTTATCGCACCCGACACTGTATGATGGGAGGGTAAAACACAGGGAAAATCCCTTATGATCCTGCGATGGGAGGCGGTTGCGGTGGAGTGCCATTGCCCGGGTGTGAATTGCCCTGTGGAGGAAACCCTGCGAATGATCGGCGGCAAGTATAAGGCGCTGATCCTGTGGCAGTTACTTGCGCATACGCTGCGTTTCAGTGAGCTGCACCGGCTGATTCCGCAGGCAACCCCCAAAATGCTGACCCAACAGCTGCGAGAGCTGGAAGCGGACGGTTTGCTGACCCGTGCCGTGTTTGCCGAGGTACCCCCACGGGTAGAGTATACCCTTACGGAGAAAGGGCGAAGCATCCGTTCGGTTTTATATGGAATGTTTGATTGGGGCGCGGAAGCGCTTCGTGGCAGTGGAAAAAACGTAAACTGTTCCATGGTGAGTAACCGTACCTGAATATAACGCGGAGCGAAAGTGCATTTTCACAAGCAAGCCGCCGCCTGAAAAACAGGCGGCGGTGATGAGACAGGAAACGTTTGTGATGGAACGGGATTTTCCCGAAGAGTTTAACCCGTTACGCCATTCCGTAATGGGTACGGATCGTGTGGATAATATAATCGGCTTCTTCCTGCGCAAGCTCGGGGAAAA
>DAOPZG010000133.1:0-7090 GCA_035353235.1 Candidatus Limiplasma sp.
TCAGATGCGAGGAAGCAAGGGTGGCAAGGGGTTGAGCTTACCGTTTGTAAGTGATACCCCCTTGCCATCCCGCGGCTGACAACGCAGATGGGCCTTTTTCAGCAAGCTGGGGCGTCGGTCCTTTCGGACCGACGCCCCACAGGGTTGTTCGGAGATAGATTACAGGGAATCCTTGGTGAGTACGCTTACGCCGGTATCGGTCACAGCGCCGCCCAGAGTCTGGCCTTCCAGAGCCTGCACGCAAGCTTCCACGCCCTTGGCGCCCATCACGTCCGGGTTCTGCGCCATGGTGGCCAGCAGGTACCCGTCTTTGATCAGGCCGAGGATCGCGTCGGACTTGTCGAAGCCCACGCCGATCACGGTTTTGCCGGAAGCCTTGATGGCGTTGCCGGTGCCGGTGGTGGAGCCTTCGTTGGCGCCGAAGATGCCAACCACGCCCTGGGTGATGTAGTTTTCGGCAATGGTCTGGCTCTTGGCAGCGTCGCCTTCGCCATACTGTGTTTCGAGGATGGTGAACTTGGTGCCGTCAAACGCGGAGCGGAAGCCCGCTTCCCGTTTCACGGTGGAGTCGGTGGCAGCGTTCACGTTCACGATGCCGATGGAGCCTTCGGTTACGCCCGCCGCGGTCAGCGCCGCGATCATGGTTTCACCGGCGGTCTTGCCGGCAGCCTGGTTGTCGGTGGAGAAGGTCGCTTCGGCAGGCACGTTCGCGGGGCTGTCCACGTACACGATCTTCACGCCCGCAGCCTGCGCCTCTTTCAGCGCGGAAGAAATGGCGTCCGGGCCGTTGGCCGCGACCATGATGGCGTTGTAGCCACCGGCGACTGCGTTGTTAACGCACTCGATCTGCTGCGCGTCATCCTTGGTGTTGGGGGACATGAAGGTAACGGTTACGCCAAGCTCGGTCGCTTTCGCCTGGGCGCCCTCGTTGAGCTTTACCCAGTGCTGGTCGATGGAGTCCATGGTGATCAGGGCGATTTTCCACGCCTGGGTAGCCTTGACGGTCTCGGCGGATGCCGCGAACACGCTCAGGCTGAGTGCGAGAACACAGAGAATTGCGAGAAACTTTTTCATAGTTTTCCCTCCTGATATATTTTCTCTATAAACAGCCTTACGGCCGCTTACAAATTCACTTGGAGCGTTTGCGGGCGCCGCGGCGGATCACCACGTCCAGCAAAACGGAGAATACCACGATTACGCCGATCACGATGCGCTGCAGCCCCACCTGCGCGCCAACCATGTTCAGGCCGTTTTCCAGCGTCTGCCACACGGCCGCGCCCGCGAAGGTGCCCAGCAGCAGGCCCGTGCCGCCCAGCGGGGAGATTCCGCCGATTACGCCCGCGGCGACGGCGTACATCTCGTACATGTTACCGGCTTCCATGTTGCCCATACTGGCCTGCGCACACAGGATCAGGCCCACGACGAACGCGCAGAACGCGGAAACCAGATACGCCTTGGTGGTGGTGGCAAACACGCTTACGCCGGACAGCTTGGCCGCGTCCACATTGGAGCCGATGGCGTAGATGTGGCGGCCCGTACGTGTTTTGGAAAGCAGGAAGAAGAAAACGATAAACACCACCAGCGCCACCAGAAAAGTATTGTAAACCCCAAATGTCTTGCCGTAGTAGAAGAAGTTCTGGAACCGGTCGCCCGCATCCGCGCCGATACCGGAAGCGATCGCGTCGGTGTTGCGGTTGCCGTTGATCATGTAGCCCACGCCGCGAGCCACAAACATGGTGCCCAGCGTCGCGATGAACGGCGGCAGTTGCGCCTTGCCCACCAGCAGGCCGTTGATCAACCCGATGGTCAGGCAGCAGGCCAGCGCGATCAGCGAAGCCAGAATCGGGTTGGTGCCGTGGGTCATCATTGTGGCGGAGATCATGGCGCTCATGCCCACCAGCGAGCCGATGGACAGGTCAATGTTGCCGGTAATCAGCAGGTAACTCTGCCCGATGCCGATAATCAGGTATTTGCTCATGGAGCGCAGCAGGTTTTGGATGTTCGCCCCGGAAAACACATTGGGGTTGCTTAAACCGAACACCACGTAGATCACGATCAGCGCGGCGAAGGCGATCATCGCCGAGGCCATCCCGCGGATGGCGAAAAAGCGGCGCGCGGGGTTCAGTCGGGTAGTTTGCATGAAACAGTCCTCCTCATTCGTTCGCGGCGGCGACTTTCTTTTCAAATTGCGTGGCCAGGGTAAGAATCTTTTCCTGCGTCGCTTCCTCGGCGCTCAGTTCCCCCGTGATTCTGCCGTCGCACATCACGATGATGCGGTCTGAGATGCCCATGATCTCCGGCATTTCGGAGGAAACGAACATCACCGCGATCCCCTGCTGCTTCAGCTTGTTCATCAGGTGGTAAATTTCCACCTTGGCGGCCACGTCGATACCGCGGGTCGGCTCGTCAAACATCACTACACGGGAATTGCGCGCCAGCCACTTTGCCACGACCACCTTCTGCTGGTTGCCGCCGGACAACGTAGCCGCGTCCTTGTCAATGGAGGGGGTTTTAATCATCAGCTCTTCCACGGCGCGCGTGCACATGGTTGTTTCCCTGTTGCGGCGCACTACGCCCATCCGGTCGCAGAGCATATCCAGATTCGGCAGCGCGATGTTCTGCCGCAGAGACAGCTTGGTACATAACCCGTCCTTTTTACGGTCCTCCGGAGCCAGCACGATGCCCGCGCGGATAGCGTCCGCCACCTTACGGATACGTACGGGTTTACCGTCCAGCATGATTTCGCCGCTCTCCTTGGGGTCCGCGCCAAAAATCGCGCGCGTAGTTTCGGTGCGTCCCGCGCCCATCAGCCCCGCGAACCCTACAATTTCACCCTCATGCAGTTCAAAGCTGATGTCGCGCACCATTCGCCCGGCGTTTAAATGTTTTACCTCAAAAACACGTTTGCCGCGCTGGCAGGTAACGCGGGGAAATTTCTCTTTAATTTCGCGGCCCACCATGTTGGCGATAATTTCGTTCATGCCGATGTCGCGGAAATTCGCGCTGGTAACAAACTGTCCGTCCCGCATAATGGTAACCCGATCCACAATGTATTGCAGTTCCTCCAGCCGGTGGGAGATATACACGATGCCGCATCCCTTGGCTTTCAGCTCGCGGATGATGCGGAACAGGTCGTTGATTTCGCGGGAGGTCAGCGAGGAGGTCGGTTCGTCCATAATCAGCACGCGGGCGTTGGTGGACAGCGCTTTGGCGATTTCCACCATCTGCTGCTTGGAAACCGGCAGTTCGCCCACCACCTGCTGCGGGTTCAGGTCCATCTTCAGCTCCTGCAGAATCCGGCGGGCTTCGCCCTCCATCTCCCGGTTGGACAGGGTGGCGAACTTTGTTTTTTCCCGCCCGAGAAAGATGTTTTCCGCCACGGAAAGGTGACGGCACATATTCAATTCCTGATGGATAATCGCAACGCCCAGCTCCTGCGCCTGGCGTGGGGTCAGGTCGCCCTGCTCTTTGCCGAAAATCTCCATCCGGCCGGAATCACGGGTATACACGCCGCTTAAAACCTTCATCAGCGTGCTCTTGCCCGCGCCGTTTTCCCCCAGCAACGCCATTACTTCGCCGGCGCGCAGCTCAAAATGCACGTCGTCCAGCGCCTTCACGCCCGGGAAACTTTTACAGATATGCTCCATGGACACAAGGATTTCGCCCATCAGCGTATATCACCGTCTTTCCGTTTGCTGGGCTTAGTATAGCATTGCGGATGGGCGCGCAAAAGGGCGGAAAGTTACGAAACAGGGGGGGTAAATACCTGTCTTTTCCGGTCGGTACCTTTCCGTATCGGGTAGGCAAAGCATCGGAATAGCCATCAAAAAACAGGCGGGGCAACCTGCCACGCGCCTGTTGGGAGAATTTACTTCCGTCCGTTCAACCTTGTTCCGCCGCCTGCCGGGCCAGCGCCAGCGCCGCGTAATCGCCGATCCGGTCGCCCAGCGCCGCGGGCACGATGCGCGCAGCCGCCAGCGCCCGGGGCAGCGCCTCCCGTTCCAGCGCGCAGCGCATGGAAGCCGTAAGCAAATCGCCGCTGCGTGCAAAGATGGAACCCAGCACCACGCAATCCGGGTTGAAAAAATCAATCAGCAGCGAAAGCCCCCGCCCCAGCGCCTCGCCGCAGAGAGCGTAGGTTTCCAGCGCGGCGGAGTCGCCCGCGCGCGCCGCTTCCGCCACGGTCTTCGCGTCGATTCTGTCAGCCTGCCAATAGGCGGGAACCGCGCCTTTCTGCCGGTACCGTTCCCCCACGGTCAGCGCCAGCTGCCGGATGCCGCCGCCAGAGCAGAACCCCTCGAACGAGCCGAGCTTGCCGTATCCGGCGGGGCCGTGATCAAAAAGCCGCCAATGGCCCAACTCCCCCGCGTCGCCGGTTGCGCCGCGCAGGATGCGCCCGTCCAGCACAATCCCTGCGCCCAGTCCTGTGCCGAACGTGAGAAAAACCAGGTTCCGCGCGCCCTGCCCCGCGCCCCAGCGCCACTCCGCCAGCGCGCAGGCGTTGGCGTCGTTTTCCATCACACAGGGGGCGCTCAGTCTTTCACCCGCCAGCCGGGTGAGCGATACGCCGCTCCATCCCGGCAGGTTGGGCGGGTTTTGCAACATGCCGCTTTCAGCGTCCATCGGCCCGCCCGCGCTGATTCCCACACCCACGGCGCGTTCCCCCGCCAGCAGGTTTTCGGCCAGCGCAAGCAGGCGGTTCATTGCCTCCCGCTGATCGGCAGGCGTGTCGATCGCCTCCCGCGCAACAATGCGCAGGGCGGTTCCATCCTCCACGCCGACACTGACGGCACATTTGGTACCGCCGATGTCCAGCCCCACATAACGGTTCATGCCTGCGTACCCCCGAACAATTCCTGTTCCACCGTGATGCAAAGAGCGTGATAGATGGGCAGATGCAGTTCCTGTACGCGGTAGGTTTCTTTTTCCGGCGCTTTCAGGCAAACGTCACACAGCGCCGCCAGTTTTCCGCCCGTCACGCCGGTCAGCCCGATCACCTTCGCGCCCCGTGCGCGCGCCGCAATCGCCGCCGCCCGCACATTCTGCGCGTTGCCGGAGGTGGAAATGCCCAGCAGCACATCCCCCGGAACGGCATAGGCGAATGCCTGCTGCGCATAGGTCAGTTCCCCGCGCACGTCGTTTAAAAACGCGGTGCTCATGCCGCTTAACCCGTGCAGCACCAGCACCGGCAGCGCTCGCTGAAGGCTGGCGGCAATCATGCCGTCCTCATCCCCCGCGCTTGCCAGCGCCGCCCTCTCCCCCGCTGAAAGCGGGCGCGGCAGCAGAAATCCCTTCATCAGTTCCCCGGCGATATGCTCGCAGTCGCAGGCGCTTCCGCCGTTGCCGCACAGCAGCAGTTTACCCCCGTGACGGAAGCAGGTAAGCAAAATATCCAGCGCGGCCTGCAAATCCTTCCCCATGCCCGCAAGCGCGGGCCTCTCCCGAATCAGCGTTTCCAGCGCGGGATGCAGTATGTTCATAAGCAATTCCTTTCCCAAAGCGGTTGTCGGGGGATATTACCCCATTTTAAAGGGCGCCAGCGGCAGCCCGTTGGTTCCGAATACGTTCACACAGCCGTAATTCACCCACGCGTAACGGGCCGCCAGCGGCCGGGCCATCCCCTCCGCCGAAAGCCGGATGCGCCGCCCCTCCAGCGTCGCGTCCGCGGGCACAAACACGCCCTTTTCGTCCGCCAGTTCAAACAGGGCAGGTTCGCCGCGGGCCGTTACCGCCGCGGTCAGTTCCACCACCAGTTCCGTTCCTTCGCGCCAGACATACCGCGCGCGCGGGCTTTCCGGCGCGTCGGCACGCCCGTATACCACCCGCAACGCCTGTTGGAACAGGCGATCCCCCACGGTCTTTTTATCCGTCGGGTGGATGTTGTCCAACTCCCCCGCGTCAATCAGCACCGCCAGCCCCACGTTGCGCGCGGCCAGCCATACCTGTTCCTGCGCCTGCCGCAGTTCCGCCCAACGGTGATCGTCCGCCTCGTAACTGTTGCGGAACATCGGCAGCTGCGCGTACAGAAACGGCAGTTCCGGATCGCGGAACAACCCGCGCCAGAACGTAATCAGCGAGCCCATCAGTTCCCGGTACAGCCCGGGATGTTTCGTGTCTTCCTCGCCCTGATAATACAGAATTCCCGTCAGCGTACAGGGCGCCACGCGCTTCACCATGGTTTCGGCCAGCCCTGCCGGGCGGAAACCGCTTTTGCGCGACGCGGGCGGGTTCCACGGGCAGGGTGCGACAAGCGCGGCCACCTCCGGCCAGGGGATGCCGGGATGCTCCGCCCGCACCTTTTCCACGCTCCGGTTCCAATCTTCCAGCTTCTCGTCATGGGCGCGCACCTCGGCGTCGCACTCCGCGTCCGATTTGGCGGCGATACTTGCGGTAAACTCCGTCCACAGTGCCTCGCCCGCGTCGGTGGCGCGCAGGGCAGCTTCGTCCAGCCAGCAGGCGACCGATGTGCCGCCCCAGTAACAATCAATGATGCCCACCGGCACATCCAGTTCCGCCCGCAGCCTCGCCGCGAAATGGTATGCCACGGCGCTGATGTCTCCGCAGTCTCCCGGTCGAACCGTTTTCCATCCGCTGGCCTGTTCCGCGGCCAGCAGCGCCACGTCCGCTACCGCCAGTTTCGGCACGTTATAATAGCGGATCAGCGGATCGTCCGACGTCGCGGTCAGCCGCGCGCCGTCGTCGCTGTCCTTCAGTTCCATCTCCATATTGCTTTGGCCGCCCGCAAAATAGACGTCGCCAATCAGCACATCGGTAAAGCGCCTCTCGGTCTGGCCGTCCGTAAGTGACAACGTGTACGGCCCGCCAGCGGGCATGGGGGCAAGCGTAACCTCAAAACGCCCATTCCGGGCGATCTCACAGGCCGATTGCCCGTTGATGCGCACAGAAATTTCCACGCCGTTCCGCGCGGTTCCAAAGATCGTTATGGGGCGGTTGCGGCAAAGCACCATCCGGTCGCCGAACACCGCCGCCGGAGAAAAAGCCGGTTCCATTAATTCATTCCCCTCCTATGGCCATAGCCCCGCGTTACAGCCGGGCCATCAGCTCCATGCACATACGGCCGTTATGATAC
>DAOPZG010000134.1:0-6973 GCA_035353235.1 Candidatus Limiplasma sp.
AGCGCGCCGAAAACGGTCTGACCGTTGATGATTTTATACGCCCGCACTTTGTAGTAGTTGATGACCCCGAACATGCAGTTATCCGTGTAGGTGGTGATGCCGGTAACGCCGCGGTACGTATATTCGCCGTCCGGGCTGGCACTGCGGAAAATCTGATACCCTGCGGCGCCGGGTACTGCGTTCCAGTTCAGCTTCAGCTGGCTGCTGCTGATCACTTCGGCAAGGGCCATAACCACTTGCGCCACGCCGATATCCGCATACCGCGCCGCGCCGCGGGGGCCGACATAGGTAACGCCTTCGCGCGTGCAGGCGGCGCATACTTTATAGTAATTCGCGACAGACGCATCAATGGCTACAGTCGCGGAGGTACCGTAGACCGTGGTCACATAACTGTACGTACCGTTTTCCGAATCGCTGCGGTAAACGCGATATTCCTGCGCGTTCCCGACCGAGCGCCAGCTGATGGTTGCGGAGCCGCTGCCTGCCGACACAATGGATGTGATGGAGGGCGCGGAGAGCGCAAAGAAAGCGAACGGGGCGGAATACCCGCTCAGGTAGCGGGTTGTGCCTGTCGTGGCGCTGCTCAGGTCGTTATATGCCCGAAGTTTGAAATAACTCATCACGCCGTAAGGCACAGCGGAGGGCAAGGAGGTGCCGGTAGTCGCGCCTACGTAGGTATAGGGGCCGTTGGGATTTGTCGCCCGGTAAAGGTAATAACCATGGATCATCCCGGAAGCATTCCAAGATACGGTCACCTGCGTGCTGCTCGCAGCATACGCGGAAGCAGGCGCAGGCGGCGCGATAAAGTTATTTACCGCAGTCACGCGGAAACCGTACTTTGTAACGGAACTGTCGGTGTACAGATAAACTTTGAAAACATTGCCACGAAGCACGATGGTTTGCCCCGCAAGCTCGCTTCCGGTGTAAGCATTGATAAGGACATCCTTATCGTTGAAAATACCGATGAAATCATAGTTATCTTCCACATAGGTGTCCGAACTGAATGTAAGCGCGATCCGTGCGGCGTTGCTGACACGGTAAACATAGACCACATCCTCGTTGTTTGCGTAAGGATGGCTGGATTGCATATTCAGGTAGGACGGACAGTTGATTTGAACGGTCTTGGCGCTCCTGAGAGCGTCTTTCATATTGTTCGATGCCTGTTCCCGGCTGAGTGAAGCGCCCTTGGCGACCGGGGTTTCAGTTGGAGCCGGTGTCGCCGTTGGTTCCGAAGTCGCCGTTACTTCGGGCGTGGCGGGGGAAGCGGCAACCGGGTATTCCGGGGTAAGCTCGGCAAGCGGCAGATGCTGATCATTCTGGTAATAGACCGGATGATCAGCACGGAGCAAATCGGCTACCAGCTCACTCTGCTGATCAGTAGACAGAGTGTCGAGAAGCGTGGGATCGGCATAACCGCCGACTGCTTCCCCGTCCACCGCGAAGTTGAGGTAGACGCGATCCGCACCGCCCAGTCTTGCGTCGCTGACATAGACATACGAATCTTTGGCTAGACGGAACAGGTAGCTGGAGGAGGTGGTATTCTGGTATATATTCGTCCTTGCATTCAAACGAGCGTATCCGGTGTAAGGCGCGGTTGTCGGCTGGGGAGTAGCCGTCGGTGTAACTCCCGGGGTTGGGGTTACCGTATGGGTCGCAGTGACTTCCGGGGACGGTGTAGCGGTTGGCTCAGGGGTCGGCGTATCCGTTGCGGGAGCTTCCGTAACAGGTTCCGGTGTTGCGGTTTCCGGCACGGGAGAAGGCGTTTCCGGGACTGGGGTGGGCGTATCCGGCACGGGCGTTGGCGTGGCGGGTTCCGCCGTAGCTTCCTGTATGGTTTCTGTTGGTACGGAGGAATCGGTTGCAGATTCGCTCAGCGCGGTAACCGGCCACCCAATACTGCATACGAGTGCCAGCGTGAGCAGCCAACTGAGCAGGTTTTTTGAAGTCCGTCTCATTCCAGTTTTCATTTGATGCCCTCCCCAAATAGGAATATTTTGAATAAACGATCACTGTTTACCATTATAACACATCATAGTGATTGAAGCTAAAGTAATACTGACAGAATAACCGATATTCTTTTCGGCGGATGAACAGGATAAAACAAAGACCCATGCGTTCGCACCTCCCGCATGGGTCCGGATAAGACGATACGAACGAATCATAGTATGCTTCGACGGCGTAAGTCTATTCTCCTTTTGCACAGGCGTATAATATCAACGATCGTAAGTCATGCGAACGGCTTCCGCCCATTGTCCGCGCGCTTTCAGGCAAAATTCCAGAAAATCGCGCACAGCGCCGCACCCGCCCTTGGAAGGTGCAATGTAATCGCAATTCGCCTTTACCTCTTCCGCCGCGTCCGCCGGGCAGGCGCAGTATCCGCAGAGAGGCATGGAGGAAAGGTCTACCAGATCGTCCCCCATGTAGGCGACCTCGTCCTTTAGCAGATTCCGCTGGAGCATCTGTCGGGCCAACTCCGCTTTTTTATCGGGGATGCCCTGCAACAGGACCGCGATGTGAAGTTCCTCGGCGCGGCGGCGCACGCACTCACTTTCCCGTGCCGTCAGAATCATCAGTTGCAACCCGGCGTTCTGCGCAAGCAATATTCCCGCGCCGTCGCGAACATGAAACTGCTTCATCTCCATACCGTCGCTTCCGTAGATGATTCTGCCGTCGGTCAGGGTGCCGTCTACGTCCAGCACGATCCATTTCAGGCGGCTGAGCCGCTCCTGCTCGCGCATAGCGGTCAAGCCTCCAGAATCGCGCTGAAGCGGCTTGGGGTGACAAAGCTGATGCGTCGGGGGGCGTGTCTTGCAATCTCCTCCAGCATACCTGCGATATCCTCATTCTTCTGGCGGTAATCTTCCTGTTCTTCTACGGTTTCCAGCTCCGCGTTCTCGCTGGAGAAGTTCGGCGCGCTATCCTCGTTGAAGCCATCCAGACCGGCCAGCCGGATGGTTTGCGCACCCAAACGCAGCGCAAGCCGGATCGCGAAGATCATGGAATTGTCGTAGTTTTTCCAGCCGCGTTTTGCCAGCGTGTCGAAATTCAGCTGAAGGGGCTTTCCGACCAGAATATTCCCCGGCAGGTTGGAGGTGACGATTTGCTGGCTGTCCGCCAGCCGCTCCCGGTCCAAATCCACACTGTGCTCATAACGGCGGGGATTGTTATAAAACACGTAATCCACAGCGAATTCCTGCGGCAGGAAGTTGACGCTGACCGTGATAACGTTCTCCCGGGAGGAAAGGGCCTGAATCTCGCCGCGGTAAGCATCGATGCTCTTGCCCGGAGCAATCAGCAGAATTTCCTTTCCGGTGAATGCTCTTTCCAGCGTATCCAAAGCAGCATGATCGTCGATTTTCCGATCCATAAAGTGGTTATACAGTTCTTCCAGCGCGTCGTAATCGTAACGTTTACGGGCCTGCGGCTCAATCTGTTCCACAATCTGGCGCAGGTCTTTGGCATTGATGCTGTGATGGTTTTGCAGATAAGTGATATTGTGCACGTGGGAGCTGTACATCCCCGCGATCAGGTTGGGGATAGAGTAGCCCCATTCGTGATCCTGCCGGATTGCGTTCATATAGGAATCAATCAGATCCATCAGCTCGTTGATATCATAATCCGCGCCGTGATAAGCGTTCAAATAGTGCATGACCAGTTCGGTGTTGGTGTTGCCCGCGCCACGGCCCAGACCGTATACGGAGCTGTCCACAATCCCTTTGCGGCGCGTGCCGCAAAGCTCAATAAACTTTTGCGAAAGAGCAAAAGAGAGCTGCATATTGTTATGGGAATGGAACCCGATCGAGATGCGCGGGTCCAGATTATGGTCGATCAGGCTGAAGATATGGGTGAGGTCCTCCAGAAACATGGAGCCGAACGTATCTACGATGGAGAAAGCGAAGGGCTGCAGCTGGTTTACCTCGTCAATCAGGTCCAGCAATTCCCGGTCCGTATACCCCAGCACATCTACCGGCTGCACGAAAACCTGATAGCCCAGAGCCTGTATCTTTCGGGCTTCTTCGATGGCGGCCTGCCAGTCCTGGTGAAAAAAGCATTCCCGCAGCATGTCGATACTGCACCCGTCGTACGGCTTTAGTTTGGTAAGATCATACCGATTATGGTCGATCATGGCGACAATGCTGGTTTGCGGGTCTTTCTGGCGGGGAAGGTAGGGGATCAATTCGTCGGGATATTCAAAAGTGGAGCTGTCCTTGTCATGGGGATGATCTTTCAGGAAGCCGCATTCGATCAGGTCCACGCGGCTGCGCGCCAGTTTGGCGATCATCCCCTTGATCACGCGCTCCCCAAAGAGCGTATCTACCACATATCCGCCATCGCGAAGGGTGCAGTCCAGAATTTTGATATTACTCATGCGTTTTTCCTCCGTGCGCAATCAGTTCCCGGTACAGGGCGTCGGCAATCGCAAAATCTTCCGGGTAGTCGATATCCACACATTCGCTCCCTGAAACTTCACATAAGAAAGGGTTATCCCCGATACGGCGATTGAGCCGTTCAAACATATCCCGCCTGAAAACATAGGCAGCGGATACTTCGGCATACATGGGGATCAAATCCTGCGTGCGCGGTACGCTCTCCGCCTGAAAATTCATCGGTCGTCCGTTTTGCCACAACAGGCGCTGGATTTTTTCGCAGGTGAAGGCGGAATCGTGTTCCCCGCTCTGCACGGCGCGCAGACACTCGCTGAAACGTTGGGGTTTCACAAACGGGGATGTGGCGTGGGATACCATATAAATCTCAGCGGGAACCAGTTTGGAAAATTCCCGGATGATATCCTGCGGGGTGGCCTGAGCCGTATCCAGAAAAGCCGGGCGGCGCAGAAAACGGAATCCGGGCACCAGATAGTCTGTGATCCGGTCATCGCTGCAAAAAACATAACGTTCGTCCAGCTCCGGCACCTGCGTCAAAGTGCGCTCGATCATCTGAACCAGCGTGTTTCCGTCGAAAAACGGCTTGATATTCTTACCGGGAGTACGCTCGCTGTTGAGCTTGATCGGTACAAAGGCGACCGTTTTCATTTCTGATGGCCCTCCTTGCGCTGCTGTTCCGCCAGCTGTTTCTCCAACTGCTTATTTTGCTGGATCATTGCTTCCAGCCGTGTTTCCAGCGCCTTTACGTTGCCGCGCAGCGCCAGTATCTCCCGCTCCTGTTCCGTCATGGGGCTCACCTCCGTTTTCAGGCCGCTGTAAGGCAGGATACGCTGCCAGGAAAACTGCTGTGCCGCACGGAGCGGTCCGGCAGTTTTTGCGGCCACCCAAAGGATATCCGGCGAGGGATCGGTATAAACATCGTTCTGCTGAAGGAAAGTTTTCGTCAGGCGCATCGGCGTAAGCTCACAGCCTGCCGCCGACGCGGTTTTCAGAAATCCATTCTCCCCGGACTGGTTGATAAAAACAGCGCAGCCGTCCTCGGGCAGGGCGGACAAAGCGGCATAACCGTCGTCCTCCGTCTCGTTCACGACCATCCAGCGCGCGCCGCTGGTCAGGTTATAAACGGGAGGTTCGGCTCCAGAACCGATGATCGCGCTCCAGAGGCCGTTTACAATTTCCTGATTTACGCCCATGCCGCACGGAGCGGAAGCGCCCAACGAATGCAGAAAACGAAGCGCGGCGTCGTAACGCGGCGTCATCCGGAAGTCACGCTCAAAGGCGGGCGTCATATCCAGACAATGGGTAAAATAACGCTTCAGGCTGCCAACCGCTGTGGAGCTGACGGTAGCGATCTCCGCGGGACGGTTGTCAAACAACACAGGCAACAGCTCCGAAGGGAATTTCACGTTGATCACCGTCGCGTCCGGAAACAGGCTGCTGTAGTACAGCAAATCATCCGGGTGAGGCTTGATCACCAGCGTACGGTCCGGCAGAAAGTAATCCACGAGATACTGATAGATCGTCACCTGCCCTTCGAAGGTGAGCATTTTCAGGTTGGCAAAATGCTGGGTGAGCACAACGGTGGAGTGCTCCGGCACATGGAAGAGGTCCTGTTTCACAAAAAAGCGTCGCACCGCTGTCTGCCGTTCCGGCGGAAGAGATTCGAAACTTTCGATCACATCCTGATGCTCAAAATTCGTTGCCTGATATCCCTCAACCTGCGCGAAGCGGTTGCCAACCCGGGCGACGATCATGGGATTTTCACCGGTATAGAGGTGATATTCGCGCGCCATACGGGAGCGTGTCGGAGCCAGACGACTGTCTGTATTCATCAAAACATCCGGGGCGCTGAACACCCCCGCGGCATCTTCGAACATACAGAAAGGGACCTTTTGGCTGCAAAGATAGACCCCGAAATGGTAGTGAGCCGCGCCGACGTAAATTTTCTCGAAACCGCGAATATCCCGGCCCCATTCTTTGAAGAAACGACGAAAGAACTCGTCGTTCGTGTGTCGGGTGAGCAAATCCTCCGGAACGGGCATCAGGGGGAATACAACTATATCTGAAAAAAAGTCTTTCAGGTTCTGATATTCGGGAAACTTTTCACACAGGGTGGAGGCAATCATGAGCACTGCTTTATCACTCGGATAATGGTTTTCCCTGTGGATCATGGCATTAAGCAGCTGATACGTGCTTACGACACTGTACAGAACCATCCGTTACGCCCCCTTTCCCAAACCCAGCTTGGTCAGCAGGTCTCCGAGCGTTTCACAAACCTGTGTGTTTTCGTCGCTGCCGACGCCGCGCGTGAAGGTGAAGTCCAGAAAATCCTTCCGAATGTGTGAAAGATCGGCCAGATAATGGTTGAACGGCTGATAGGCGTCGTGGCCGCTGATATTCAGGAACATCGGATAATTCTGAAACGCATGGGCATACGCCATGGCGAAATCATATATTCCCTGATGGATACGGCGGATCATCGCGTAGTTTTCCACCTCGGGAACACCAAATTCCAGCGTGCCGTCCTCCGCGATCCCTTTGAAAGAGGGCGTGGTATCCTGCGTAAGCATCTCAAAGAAAACGCACAT
>DAOPZG010000135.1:0-6914 GCA_035353235.1 Candidatus Limiplasma sp.
CCTGCCCGGTATCGCCGGTATTATCCTTGGTATCGGTATGGCCGTGGATGCGAACGTTATCATCTTCGAGCGCGTTAAAGAAGAAGCCTATCTGGGCCGCCCGATGATGCACGCCGTTCGTATCGGCTTTAAAAACGCCATGAGCGCCGTGCTGGACTCCAACATTACCACCATTATCGCGGCAATCGTGCTGCTGTTCTACGGCACGGGCTCGGTACAGGGTTTCGCAACCACTCTGCTGCTCAGCGTAATCGCCAGCATGTTTACGGCCATCACGGTCACCCGGTTCCTGCTCTCCCGGATGGTCACCCTGTTCAAAGACCCGAATCTGTATGTGATCGGCATGAAGAAGCATGCGGTAAAGCCTGCTGCGGTTGCCGGGGAGGCGAAATAACATGAAAGTACTTTTTAAAAACTATTCCGTTCCCGCCACGATCTTCGCGCTGGCGATTATGCTGGTGGCGCTGGTGATGTCCATCTTCGGCTACGGGATTAACTACGGCATTGACTTTGCGGGCGGCTTGAACATCTCCTATAACATGAATTCCACCTTCCAGCAGAGCGACGTGGAAGATGCGCTGCGCGCGCAGGGCCTGACCGATTTTAAAGTATCCACAACCGGCACGGAAAAAACCACACTGGATATCCGTATCCCCAAACTGAGCTCGGAGGAAGAAATCCAGAAGTTGCAATCCGCTTTGGAAACCACCCTGCTGGCGAAGTATCCGGATATGGATACCACCAACGCGACGGCAACTTACGTAGGCCCTGTTGCGGGCGCAACGCTGGTGCGCAACGCGATTATCAGCGTGTGTCTGGCTTCCGTACTGATGCTGGGCTATATCGCCCTGCGGTTTGACCTGTTCAGCGGCATCGCAGCAATTGTCACGCTGCTGCACGACGTGCTGATTATGATCAGCTTCATGGTGATTCTGCGCAACATCGTCCAGATGAACAGCTCCTTCATCGCCGCGATGCTGACCATCGTCGGTTACTCCATCAACAATACGATCGTGGTATTCGACCGTATCCGTGAGAATAACCGCAACCACGAATACGCCAAGATGAAGCGGGAAGAAGTGGTGAACCTCTCCGTTACCCAGTGCCTGGGCCGTACCGTCAACACCACGCTTACCACGCTGTTTACGGTGGTTTGCCTGTACATTATGGGCGTCGCGTCCATCCGGGAGTTCACCCTGCCCATCATCATCGGTATCCTCGCCGGTCTGTACAGCTCCGTCCTGATGTCCGGTTACTACTGGGCGTATCTGGAAGAGCGTTATCTGAACCGCAAAAAGAAAGCCAAGCCCGGCGCGAAAGTGCAGAAGGCCGAAGCGTAAGACAACCGTATCACACGAATCGAAAAAGGGGGCGCGTTTCCGCAACGGAAACGCGCCCCCTTCAGCTTGTTTGCAAAGGTCCCTCAGCGTTGTCGGCTACGGGATGGCAAGGAACATCACTTACGAACGAGTAAGCTCAACCCCTTGCTTCCTGGCATCTGAACCTTTTTGAACAAGCTGCGTTTATCAGCCCGAATTGCCCGGAATTATCAAATACGGCGCTGCGGGCTGGGATGGCCGAAGAACAGGGCGTGTAAGGTCGGATGATTCTTTTGTGAAACGCTGGGGGGTCGGAAAGCGCTTTGTCGCGCGGCTGGGGGCGCATGCGCCGCAGAAGAAACATGTGCCCGCAAACCGCTGCGCGAAGTAGCCCAACCCGCCGAAGCGCCTTTGTTTGACGCGCCCGCGCCGCATGATGTATAATTCATTGTCACGGCGGAATACCGCCGTGCTGATCCGCGTACCTGCGCGGAGGAGGAAATGTGATGAAGGTTGCCATTCTGTACGCTACCAAGACCGGAACCGCCGAAAAGGCGGCCAAACGGCTGGCGGAACTTTTCGCAGCCCGTGGCGACGAAGCGACGGTAACCAATTTGGCCGACAGCCGCCCCGATCTGGCCGCCGTGGACGCGGTGGTGCTGGGCGGCAGTGTACGCATCGGCCGCTGGCATAAACGCGCGGTTGCTTTTGCCCGGCAGAATGAGACGACGCTGATCAATAAGCCATTGGCGCTGTACGCCTGCCGATGCGGAAGCGACGACGTGCGGCAGATGCTTGGCAAACAGATCGGGGAGCCGCTGGCTGCGCATGCCGTTTTTGCGGATGGCGTGGGCGGCGAAATGAAGCTCGAATCCCAGAAGGGCTTCGATCATTTCGTGGTCGCGCAGATTCTGAAAAGCGGAAAAAATGACGGGATGAAGGTCACCGGCCTGCTGGATGACCGGCTGAACGCGCTGGCGGACGCGCTTGTGAAAGCGACGGCGCAATGAGCATACCGCTTCCGTTTACAATCAGCGGCACTACCATCCCCGGCAAACGCCTTGGGTCGGAACTGGGCTTTCCGACGGCAAATCTGGCGTATCCCCCCGGTATCGACCTGCCGCCGGACGGCGTGTATGTGGCCGAGGCGCAGACGGGCGGAAGACGCTATCTCGCCATCCTCAATCAGGGGCGGCATCCGACCGCGCCGGAAGGCCGGGCGACGATCGAAAGCCATTTGCTGGGGTATGCGGGCGGCGACCTGTACGGGCAGGCACTTACGCTGAAGTACTTGCACTATTTACGACCCGAAAGACACTTTCCCACGCTGGAGGCGCTCAAGGCGCAGTTGACCGCGGACGAGCGCGACGCGCTTGCCTGGGCGCGGCAGCGCCGCCCCGACCTTGCGCCGCTTCCCGCCGATCCAAAGCCCTGATGGGCCTGCGAACGGTGACCTGTTGATAAAAGGAGAACCTATGGATTGCATCAACCCCATTGAAACACAGGCGGCGGCCTACCGTTACGAGGACGACGGCCCGGAGGCGGTGGACCACGTAACGCTGTCCGTTCCCCGGGGCTCGTTTGTGGCGGTGCTGGGGCATAACGGCTCCGGTAAAAGCACGCTGGCGAAGCTGATGAACGCGCTGTACCTGCCCACCGAGGGCAGCGTGCTGGTGTGCGGGCTGGATACCGCGCAGGAGGAGCACCTGTGGGACGTGCGCAAACACGCGGGCATGGTGTTCCAGAACCCGGACAACCAGATCGTGGCGACCGTGGTGAGGGAGGACGTGGCCTTCGGCCTGGAAAACCTGGGCGTGCCCCAGCCGGAAATGCTGCCCCGCATCGACGAGGCGCTGAACGCCGTGAAGATGACCGAGTACGCCGCCGCCGCGCCGCATATGCTGTCCGGCGGGCAAAAACAGCGCGTGGCCGTGGCCGGGGTGCTGGCCATGCGCCCCGAAGTGATGATTTTGGACGAGGCGACCGCGATGCTGGACCCCTCCGGCCGGGAAGAGGTTTTTTCCACCGTTCGCAAGCTGAACCGTGAAAAAGGGATCACCGTGGTGTGGATCACCCATTTTATGGAGGAAGCCGCGCAAAGCGACCGGGTAGTGGTGCTGCACCACGGCGCGATCGCCATGGACGGCACCCCGCGCGAGGTGTTTTCCCGCGTGGAGGAAGTAAAGGCGTTGGGGCTGGATGTGCCCCCGATGGCGGAACTGGCGGAAATGCTTAAGGAAGGCGGTTTGCCGCTTCCCGCGGGCATCCTGACGGTGGACGATATGGCAAAGGAGCTGACGCAATGCCTATCCAGGTAGAACACCTGACCCATACCTACCTGCCCGGCAGTCCGTTTTCCGCTACCGCCGTCCACGACCTGACCCTGACCATAGAGGACGGAGAATTTGTGGGGGTGCTGGGGCATACCGGCTCCGGCAAGACGACTTTTGTTCAGCATCTGAACGGCCTGCTGAAACCCACCGAGGGTCGCGTGCTGGTGGACGGAATGGACATTACCCAGAAGGGCGTAAAACTGCTGGACGTGCGCAAAAAAGTTGGGCTGGTGTTCCAGTACCCGGAATATCAGCTGTTTGAAGAAACGGTAGCCAAGGACGTGGCTTTCGGACCGAAGAACATGGGCCTGACTAAAGCGGAAATCGAAGAACGTGTCCACTGGGCGCTTGCGCAGGTGGAGCTGGACGAGGCTAAGGTGGGCGGCAGTTCTCCTTTTGAATTGTCCGGCGGGCAGATGCGCCGCGTGGCCATCGCGGGTGTGCTGGCCATGCGCCCCAAGACCCTGATATTGGACGAGCCAACCGCCGGGCTGGACCCGCGCGGGCGGCGCGCGATCCTCGCGATGATCCGTCGGCTGCATGCCGAAACCGGCATGACCGTGATCATGGTGAGCCACAGCATGGACGATATCGCCACCCTCGCCACAAGGCTTCTGGTGATGAGCCGGGGCGAGCTGGTGATGAGCGGAACCCCACGGGAAATTTTCCGCCGTCGCGACGAGCTGAAGGCCGTGGGGCTGGGCGTGCCCCAGGGCGCGGAGCTTTGCTGGCGGTTGCGGCAGGCGGGATACGCTCTGCCGGACGACCTGTACACCCTGCCCGAAGTGCGCGACGCGATATTCAAGCTGGCGGGGATCGCCCCGCCCGCGGCGGACGCTGCCGGAGAGGGGGCTGCGCCCAATGCTTAAGGATATTACGCTGGGGCAGTACATGCCCGGCAATACGGTGGTGCACCGGTTGGACCCCCGCACCAAAATCGCGCTGACCACGGCGTACATCGTGCTGATTTTTCTGGTGAGAAGCCCGCTGTGGTACGTGGTGCCCGCGCTGTACATTGCTCTGGCGGCGCGGCTGGCGGGCCTGTCGTTCGGGCAGTTGCTGAAATCCATCAAACCCCTGCGGTTTTTACTGGTGCTTACGTTCGTGCTGAACCTGTTCTTTTCCGGCGGAACCACGGTATGGGTGCACTGGAGCATTTTTACGATCACGCAGGAGGGCGCGCTGCTGGCGGTGCATTTTTGCATGCGGCTGGTCTTTCTGGTGGTGGGCACTTCGGTGCTTACGCTGACCACCTCGCCCGTGGCCCTGAGCGACGGAATCGAAATCCTGTTAAAACCGCTGAAGGTGGTGCACTTTCCGGCGCACGAGCTGGCCATGATGATGACCATCGCCCTGCGCTTTATCCCAACCCTGATTGAGGAAACCGACAAAATTATGAAGGCGCAGCAGGCGCGCGGCGCGGATTTTGAAACCGGCAACCTGATTACGCGTGCCAAGGCCATGGTGCCGCTGCTGGTGCCCTTGTTTGTAAGCGCGTTCCGCCGGGCCGGGGAACTGGCGATGGCGATGGAGGCGCGCTGTTACCATGGCGGCGAGGGCCGTACGCGCCTGCGGGTGCTGCGCTTTACCGCCGAAGACGGTTGGGCGTTCCTGATTACCGCGGCGGCGATCGCGGCGGTGGTGGTGGGGCAAATTCTATTCTGAGCCCTGCGGAGCTGATGACGGAAGGGGGGCGCGCACATGGCGACGGAACCGTTAGGTCCACAGGCAGAGACGGAGCGCGAGAACTCCGCCGAATGGGTGAACCGGGACGGGCTGACCGCAGGTACAGGCAAGCGGCGTATACTGCTGACCGTCAGCTACGACGGCACCGCCTACGCTGGCTGGCAGCGGCAGGTGAACGCCATAACCGTACAGCAGCGGCTGGAAGAAGCCCTGCATAAGCTGACCGGCGAAACGGTTTCCTTTATGGGGGCCAGCCGGACTGACGCGGGCGTGCACGCGCTGGGCCAGCGCGCGCATTTTGATACTGGATGCCACATCCCCGCGGACCGCTTTCCTTACGCGATGAATACCTGCCTGCCCTCGGATATCCGCGTGCTGGAAGGCCGTGAGGTGAACGGGTGCTTCCATGCCCGCTTTGACGCGAAAGGCAAGCAATATGTGTATCGGATCCACAACGCGCGGCAGGGCAGCGCCCTGTACCGCAACCTGACCGCGTTTGTGCCTGTGCCGCTGGATATGGCGGCGATGCGCCGCGCTTTGCCGGACATACTGGGTACGCACGATTTCGCGGCGTTTCAGGCCAGCGGGGGTACGGCTAAAACTACGGTGCGTACGTTACATACCGCCACCTTTGCGCAGGATGGCAGCGAAATAACGCTGACGCTTCGCGGCAACGCGTTTTTATACAACATGGTGCGGATCATCGCGGGAACGCTTACGGAGATCGGCAAAGGAAAACTGCCGGAAACCGTGTTCCGTACGGCGCTGGAAACCGGTGACCGGCTGGTGCTGGGGCCGACGGCTCCGGCTTGCGGGCTGGAGCTGACGCGTGTGTTTTACGCGTGGGAACTGCCGGATGGGGATAACGGTACGGCTGCAAACCCGGCGGAACCGTTGGCATAAGCTGTGAGCGGTGAGAAAATTACACCGTAAGTGACGGCATGGACTCACGCTAAAACCTCCGGCATAACCCGACTGCGGAGGATGCCCGGATGGCGTAAAAGAGGATTTCCCAACCGGAACAGCGAAATGTTTACCGTTATAGGTTTGGATTTTTCGGGCTGCAGGCAGAGGTTTCTTCGGCGGACGAGGCCGAATTTTGCAGATAAAAGGGGTTCAGCATGGCGAGCGTAAACGATCTGGCAATCGACCTGGGCACGTCGAATATATTGATTTACATGAAGGGCAAAGGCATTATCCTGCGTGAGCCTACCGTGGTCGCCATCGACCGGGACACGCGCGATGTGCTGGCCTTTGGCGAGGAAGCCCGGCGAATGATCGGCCGCACCCCCGGCAATATTCTGGCGATTCGCCCTCTGCGCGAAGGCGTGATTTCGGATTACGAGCTGGTCAGCTATATGCTGAAGGGCTTTGTGCTTAAGGCCGTCGGCAAGCACATGTTCGCGCGCCCGCGCGCCATCCTGTCTCTGCCTACCGGCGTTAATGAGATGGAGCGTCGCTCTATTATCTCCACCATGTTTGACGCGGGTATGCGCCGTACGCAGCTACTGGATCGCACCATCGCGGCGGCCATCGGCGCGGGCCTGCCCATCGACGAGGCCTATGGTACCATGAT
>DAOPZG010000136.1:0-6866 GCA_035353235.1 Candidatus Limiplasma sp.
GGCGTATGTGACCGGATTCTAGTCATGTCCAACGGCAAACTTGCGGGCGATGTGAACGCAACAGATACAACGCAGGAAGAAATTATGACCCTCGCAGCCAAGTATGTGTAAGGAGGCGGCCACCCATGAGCCAGCTAAAACAAAGCAAACTACAAAAGCGTATTCAGGATTTTAAGGCCATGAGCAGAGGCGACCAACTCCGAGAAACCGGTAACTGGTTACTCGATCATGCGATGATTATCATTATCGTGCTTCTGTGCGTTTATATTCAGATCCAGCGTCCTGCATTTTTACAGGTCGCTTCGATCGTGAATATTATCCAGTTGACCGCTTCCCGCCTGCCAATCGCTCTTGGCATCGCAGGCGCCATTATCCTGACAGGAACCGACCTGTCCGCCGGGCGCATCGTGGGATTAAGCGGCTTTGTCGCTGCGATTCTGCTGCAGAAAACTGGAATCGCCAACAAGTTTTTAGCATCGATCGGACCCCAGTCCATCGTGCTGGTCATTTTCGTTGTGCTGGTTCTGGGCGCGATCATCGGCATTGTAAACGGTTTCTGCGTTGCGAAGTTCAAGCTTCACCCCTTTATTGTTACGCTGTCCACTCAACTCTTAACCTATGGGGCTTATCTTACGTTAAGTAATGCGGTTCAGATTTCCAATCTGGACGCGAGCTATACGACCGGATTCGTGATGAAATCCATGTTCAAACTTGGTAATACGCCCGTAATGAGTTACGTGGGATACGCCGTGATTGTAACGATTATTATGTGGTTTATCTGGAATAAAACCACCTTTGGAAAAAACATGTTCGCGGTCGGCAGCAACGAGGAAGCGGCTCGGGTATCCGGCGTAAATGTAACCCTGACGATCATCGGTGTGTTCGCCCTGGCAGGCGCCACATACGGTTACACCGGTTTTGTGGAAGCGGCCCGGTTGGGAGCAAGCACCGGAACTGTCGGCCTGAACTATGAATTGGATGCAATCGCCGCTTGTGTGATCGGCGGCGTATCTTTCGTAGGCGGCATCGGCAAAATCAGCGGTGTGATTATGGGTGTTATTCTGATGCAGCTGATCATCAGTGGAATGACGTTTCTGGGCATCAGCGGCAATACCACGTATATCATTAAAGGCCTTGTCATTCTGGTTGCCTGCGCCATCGATATGCGGAAATACCTGACCAAGAAGTAAAACCTCTTCTCTTCATAAGTATGCAGTGCTGGCAGGGATCGGTCCTCCCTGTCAGCTTTTTTGTTTCTGGATAGCCCTGAATTGCACAGCTCTCCCCCATGTTATACTCTCCTGACAGCCACAACTGTTGCTTACAAAAACAAATGATTCTATGCAATCCCATCCGTTGTACAAGCATTTGACCGTTTGTATTTTCTGGTATATAATATTATAAAATTAAACAATTGGAGTGGTGTTATGCATAAGCGCCAGTGGATGGATTCCTCCGCCGCTCTCTCCATCCTCCTTACGGTCATTCTCTATGGATGCGTTTTGTCGTTGCCTTTCGGGGCAGTCGCCGACAGTGCCGCCTCTGTTGAGGCTTCTCCGATTACGGATTATGCCCAACGCGGTAACTGGCTTACAGCGGATACATCCTGCAGCAAACCGGTTGACATCTTCTACCTGTATCCAACGGCTTATCAAAAAGGCGCCGGTGATGGCGACTACTGCGCGGTTGACAACGTATCCATGGTGAAAGGCGCGAACGGCGCTTTCAATCGCCAGGCTACCGCTTTCCTGACGGTCGGAAATATCTATGCGCCTTATTACCGGCAGGCCGATGCGGGTTATATCTTCGGTTTGCCAACCGCGGCTGAGCAGGACGAAGCAATCAGGCGTATTCCCGCAGCGGACGCAATCGCCGCGTTTCAGTATTACCTTGATCATTATAATCAAAGCAGACCCTTTATTCTGGCGGGACATTCGCAGGGTTCCAACGTGCTGTTGTTTATCCTTTCGGAAATCAGAGATCAGCCGGAAGTATACAACAGGATGGTTGCCGCCTATGTGATCGGCTTTTCTGTAACACGGGAGTATCTTGATCAGAACCCCCCGCTCACATTCGCTTCCGGGCCTGATGACACTGGCGTAATCATTTCCTACAATACGGAAGCAGAAGGTGTAACAGAAAGCCCGGTCGTACGCCCCGGCGCGCTGGCGATTAACCCCATCACCTGGACATTGGATGAAACAGAGGCTCCCAAGGAAGGCAATCTGGGTTCGATTACGCTCATAACAAGCGCCCTTGCAGACCTTACGCCAGTGATGAATTTCGCCTCCGCTCAAGTTGATTCCTCGCGCGGTGTGGTTCTATGCAAGTCTGTCGATCCCTCAAAGTTCTCTTTACCCGGTATGCCTTCCGGCGTTTATCATACTTATGATTATCCGTTCTATTTCTACAACATCCGTGCCAACGCACAAAACCGGGTGGACCATTATCTGAAATCGCATCCGTAAATTGAATTCCTATCATTCTCCGATCCGGCGTTGCCCCACTGAATGGGTAACGCCGGACATTTTATATGACTTCAATGAATATGCAAACAATATTTTTAATCGCTTCTGAATATGAGTTCCGTTCATCCTATATCGTTTATTCGTTGTCCCCTTTGCCACTGAGCAGCAGCATGGGTTCGGCTTTGAGATTGCGCCGTACACCCACGCCCGCGATCAGGGTTCCTGTTGTCATGCTCAGGCAGAACGTGATCAGGATGCCGATGCCAGCCGAATTCAGGTCCAACCTCATTTCGGCAAGTTTTTCCGTGTCCTTCGCCCAGCTGCTATACGTTAAATCAAAGCTGCCTCCCTCGCTTGCACTCAAATTCCGATCAATCACGGTATTGCAGAACCATGCGCCGCCGCAAGCGCCTATAACCGATCCGATCACGAGAATCAGCAGCATTCCGGACAGGAGAGACGCTGCGCACTGTCGCTTATGATAGCCCAGAGAGCGTTCAATCGCCGTTCTTTTCTGATTTTTGATAATAAATAGAAAGGTAAACAGGGTCATTACCAGCACCATCACAACCGCGCCGATGAGCAGCAGGATCAGCGAGATCGTATGGATCCTGTCCATTCCCTGTTTTAACCGCGAATATCCTTTATCGTAAAAGGTGAACTTTAAACCGTCGATACCCTGCCGGTTCCATTCTTCCTCAAACGAATCAATGGTTCCGTTTGGGATTTCGAACGATGTCGTAGCCGCCCTCATAGGCCCCCATGCGATGATATTTTGCGCATCACTGTTTTTGACCGAGGCTGCCGGTATGATCACGGTGTTTCCAACCAGGTCAAAGTCTGACGACTCATAGGACGACCCGTAGATATCGTAGATGCCGACGACTGTATAAGCGCTGTTTTCAAATACAGAGTAAGCCTTTCCCTGCGCGTTGAGCAACCCACCGTAGTACAGATTCCCGGTTACCATGGGGGTGTGCAGATAGTCCGAATAATACAGGGGAAGCTGAAGGGAATCGCCCAGCGTGATACTGTTGTATTGCGCAAATTGTCTCTGCACCAGGCAGACTTTGGCCCCCTTTGCATATTCTTCCGGGCTGATATCCCGACCTTCGGTAATATTCGCACTGCCTGAATAGAAGGCCATTAGCAGCTGGGTTGCGCTGGTAGGGATGACTGGTATCGTTTTGGGAAGCCGCTTGATCGCTTTGATCAGCTCTGCCCAGCGCTGTCCTCTCGGCGTATCAAAATAGCCTTCGGTCACTTCCTCCCAACCATCCACTTGGTATCCAAATAGATCCGGCACTTGCGCCCCGGCTTGATCGTACTGGGTGGATTCTACCCCCCCAGCGGGCACAAGCACCGTATCAAATGCGTTATGATCCTCATAACCGTAAAAAGATGACAGCGCTACGACATTAACGGACAGGATGTACGTTTTATCCGCAAACATAGGCTGGGGTTTCTCGACATCGGGATCACAAAACAGCACATCTTCTGTGTACTCGCCGATCTTCCCATACAGAATACGCTTCACTTTCATAGGAACAGGATTGGACGGTATGCAGTCTTCCGTAGGCGATAACTCCAGAACGATCCATTGCGTATCATTGCTTTGATAAAAATCCCCCATATTATAATTTTCATCATACGCGCCGTAGAATGGACGTTTTTCCGGCGGATGGATGTAATTCGCGTCCGCAAAATCCAGAACAGAGAGAGGGATAAGGCGATCGTATACCGATTGGGTCCCATAACTGTAGGTTTGCTGAGACTGATCCCACATGGCGTATTCCTTGAGCATTTTCGGCTGTTGCTGCACGGTTCCTATGGTTTTAAAACTCTTCTCATAGGTTTCAAGACTTCTTTGGGTAAAAAGCAACAGATTGGCGCCAACCGATAAAAACAAGGTTGTGAGCGCAATCAGGAGAAGAAAAGATACTGTTTTAACAGGCGTGCGCAGCATCTGGCGTAAGCTGTTTTTTACAACCATTGTTTTTACGCCTCCCCTATTCGGCCGCGTCGGCGCTCAAACGGCCGTCCACAATGCGATAAACAACATCTGCCTGTTCCGCTATGCTTGTGTTGTGGGTGATCACCACGACGATATAGTCTTTTTCATGAGCCAGCTTTTTCAGGATCGCGACAACCGCTTCGCCATTAGCCGCGTCCAGATTGCCGGTCGGTTCATCCGCCAGCAAAATTCCGCCTCCCGCTGCCAGCGCCCGCGCAATGGCGACCCTTTGCTGCTCTCCGCCGCTCATCCTCTGGGGACGCTGGTTCAGAACGCTTTCTTTTAAGTTGACTGACTCAATGCATTTCATCGCCTCCGCTTTCGCTTCAGCCATAGGCTTTCCCTGTAATTGCAGGGGAAACATCACGTTTTCCATGGCGGTCAGCAGCGGGAAAAGGTTGAAGGACTGGTAGATTGCGCTCGCCGTGTCTCGCCGGTAGGTGTCCCGATCCATGGAGGTCATCAATTTCCCATCCACCAGGATCTCGCCCTTTGTGGGCAAGTCCAGCCCGGCTAAAAGGGATAACAGCGTCGTTTTACCGCTCCCTGACGGACCAATGATCGCATACATCTGCCCCTGTTCAAACGTGCAGGATACTTCATGCAGCACCTCGTTGGTCTGATAACGATTGGCGTAGGTATAGCTTACGTTTTGAACTTCCAACATCGTACCCCTCCTTAGTCCACAGCGGAAAGCATTGCCGCTACGCTCACGCGGCTCAACATCCGCACCGCGATGAAGGCACCCAGCAGATAGAAAACATAAAACACGGCCAATACCGCCATGGAAGCGGAAAACGGCAGCGCGGTGAAGAACAGCGCCGCCGCCATGCCGACGATGCCGCCGGGAAATGCCACCAGCATGCTCTCCATCAGATAGACCCTTAAGCAGGCTTGTTTTGGCATGCCCAAAGAGCGCATCACGGCAAACTCGCCACGGCGGCTGTGCATCATCAGGTGTGCCATGACCGCGCTTGCCAGAAGGATCGCCGCAGTCAGCGCCGGTAAAAACATCCATAGCAGCGTCAGATTATTCTGGATGCTGGTGGCTGAGCGAATGAAGGTTTCATCATTGATAACCGCCGCGCTTCCCGATACCGAATCGGATGCCTGCGGGTTGACGGACAACAGGCCTTGCGCCTTCATAAATGCTTTGGCATCGTTCATCTTCGCTGGATCTTTGATACGGAAGGAAACAGAATCATAATAGAATGGGGAGTCGCATTCTGTAAAAGTCTTTTTGGCCCAGCCAATCGGGAAAAGAACATCCGGCAACTGGATCAGATCGGTTGTGACAGCGTTGGAATCAAAGCTGTCTGCAATGGTCAGCGTTCTTTGGGCCAAATGCTCATAGGTCATCTGACCGGGGACCTCTCCAAATTGATACCGGTGTAAATCCAATTTGACCAGATCGCCAATGGACAGGTGATATTGGGCTAAAAAGCGCCTGCTGGCAATGCACTGCGCATTCTGGCTCTTAAAAAACTCCTCGCTGTCTTTCAGGTTGTCCGGCTGAATGGAAGGATAGGGTTTGAGTGTGTTAAACCCCATCAGATAGACAATTTTAGGCTTTTCTGTTTCGTTAACGGCATAGGTCGCGGGCATCCGGGTGGTGTAAAGTATGTCTTTCAGGAAGCCGGATGCTTCGAGAGAATCCACCATGGAACCGCTGATGAGCAGCCCCAGATTTCTGGAACCGTTCAGATTGCTGATGAATCCGGAAACCGGGAGGACTTCAGGCAGCGAGTTCAGCTGCTCCTGATTGGCCTTTATACTACTCGCATACGAGCAGAGGAAGAAAACCATTGCGGCACACACGACGAACACCAGAATATTTTTAGGGAGCTGACGCTTGATATGGATACACGATAAGAACACTTGAAACTTTAGCATTCATGGCCCCCTTTCTGTATTCAATATTCACTTAGCGTTCACTCAAAGGCGGAACAGGAGAACATGGGAATTCAGTAATATATTCAAACTATCATTATGGGTTCCACGCTAAACCCCTTTTGATTTTTTAAGGAATATCCCTTCCATGTTTTACTGATCCTAATCCTTTACGAAAAAGTTGTAGTGTATGGCATGGTTTGGCATCGCATTTGCCAATATTTTCATATCAATTGTATTCGTTTGTCTTTTTTCTGTCAATAAAGACATCCTCGCATTCGTATTATTAACAGTCAAGAAGAAATTCCATTCAGGAATTCTTCAATTACCTTTCTTGTTAAGCGGCCTGATTTGATTTGTCTTCATAAGATAATGAACCATTTATGCATGAAAAAACCACCTACCGATAAAGTACCCTTTATCAATAGGTGGTATACGTCGTGGCAAAGGTACGATGAATTGATAAAATGCACCGGCTATAACTTCTTGGGGGT
>DAOPZG010000137.1:0-6486 GCA_035353235.1 Candidatus Limiplasma sp.
TACTGTTTTACACACGGTGAGAAACCCTGTTTCGGATTCGTTCACAACATTTTCCGCATCTGCCCGGTTCGCGCCGACAGCCAGCGCGTCGCCACAATTAATGGCATCGTTAATTTTATAAATTCCCTTAACACCGGGCACATACGCGATGATGTCCCTTGGGATGGAAATCAGCTTAATCGGCTCCTGATCGGCATCCGCTTTCAGGTTCACCGATAAAAGCAGGATCGCGTCCGTATGCGCGACTTCTTTTCGATAGGTATAATTTTTTTGCTGATCGTCAATCCCCAACAGCAAGATGTGGATTTCATCCGGTTGTGATGCGATGGTCAGCTCCCCATTCACTGTTCGATCCGGATTGATCAGCGGATGATCGGATAACGTAATCATTGTTTGAATGGAAGCCTCGATGGATGCGGCATCAGCCGTTTCGGCAACGCTGACAGCCGGGATCAGCACAACAAGTAACAGAGCAATTACTGCCTTGCAACGTTTTCCAAAGTTCACTCAGCTCACTCCTGTTTTATAGAGGTAACGATATTTATTTCGCCGTTCGGTATCGTTTCCCTATAAAACAACCCGTCGCTGATGTAACAATTCCAGCTGTCAAGAGGCGTCCCTGCAGATATTACAGCAATGACCGCAGAGAAGCGTTTGCCTGATCCTTTTCGGATAGCGTCAGGGTATTCATCGAATCCAGCGGCCAGATGATTCCGAGGTCCGGATCATTCCAGATCAGTCCGCCTTCGTCGTTGGGGTGATAGAAATCAGTCGCCTTGTAACAAATAATAGCCGTATCCGAGAGCACTAGAAAGCCATGTGCAAACCCTTCCGGCAGATATACCTGTTTTCGGTTTTCCGCGCTTAGGCGCTCTCCGTACCAGCGGGTAAATGTGCCTGAACCCTTTCGTAAATCCACCGCAACATCGAATATCTCTCCCGCGACGACCCGAATCAACTTTCCCTGAGGGAATTGTTTCTGAAAATGCAGCCACGCAATACACCCCGGACCGAAAGGGACTGGTTATCCTGCACGAAACGCATCCTAAGACCGTTGTCTGCCATTTCCCGCTGATTGTATGTCTCCATAAAATAACCGCGCGCGTCGCCATACACAGCCGGTTCAATCATCGTAAGGCCGGTGATTCCCCCCAGATCATGGGTAACCAGAATTTGTGACATACGGGCCTTTCCTCCCTCTTCATCAGTCCCGTTTTCCGGCAACGCTTTCCCGTGTTTCTTTTACGGTGTGCGCCTCACTGCCCTGCGGTTCGCTCCAACTCCCGTTGAGTTCAGACAGGTAACGTTTCAGCGCGTCTTTCCAAGCCGGAAGGGGTAAAAAACCACCGGCTGCGAGTTTTGAGGTATCCAGTCGACTGTTGTGGGGGCGCGCGGCCTTAACCGATCCGTATTCTTCCGTTGTTACCGGAATCACCCGTGTGTTTTTCCCCGCTATTGCAAGAATCTCGCTGGCAAAGTCCGCCCAGGAGACCATCTCGCCTTCATTGGTTGCATGGTAAATCCCATAACGCTCCGTATCCGCCATATCGGCAAGCAGCCTTGCCAGATCACGCGTATAGGTCGGCCGACCAAACTGATCGTTCACCACCCGCAGGCAGTCTCGCTGATCCGCCAGGCGAAGAATGGTTTGCACAAAATTTCGCCCATGCACGCCGTACAGCCAGGAGGTGCGTACCACAAAAAAACGTTTGAGCGTTTTAATAACGCATTGCTCGCCTTCCCGTTTTGTTTGCCCGTAAACATTCAGCGCTTCGCCCGGTTCATCTTCCGGCTGCCACGGTTGCGTACCCTGCCCATGAAAAACATAGTCCGATGAAAGGTAAATCATTTTACTTCCGAAGCGTTCGCAGGCTTCCGCCACATATTGGGTGCCCAGAACGTTCGCCGCGTAAACCTGAAGCCGTCGGTCCGTATCCTCCGCCTGATCCACATTTGTCCACGCGGCGCAGTGGATCACGGTTTCCGGGTGGCAGCGTTCAAACGCAGCGTTCACGCTATTGGGGTCGGTCACATCCATCGCCGTATGATCCAGTCCAATCACAGGCTTACCCCACCGCGTCAGTTCCCGCACCACATCCAATCCCAATTGCCCGTTTGCGCCGTTCACCAGTATACTCATTCGTTACCTCAAATGTCCGTCGCTCCGTACTGCTTAACGAATCCGGTAGGCCTGCCCGGTTACTTCAGCCCCAAACATGGTTGCGTAATACACAGAACTCCAGTTACTCAATATTATGAATTATACCCGTATTGCTGTTTTCCTTTTACGGGTGAGAAAAATACACGATGAATTTTTACGATCATATCTTTTCGCCATTCCGGTTAAACAGGAAAGTTACATTTTCTATGACGAAGTATTAACCACGTGCAGAATATACCCTTTTACGGGCGAGCGTACTGCATCCCACTGTTCACTCAGGCTTCGTTCAACGCATTCCACGGATCGTCCGAATACTCAAAGTCATAAATCACATAAAGTTCATCCTGATACACTTCGCTGGCGGTATCTGCCATCGGGGTAGACAAAAAGGCGTCGTTTTCGTTGAGGGGCAGCAGCAGGAAAACTTTTTTGCCTTCCACGAACGAATAATCTCTGTATCGTTTATCGGTCAGCCAATTGTAATATGCTATTGCCGGGTTCTTGGTATTCACTTGCACATTGACCATCGGGATTTCGCCGTTGGTCATCTCCGTTACCACGTTGGAGCACCAGTAGGATGCGTAACCAAGCGTATACTGATTCTCCTGCAGAAAATCCACAGCGCCCTGTAACTCCTGTACCGTATGAATATCTTTCCTGCCGAGCCCTTCGTAAATAACCTTCTTGTTATCCGGGTGAATGAAGTATGCGTTATCATAATACCCGTTTCCGATGAGGACAGCGCACGTGAGAAACAGCAAGGCCTTTTGGGTTACGTTTGCTGTCTTGGTTACGTCCATTTGCCGTGCCAGAAAAGGTACAATCCAGATGATTACGGGGATAAAATAGAGAAAATAATAAGGTTGTGCCTTCAAGAAAATAAAGGTGAAAAACATTGTCAGAATGGAAACGGGTGCCAGTATATCGATGAAAGCTCCCACAGCGGTTTCATCTTCGGTTGTCTTTACGTCAATCTTATGGGAAAAGAGGAGAGCAAGGCCTTTCACGATTATATAAAACGCCGCCAGAACGCTGCCGCAAGCCAGCAGTCCCTCCAGCGAAAATACCTCTCTGCCCGTTTGATATCCAAACTGGCTGAAGAAATATTTCATCATATTTATAAAATTATCATAAGTGATGAAATCCGTCGTTGTCGCGCCATAGGAGCGGTAAGAATAGATATTCGCCAGTACTTTCTCGTTAATCAGATAGCCAATCACACCAGCACAGCAGGCCGCCGCGCCGACGATGACCCATCTCCATTGTTCCCATACAGATCTGCGATCCGGCCTAACCATGTTTTTCTCTATCTTAAGGGTAAGCAGAAACGCTGATAAAAACATGGGTGCCAAGGTAATCATCAGCTGACGGACCCCGTTGAGCCCGGACAGAAAGCAGGTCAACAGCAGCATGAGAAGCGTTATCCAACGCATTCGTTTTTTTTCTGGTCGGCTCCACTGGCGAATCACTGATAAATTAAACCCAACGATTAAAAAACTGATGGTAACACATGTAATATAGAAAGAATGATAAAGCACGATTTGCCCATATTGAACGCTGAAGGGAAGCATGAGTATGGCTCCGCTGTAAAAAAACGCCTGTCGGCTGAATTGCGCCTGCTTGCACAGGTACCAGTAACTCAGCAAAAAAAGCACCTGCATAATAATCATACCAACCAGCCGAACCGTGTGCCAATTGGAAAAGACTTTAAATAGCGGTGCAAACACAAGGTTGCTATGTATCGCTCTTAACTCAGTAGAATAGTACCAGTCGGTGCTCATCACCGCATTCTGTTGGGCTAACAGGTGCGATAGGATAAGCTCGCTGGAGGAGTCGCTGTTCATGATGCTCACCGCGTAAACTGACGATGTATACCAGGTAAATACGAGGGAGAGGAGAAATACCACCAACGGCAGAACACGTAGAAGTTTTTTTCGATCATGAACAGACACAACAGAAGTTTGCATTATCCGCTCGCTCCCCCTGAAACTAATTATATCCTATGTATTATAACCCTGTTTTAGCATGTTTCAATACGCATTGCCATTATCACACCATATGGACCTAAAGACCCCATTTATCCCGAATGCTGAAGAGGCGAACGTTATACCAGACAAGCAAGAAGCCAACCCTATAAAACGAATTGTCCCGTTACGGAACAAAACCCCGTCATCATGAACGAAACCCATATAAAGTAGAACGACGAGCCTTTGGAGGTGCTACATCACATTCGAATGAAATTCACACGCCCGCCCCGAAGAACCCGGCAGCAGCAATACGCCGTCGGACACGATCCGGCGGCGTATCAACCTTTTACTTCTGAATGAAGCCCCGGGCCACCTGTCCATCCACGGTGCATTCGATGTACCACCAATCTCCGTGATAGTTGTAATCACCAAGAATGTAGTATGTTTCACCGGCATCCAGCGTTGCAAAAGCGGAGTAGTTATCCATCGGGTTATCCGTAACCTCAAGGGTTGACGCAGCGGTCGTTTTCACATAGGAGAATTTCAGTTTTGCCCAATGCTTGAAGCCCTTCACATAGCTGGGCGGGATATAACCGACTCGCACCGCACCCTTATTTGTTTCGTAACGGACCATTAACCACCGTTCGTCATTGAAACCAGCGATGTACAGCGGAGAATCGGTAGCGCACTCGGCTTTTCCGTTATTACACCGATACGCATCCACGGAGGGGGCCGTATACACAGGGCAAATTCCGCAACCGATACCATCCTTCATATTGATGAACAGAAATTCCGGGATGTCTGTTTCTTCCGACTTACTGTTACTGACAGACTTGCCGGCAGAAGCGCCGAACACCAGGGAAACGGAGAAAAGGACCACCAGCAGGAAACATAATGACTTTTTCACCCGATCACCTCATTTTTCTAGATATGGTAACGGTTTACTTATGATCATCGTAGCACTTCCTTAAGATCACGTCAATGGTGGGCTTCCCTGATGGTACGCGGTCAGGTTACCTACGCTGTGTTCTCCATAACTGGTCACCGGAATTGCGTCGGTGCAAAACGGCGTGTCGTCGCCCGCGCCGAAGGCGATATGCGAAAAAGCCGGGAAATGGGAGAAAAGAATGATACCCCCTCTGCAGATTGCGTGACCAGAAGAGGGGGTATCGCCATAGACGCTCTTTGCGGAATCGGCATATCTGCCTTATGCTATATGACAGACAACCCCCAGCACGGGGGATTCCTCCGCCCATGGCTCACCCATGAGGTTAGCCGATACTTCTATTTCATCAAATCCGCCTTCACGCAATTCGCCGCTAATGGAATCCGGGGTAAAGTAGGTCTGCCAGATACGATAAATCGTTGCCTTGTCGTCCAGCACCGCATACAGGTTGCAACTGGCGGAGATGTCCGGATAAAAATGCGTCTCTGTAAGCATCATGTAAGGATGTGGCCGCCAAAATCCTTTATCGGCGGCTTCCCACGCGGGTACGGCGCTCTGCCGGAGCGTATCAAACGCCGTCCGGCTTGGCACATCCAGCGCGAACGTTCCCCCATGCCCAAGTGCTTCGTGGATGTTATGAAGCAATGTTTTCCGGTGTTTTGGGGAGAGCACTCCATAATCCTGAGAAATAAGTAACGCGCCGCCAAATTCCTCCTGTGCGAAGGGCTCGAGGTAACTTCCCATGCGAAATGCAACATTCTGCCCCGCGCACAATGTTTCCGCATAGCGTATGGAGTTTTCTGACCAATCCATGCCCGTCATGGTAAAACCCTGCCTGGCGAGGTGATGGCAGTAAAACCCCGGTCCACAGCCAAGGTCCACGACGCGCGCGCCGGCTGTTAACCCCATGCGTGCTGGCAGACTATCGCAGATGGAACGGATTCTATCGGGCTTATAACTAGCAGCATCCGTGTCCGGGGAAAGGTGGGCTTTCAGCATTTCCCCCGCGATGTGTGGGTCTCTCCACAACTCCGCGCCACCCTGATAGGGCAAGGGACGTTTCATTTCGGTAAGGATCGATTCGATGGAAAACATAACATATCTCCTGTCTTTACAAATCTCAGCAAACGAAAAGAGGGAACCGGTGAACGGTACCCCTTCTACGTAACGGGGGATACCGCAAGAAGGTGAACACAGGCATAACAAAACAAGCTGCCCTAAAAAACTCGTTTTCTTATATCTGTGTTTTCCTTCTTTTCCAGAACAGGCTTTCAATCGCCCGTTCCGGACGGTATCCCTCCCAAGAAATTTAATCGGTTTTCGTTTGCTGCTATCCTTATTATACGGGAGCAATAGAATGATAGTGTCAAGCGATGTTCGCAATTTCGAGGTACTCCGCTCATGAATTAAGC
>DAOPZG010000138.1:0-6482 GCA_035353235.1 Candidatus Limiplasma sp.
AGACCTCAATACCGGCAAGACCTGCCGCCCGCAGCGAAGCCACCAGCGCCTCCAGGGTGAACGTTGTAAGCCCTATGCGCATCGGGTGCGCCAGAACCGGCACCGCGCCTGCGGATACCAGCAGCCGCACAGCATCCTCAGCGGACAGATGGCACAACGGCACATAAGCGGGTTTCCCTTCGCCCAGATACTTGTCAAAGGCCTGTTCCATCGTATTCACAAGCCCCATCCCGATGAGTGCCCGGGCAATATGGGCTCTGCTGATCGGCATACTGTCTGGCCGATCTTCCGGCAGTTGATCCGGTGGAATCTCAATCCCCATTTTTTTGAGTCGATACAGCATTTCCGCGTACCGGTCACGTCTCTCGGTACGGCCCCGTGTCAGCGTTTCCGACAGGATACGGTTTCCCGGTGTCGCACCGTATCCCAGAATATGGATACGGCCTTCCGCCCCGGAGCTAAGCTCCAGAGCCGGAAGGACGTCCAGCGGGTGCCCCTGCGCCGTCTGCGCCGCGGCTGCCTCGGCCATGGGCCGGGTGCCCGCAAGCGTGTCATGGTCGCAAAGGGCAACAACGCTCACATGTCTGCGAACCGCCAGTGCGCATAACTCCGCAGGAGAAAGCAGACCGTCGCTGTATATACTGTGGATATGCAGATCAATCGTCGTCACGGTTCGATAAACGGATTCTTATCACTATCGCCCTGCATGCCTTCCATTGCCGGTTTGAAAATAGGAGCAGGCACGCGGTGTTCCGGCTCCGCAGGTTCCGCAACCTTCGGTTTCACCGGCTCAGGCGGAAGGGGTTCGCCTTCCATAACCGCTTCAAACTCTTTTCGGCTAAGGGTTTCGCGTTCCAACAGCGCTTCCGCTACATCGGTCAGTTGTTTCTTGTGTTCTGTTAATATCCGCTGCGCGCGCACATAACACTCATCCACGATGCGTTTTACTTCCGCGTCGATGGAGGCAGCGCTCTGCTCGCTGTATTCGCGGCTCTGACCAAATTCCATCCCCACGAACACTTCCTGATCGCTGGAGAGATATACGGTGCCCAGTTCGCTCATGCCAAACTGCGTTACCATACGGCGCGCCAGCTCGGTGGCCCGTTTCAGGTCGCTGGAGGAGCCTGTGTAAAGATCATCCAGAGCCACTTTTTCAGCGGCATGGCCGCCCAACGCCATGGTGATCATCCCCAGAAGAGCCGTTCTGCTGAGGTTATCATTTTCCTCGGCAGGCAAACTGAGCGTATAGCCGCCCGCCTGGCCGCGGGGCACAATTGTGACCAGGTGCACGTCGTCGCATTCCGGCAGAAGGTTCGAGATCACGGCATGACCCGCTTCGTGGTATGCGACCGTATGCCGGTCGCGGGCCGTCACCTTGTGGCTCTTCTTTTCCGGACCCATCTGAACGCGGCTGATGGCATCCACCAGATTTTGCTGGGTAATTTTCTTACCCTTCTCGCGCACGGCAAGAATTGCCGCCTCATTCATCACATTTTCAAGATCCGCGCCGGTAGAGAAGGGCATCCGCTTGGCGACATTCTCAAAATCCACATCGGCAGCCAACGGCTTACTGCGGCTGTGTACCTTCAGGATTTCTACGCGGCCTTCCAAATCGGGATAGTTCACCGTTACCTGACGGTCAAAGCGACCGGGGCGCAACAGTGCCGGGTCAAGGATGTCACGGCGGTTAGTAGCCGCCATTACAATCACGCCTTCGTTGATGGAGAATCCGTCCATCTCCACAAGCAGCTGGTTCAGCGTCTGTTCCCGTTCGTCGTGACCGCCACCCAGCCCGGCGCCACGATGGCGGCCCACCGCGTCGATCTCGTCGATAAATACAATGGCAGGGGCGGCCTTCTTGGCCTGATCGAACAGGTCGCGTACGCGGCTCGCGCCTACGCCCACGAACATTTCCACGAAATCTGAACCGCTGATAGAGAAGAACGGAGCATTTGCTTCCCCGGCAACTGCTTTGGCCAGCAGGGTTTTACCGGTGCCCGGAGGGCCTACCAGCAGAACGCCTTTGGGGATTCTGGCGCCCATATCGGTATAGGCCTTGGGGTTCTTCAGGAAATCCACCATTTCCTGCAGCTCTTCCTTTTCTTCCTTCGCGCCCGCCACATCTTTGAAGGTGATATGATTCTTGGACGGGTCGCTCATCCGCGCGTGGGACTTGCCAAAGTTCATCACTTTGCTGTTGCCGCCGCTCTGCCGCATGATCAGGAAGTACCACAGCGCCATGGAAATCCCGATGATAATGATATACGGCAACAGATCCAGATACCACGGCGTCACGACAGGCGCGCGGTACTGCACCGTAAAGCTGAAATCCGAAACAGATACGTCGTCCAGCGATTTCCCCTTCTGTGCCGCAGTAATTTGCCGTACAGTATCGATAAAATCGCTGCCGATGGTCGTTTCAAAATCGTAATTCCGCTCAGGAAAATCCGCTTTGGCTGTTGTGGTGTTTTTATAGATGCCCACCAGCGATGAACCGCGGATTGCCACCGCTTCAACCTGCTGGTTCTCGATCGCCTCCAGCAGTTTGGGGTACTCTATGCGACGATCTACCGTCTGGCCGAAGCCGCCGTTGAGCACCACGGCGATCAATATGAATGCGGCGATGAGCACCACATAGCCCAGCATACCGCGCTGCGTTTTCTTCAAACCTTTGTCCTCCTTGCGGTTCAAGGACGTTAAGCCCTCCAAAACCCGACTGTTTCCTCAATATCTGATATCCTCCCAGGGAGGCTATCAAAATCGATTATACCATAGTATTTCACGAAATACCAATAGCTGAACCGCGAAAATAGAGGCTTTACAAACGATTTTCTGCATGGCCGCGCGCTCTTTCCGCCCCGCTGCGCCCCAAACACAGATTTGTAAATTTTTGATACTCTTAATCCCGGATCGTAGACGCCGATAAGGGGGCGTTCAGATACGAAAACCCCCTTCCGGTTTCCCGGAAGGGGGCTTACAACACGTTTTTCGAATTACTCCGCGAGGTTCTTGTACTTGGCGTACTTGGCCATTGCTTCGGCTTCGTTGGCCTGGAACAGGTTCTGCGCTACATCCGGGAACTGCTTGGCAAGGGAGGCGTAACGGATTTCGCCCTTCAGGAAGTCCTGATAGCCGCCGGCGGGTTCCTTGCTGTCCAGCGTCAGGGGGTTCTTGCCCTCATCAGCCAGCGTCGGGTTATAACGGTACAGCGTCCAGTAACCGCAGTCCACAGCCTTTTTGATCTCGGTCTGAGAAAGGCCCATGTTGATGCCGTGGTTGATACAGGGCGCATAAGCAATGATGAGGGACGGGCCGTGATAGCTCTCCGCCTCGACCATGGCCTTGATCAGCTGCTGGGGATTGGCGCTCATAGCGACGGACGCCACATAGACGTAACCGTAGCTCATGGCCATCATGCCCAGGTCTTTTTTCTTGGTGCGCTTGCCGGCAGCAGCGAACTTCGCGATGGAGCCGGTCGGCGTCGCCTTGGAAGACTGTCCGCCGGTATTGGAGTACAGCTCGGTATCCAGCACCAGAATGTTGACATCCTGATTCTGCGCCAGCACGTGATCCACTCCGCCGTATCCGATGTCGTACGCCCAGCCGTCGCCGCCGATAATCCAAACGGATTTCTTGGTCAGTAGGTCGGCGTCCGCCACAACCAGACGGGCCAGCGTGCAAGCTTCGCAGTCGCAACCTTCGATGATGCCATCTTTGCAGGCCGCCAGCAGTTTGTCGCCGGCTTCCTTGGATACCTTAGCGTCTTCCATGCCGTCCAGCCAGGCTTTGCCGGCTTCTTTGATCTCCGGCACCGCGTAGTCTACCGCGATCAGAGCCTTTACGTTGTCGGCCAGCTTGGCGCGGCGCTGGGTGTAAGCCAGATTCATGCCGAAACCGAACTCGGCATTGTCTTCAAACAGGCTGTTCGCCCAGGCGGGGCCGTGGCCTTCTTCGTTGACGGTGTAGGGGCAGGTGGGGGCGCTGCCGCCGTAGATGGAGGAGCAGCCCGTGGCGTTGGCGATGACCATACGATCGCCGAACAGCTGGGTGGCAAGCTTCACATACGGGGTCTCGCCGCAACCGGCGCACGCGCCGGAGAACTCAAACAACGGTTTCAGCGCCTGGCTGGTTTTAATCGAAGTGATAGCGTCCGGACGCACCTGAGGCACAGTCATGGCAAACTCCCAGTTCGCTTCCTGCACGCTCTGGCTTTCCAGCGGCTTCATTTCGAGTGCCTTGCCCTTGGCGGGGCAAACGTCCACGCAGTTGCCGCAGCCGGTGCAATCCAGCGGGCTCACCTGAATGCGGAACTGCATTCCGGCAAATTCTTTGCCCGTGGCATTCTTGGTGGCGAAGGAAGCGGGAGCGTCCTTCATCTTATCCGCGCTTACATAAGTGGAGCGGATGGCGGCGTGCGGGCAAACAAGCGAGCAGGTGCCGCACTGGATGCACTTGTCGATCTGCCATTCCGGCACAGCCACGGCAATGCCGCGTTTTTCAAACTTGGTGGTACCGGTGGGTACAAAACCGTCCGCGGTAAACGCGCTCACGGGCAGTTTATCGCCTTCCTGCGCCAGGATCGGCTCAACGACCTTGTCGAAGTACTCGGTTGCTTTCACCTTCACGGGCACCGCACCGGTCGTGGCGTTTGCCCATTCGGCGGGTACTTTCACTTCCTGCAGGCCGCTGATGGCGATATCAATCGCATCCCAGTTCTTCTTTACGATCGCGTCGCCCTTTTTGCCGTAGGTCTTCTTGGCATAGGCCTTCATGTACTCGTCGGCCTTCTCGTAGGGGATCACTTCGGCCAGTTTGAAGAACGCCGCCTGCATGATGGTGTTGATACGGTTACCCATACCCACCTTCAGCGCAAGGTCAATCGCGTCGATATTCCAGAAGCGGATATGTTTCTTGGCAAGCTGCTTTTTCATGCTGGCGGGCAGATGGCTGTCCATCTCCGCGGCCGTCCACGGGCTGTTCAGCAGGAATACGCCGCCGTCCTTCAGACCGGCAAGCATATCGTACTTCGTAACATAGCTGGGGTTGTGGCAAGCTACAAAGTCAGCCGCGTCAATCAGATACGTGCTCTGGATCGGTTTCTTGCCGAAGCGGAGGTGGCTGACCGTAAGGCCGCCGGATTTCTTGGAGTCATAGGCGAAATAGCCCTGCGCAAACAGGTCGGTATGGTCGCCGATGATCTTGATGGAGTTCTTGTTGGCGCCCACGGTGCCATCGGAACCCAGACCATAGAACATGCAGCAGATCGTGCCATCCGGCGCGGTCACAAGCTGATCGCCCAGTTTGAGGCTGGTATGAGTTACATCGTCATCAATACCGACGGTGAAATGGTTCTTCTTCTCGCCGTCGAGATTGTCGTAAACCGCCTTCACCATGGTGGGCGTAAACTCTTTGCTGCCCAAACCGTAACGGCCGCCCAGCACCTTCACGTCGGAGATACCCTTTTCAAGCAGCGCGGTGCACACATCGGTGTACAGCGGCTCGCCCAGAGAACCCGGCTCTTTGGTGCGGTCGAGAACCGCCAGCTTCTTGCAGCTCTTGGGGATTGCGGCCACAAAACGGTCCACACAGAACGGACGATACAGGCGAACCTTAATCAGGCCGAGCTTTGCGCCCTTCTTGTTCAGGTAATTAATCGTCTCTTCAATAGCTTCGCAGCCGCTGCCCATGGCCACGATCACCTTGTCCGCGTCGGCCGCGCCGACATACTGGAAAGGCTTGTATTCCCGGCCAACCAGTTTGCTGACCTTGGCCATCACATCATCCACGATGCCCGGCACCCGATCGTAATACTTATTGGCGGCTTCACGGTTCTGGAAATAGATATCCGGGTTCTGGGCAGTGCCGGCCTGATGGGGGTGATCCGGGTTCAGAGCACGGTCACGGAACGCCTTCACCTTGTCCCAGGGCACAAGGGGCTCAACGTCTTTGTACTCCACGGCGTCAATCTTCTGCACTTCGTGGCTGGTGCGGAAACCATCAAAGAAATGCAGGAACGGAACGCTGCTTTCCAGCGTGGCCAGGTGCGCAACCAGCGCCATATCGGCCGCTTCCTGCACGCTGTTGCTGGCAAGCATCGCAAAGCCGGTCTGGCGGCAGGCCATCACGTCGGCATGGTCGCCAAAGATGCTCAGCGCATGGGCGGCCAGTGCACGGGCGCTCACGTGGAACACGGCAGGCAGCATTTCGCCGCTGATTTTATACATGTTGGGAATCATCAGCAGCAGGCCCTGGCTGGCGGTAAAGGTGGTGGTCAGCGCGCCTGCGGCAAGGCTGCCGTGTACTGCGCCGGCCGCGCCGGCCTCGCTTTGCATTTCCTGAACGTGTACGGTCTGACCAAATAAGTTCTTCTGGCCCTTGGCCGCCCACTCGTCTACCACTTCAGCCATCGGCGACGAAGGCGTGATCGGGTAAATGGCCGCCACGTCGCTGAATGCGTATGCTACGTGGCCTACGGCGGTATT
>DAOPZG010000139.1:0-6438 GCA_035353235.1 Candidatus Limiplasma sp.
TCTCCGCGTCGGAGAGCATTTCTTCCTGCCAGCGGCACTCGTTTTTGGCGATCAGGTCGTATTTTACCTGTAGGCGTTTGCAATGGTTCTCCAGTACCTGCGGGTCGATGTACAGGCTGTTGATGATCGCGCGGGGGCTGTCCGTGGTGGGCACATGCCCGTCGGCCGCCCAGTTCTTCTCTTTCAGGTCGGCAGCGGGCGCGTGGTCGGCTACTGCGTCCATATCCACGGGTTCCATCATCTGCCCGATCAGGCCGTCGCCCAGCACCAGCACGGGGTTGCGGTACCGGTCGGCAATGTCAAACGCGTCCTGGGTCAGGTTTACCGCTTCCTGTACGCTGCCGGGAGCCAGCACGCACATGCGGTAATCGCCATGGCCGCCGCCGCGGGTGGCCTGATAATAATCGCTCTGCGCGGGCTGGATGGAACCCAGACCCGGGCCGCCGCGTACCATGTTGACGATTACGCAGGGAACTTCCGCGCCCACGATGTAGCTGATGCCTTCCTGTTTCAGGCTGATTCCGGGGCTGGAGGAACTGGTCATTACGCGCGCGCCGGATCCGCCCGCGCCGTAGACCATATTAATGGCCGCTACCTCGCTTTCGGCCTGTAAAAAGCAGCCGCCAACCTGCGGAAGGCGTTTGCTCATGTATTCGGGAATCTGGTTCTGGGGCGTGATGGGATAGCCGAAGAAAAAGCGGCAGCCCGCCTGGATGGCGGCCTCGGCGATCGCCTCGTTGCCCTTCATGAGTTGTTTCATGGGATCCTTCCCTTCTCGGCTCTTGGGCCGGTTTTTCCCGGATTACGCGCCGCCTGCGGGCCGTCTTTGCGACAGCGACGCAGAAACCTGCGCGGTGCGCACGGTCATTTTTCTACCGTAATGGCCACATCGGGGCACATGGTGGCGCAAAACGCGCAGCCGATACACTCCTCCATGCTGATGCAGTGGGCCGCGTGATACCCTTTTTTATTAATATGCGACGTGTCCAGCGCCATAATCTTTTTTGGGCACGCGTCCACGCATAAGCCGCAGCCTTTGCAAACGTCCTCGTTAACGGTTACGATCGCCATGGTCCAGCCTCCTTTTCCTGCCGCGGCGGGCGCGCGCCGAACCGCGTGAATTAACCTTTATCATATGCAAAATCCTTCGTGTTGTCAACGCTTGCGAAGCAGGGAGGCGAGCGGGGTTGTTTTCTTTCTGCACTAAATCGTCAATTGTGTTGTCTGTATGGATCAATACAAGGTACGATAGAAAAGGATGATATTGGAATTTTACGGCTCTCATGGTATAATCAACCCAGAATATAATTCGGCATGCGGCCCGTTGCCGTGTGACCGGGAGGGGAACGCCATGGAACGATACCGCAATGGGCCGGAAGACCCGCGGCCATTGAACCACGCGAACGACGACGGCACAGCGCCGTCTGCCACCGTATCCCCTGCAGGCTTTTCTCCGGCAGACGCGCCTTATCTGCGCCCACAATCAAAATTGCAGCCTCCGCCCAAAGCAAACGGATCCGCAACAGGCCGTTCCTCCGCTGTGCCTCATGCGACGTGGACGCAGAATATCTGGCAAACGCAACCGCAGGGAAACGGCGCGTTTCAACCCGGAGCCGTTCAACCCATGCCGTTTCCGCCGGCAGAAAACAGGGAGACGGGGATGCCTGTCTTCGCCTGGACGCAGAACTTTTGGCCTGCCACGCAGACGAATCCGTCCGGCGGGCAGATTCCTTATACCGCGCAACCGTCGCGACCGCAGGCTGCGCCTGTTTTTACCTGGACGCAGAATTATTGGCCGCAACCCTATGGGCAGCCTTCCGCCTTATGGCCAAACAACGCGGAACCGATGACGGTATATCCTCCGGTTGGCCGCGTGCCTACTGTAAGCGCGTTTGCGCCTGCGCAGGCTCCCGGGCCATCGGCCGAACGGCCGGGCACCTGTAATTTTTCCTGGCAACCCATACCGGGACAGACCATCCGGGTTCAGCCGGTATACGCTTGTCCGGTGACTGCCTGGGATGTGGCCGCATGCCCCGCTGCCCGCATCCAGAATGAGCCGCCGTCTATGCCGGAACCGACCATGCGCTATCAGCGTGCGCCGCGGCAGCCGGAAACAGCCCGCTATCAACCTGTACCAAGGCAGTCTGCGCCGCCTTGTGATGCGTGGCGGACGATCCCTGAACGGACAATGGCGTACCGTCCATCCCGGCGTTATCCGGGCGGAACCTGCCCGGATGGGGTGGATACCCATGCCGGCAGGCAGACAATGCGGGAATGGCAGCCCATGAAGGGGCAGACTTACGTTTCTCCGAATGATATGGCAAGCCAATCGACACGACAAAATCCATTGGAACCGTCACGTCCTTTCCGGGCGGAACTGATGAACGGCGAGCCCCGCTTCGGGCCGATAGCACAGACCACTCAAGCCGAAGACGCCTTCAAGGCAGGTACGCCACGACAGAAAACATATGAAAATCCACCTCCGGCGGATCCCGCGTCCGCCCGCGCACCGGAAGGCGCCCGTATGCCGGAGATTTCCCCTGCGGATTCTGTGCGCGAGGAAGGCGGTACCGTTTTGCACAGGCGGCGTACGGATATTCCGACAAATCCGGTCGAAAGCGGGGTTCCGCTTCCCCTCAGCACCCCGGCCACGCCCCTGCCGGGAGAGCCGGTTTCCCGTGAGGAAAACAAACCGCGCTTCGACGGCGCCACCTCGGCCCGTTGGGCGATCCGGATGGCTCCGCTTCCTGAAGGAAATGTCGCAGACCCTGAACCTGCCGCTTCCCCTGAGAACCTCACCGCGCATAATTTTCCGCTGGCGGAGCAGGCAGGCAAGACCGCTATACAGAGCGCCACGAGCCGTTCCGCCCGCTATAATACGCCCCAGACCACCGTGCCAAGGGAATCTGCGGACGAACCCGCAGACAGAACCAACGACTATCTCCCCAAGCCCGATCTGCCGCTGCTGAGGGAAACGGGAACCGGCAATCATCCGGGGATGCGTCTGGGAGCAAGACGGCTCAAGTGGATTGCGGCGGCGGCTGTAGTGGTTGCGCTCACGATGGCCGGAGTGCAATCCGGCCTGTTGGGCCGCTTCAGTGAGCTGATCACCTCGGCTCCCGTGCCCCTGGAGGGAAGTCAGACGGTTGCAGCCTGGCCGACCGACCCGGCATCTTCAGAAACCGTGCGGCCTGTGGGTACGGCGCAGCTGGTCAGCGCGTCTGTATCGCCGGAAGAAACGACCGCCCCTGCCAGCCTTACCTTCACGCTGACTACGGACAACGCCGCCACTGCGGTCCGTCTGGTGACGGACAAGGGCGAAATGCTTCGCGCGACCACCTCCAGCGCCCCGCAGGGGGATGGATTGGTCTGGCACATTTCCGCACAATTAGAAAACCCCTATTCGGGCGCTGTCCGCATTTTCCTGCGAGACGCCGCCGGAGGCTGGACCGAAGGGTCTGTTTCCTGCGCAGTCAAGGTTCAGTGAATAAAATCACCATACCGTCCGCCAGCCCGGGCGGTTTTCTAATCTTTTCGAACAACGAAAACGTTTTCCTCATCTTCTTCTAATGTGGCTTTCAGACACTCCTCAGCGGCTTTCAAGCGTATTTTCTTTGTATGGTTCCGCACGATATGCTATAATACCTCATGTTGAAAGACGCTGACGGACGCGCTTTCATAAGGAAAGGAATTTGAGGCGCACACATGAGCAATCAGGATAAGAAACAGAGAAAACGCAAAGGGAAAGGCTCCGGGTTCATTGCGTTCGGCGTGGTTTTTGCGCTGTATGCGGTCATGTTCCACCCATACAGTCTGGGCAGGCTGCTGCTGGGGCTGATTCTGGCGGGCCTGATCTCTTCCGTGATTCGCGTGATGGGTTCGGGGCTGGACCTGACAACCCATAACAAGCAGGACGCGGTACCCGAGAGTCTGGAAAAAGTGGCCAAGGATACCGGTAACCCCGATGTGGACGCGCTTTTACAGAAAGGCCGGGAGATGATCTCCGAAATCCGCGAGGAGAACCGCAAGATTCCGGACGAGGGCCTTTCCGATAAGCTGGATCAGCTGGAAAAACTGTGCGGCGACATCTTCAAGGCGGTGTACGACAAGCCCGCGAAGGCTTCGCAGATTCGCAAGTTTATGGATTATTACCTGCCAACTACCCTAAAAATGGTACGGGCGTACCGTACGCTGGGCGAAAACGGCGTGAACGGCGAAGCCGCCGTGGGCGCCCGCAGCCGGATTGACGACGCGCTGGGGATCGTGCTGAAGGGTTGCCGCAAGATGCTGGATAACCTTTACGAGGATGATGTGCTGGATATCACCACCGATATCGACGTGCTGGAACAGATGCTAAAACGCGACGGCCTGACCGAAAGCGATTTGCATCTGGCCGCGGAACAGGCCAAGCAAGCCGCAGCCCTGAACGATCAGGTGGAGCGCCGCGCCGCGGCGGCTCGCGTACAGCAGGAACAGTCAGCCGCTCAAACCGTACAGCCTGCTCAGCAGGCATATGATCCGGCCCAGTGGCACGCGGGACAGACGACCGATGTGGCCAGCCAGGTGCAAAGCGCCGTGCAGCAGGCGCAGGCGCACGCGCCGCAGGCCCCGGTGCTGCATATGGGCGGTCAGGCGACCGCGCAGGCCCCGGAAAAGCAACAGTAAACGCAAATTACGTTTGACTATCCGCAGAGAATGAAGGAGGACACACTGAATGACCGAATCCAACCAGACACCCGAAACAGCAACGGCTACCGCCGCAGTGCCTACGCTTACGCTGGACGTTGCCTCCATGGCCAAGGATAAGGCCGACCTCGAAGACGCCGTAAACGCGCTGGAAAAGACCGGCGCTTCTCCCGCCGCCGTGGATACCGCCGCGGCTGTCGCCGCAGCGGCGGACCTGGATACCTCCATGCTATCCGAAGCTGAAAAAAAGAGCATTGAGGATTTCGTCAGCAAGATCAACATCGAAAATCCCGACCATGTGCTGCTGTACGGCGCGGACGCCCAAAAAAAAGTGGCCGACTTCAGCGACAGCGCGCTGGCGACCGTTCGCACCGATCAGACCGGCGAAGTGGGCGATATGCTGGTGAAGCTGGTCAGCGAAATTAAAGGTTTCGGTTCCGACGCGGAGAAGCCCGCCGGCATCAAGGGCCTGTTCTGGAACGCCCAGAAAGCCTTTGACGAAATGAAAAACAAGTATGATAAAGTGGAAGTGAACGTGGATACGATCTCCACGTCGCTGGAGAATTATCAGGTGCAACTCCTTAAAGACGTGAGCATGTTTAACCATCTGTACGATATGAACACGCAGTACTTCAAGGAACTGACGATGTACATCATTGCGGGCACCAAGAAGCTCAACGAAGTGCGCTCCACTACCCTGCAGGAGCTGAAGAACAAGGCTCAGCAAAGCGGCGACGCGATGGACGCTCAGCGCGCCAACGACCTGGCCGCTGCCTGCGACCGGTTTGAAAAGAAACTGCACGATTTGCGCCTCACCCGTACCGTGGCGCTGCAGATGGCTCCGCAGATTCGCCTGCTGCAAAGCAACGACAGCCTGCTGGTAGAACGGATCCAGAGCACGCTTTCCAACACCCTGCCGCTGTGGAAAAGCCAGATCGTGATCGCGCTGGGCATGCAGCGCAGCCAGGACGCACTGCGCGCGCAGACCGCCGTGACCGATATGACCAACGAACTGCTCAAGAAGAACGCCGAGAAGCTTAAGATGGGCACCATCGAAACGGCGCGGGAAGCCGAACGCGGCATTATCGACATCGAAACTTTGACCCAGACCAACCAGAGCCTGATCGATACCATCACCGAAGTGATGAAGATTCAGGACGAGGGCCGCGCCAAGCGTGTGGAGGCCGAAAAGCAGCTCACCATCATGGAGAGCCAGCTGAAACAAAAGCTGCTGGAACTTCGCCATTAATTAATTACCACCTGCAGGCAGGCTCTCAACCTGCGGGGGCCTGCTTTTTCTGTGCCGTTTCATGGAAATTTGCCCGTGCCGCTTCATCAAAAAACGAACCGCAACGCGCGGAGCAACGTAAGAAGACCCCGGCTTTCCAGAAAGGAAACGATATGAAACCCAAACTTTCGGTATGGTTATCCCTGATCATCTGTCTGGTGCTGCTCGTGTTTGGGCTGGCTTACGGCGACGTGAACGGCTATGCGGACGAGAGGGCGCACGTGAACGCCCTGCTGGAAGGCGACAGCGGCCTGTTGACCGTGGTGGGGTACCGCGCGTCGGACGGGCTGAACCTGTGCGTGGTTGCGCAGCGTCACCTGAACGGCGACCCGGATGTGACGGCGCTGAAAAACGCCGCCGAAGCCCTGCGCGCCGACGGACTGGGTATACAGGCTGTGAAGGCGGGGGATGCGGCGCTGGCCAGAGCGTTTTCTACGGTGGCGGACAAGCTGAAGGCAAACGCG
>DAOPZG010000140.1:0-6410 GCA_035353235.1 Candidatus Limiplasma sp.
TATCGGCGGTCGTGGTGTCCTTGAGGCCGACAACGCCGCAGATTTCGCCGCTGTAGACGGTTTCAATTTCTTCGCGGTGGTTGGCGTGCATCAGAAGCAAACGACCTACGCGCTCACGCTTTTGCTTGGTGGAGTTGAACACATAGCTGCCGGAGGAAAGCTGCCCACTGTACACGCGCACGAAGGCCAGTTTGCCGACGAAGGGGTCGGTCATGATCTTGAAGGCCAGCGCGGAGAAGGGCTCGGTGTCGGAAGCGTGACGATCAATTTCCACATCCGGTTCGCCGGGTTTTGTGCCGCGAATGGAGGGAATGTCCACGGGAGAGGGCATGTAGTCGATCACCGCATCCAGCAGGGGCTGAACGCCCTTGTTGCGGTACGAGGTGCCGCACAGCACGGGGTTCATCTCGTTGGCGATGGTCGCTTTGCGAATTGCAGACTTGATTTCGTCGATGGTGATTTCCTCACCCGCGAAGAATTTTTCAAGTAGCGTTTCGTCCTGTTCCGCGACGGACTCGATCAGTTTCTGACGATATTCCTCGGCCTGGGGGAGAAGCGACTCGGGGATTTCCTCGTCGCGAACATCCTTGCCTTCGTCGTCGTAGTAGACCTCGGCTTTCATGCGCACAAGGTCGATGATGCCCTTAAAGGTGCCTTCCGAACCGATCGGCAGCTGAATGGGCACGGCGTTGGCACTGAGACGATCCTTCATCATGCTCACCGCACGGAAAAAATCCGCGCCGGTGATGTCCATTTTATTGATGTAGGCGATGCGGGGAACTTTGTACTTATTCGCCTGACGCCAGACGGTTTCGCTCTGAGGTTCCACGCCACCCTTGGCACAAAAAACGGCTACGGCGCCATCCAGCACGCGCAGACTGCGTTCCACTTCTACTGTAAAGTCCACGTGGCCCGGGGTATCGATGATGTTGATGCGGTGGCCTTTCCACAGGCAGGTGGTGGCGGCGGATGTGATGGTGATGCCGCGTTCCTGCTCCTGCTCCATCCAGTCCATGGTGGCCGCGCCTTCATGCACCTCACCCATCCGATGCGTGCGTCCCGTGTAGAACAGGATACGCTCGGTGGTCGTCGTCTTACCGGCGTCGATGTGCGCCATGATGCCGATATTCCGCACCTTTTCAAGGGGGTGACTTCTAGGCATATACGATGGGTCTCCTTTCGAAATCGCTTCTTGCGTAAAATGATAATCTTCGGGCGTTTACCAGCGGTAGTGAGCGAACGCCTTGTTGGCTTCGGCCATGCGGTGCATTTCTTCTTTGCGCTTCACGGCGTTGCCGGTGTTGTTGGCGGCGTCCATCAGCTCCGCGGCAAGCCGCTCGGCCATGGTCTTTTCACCGCGCTTGCGGCTGAACTCGACAATCCAGCGGAGAGCAAGTGTCTGCCTGCGCTCGGGGCGGATTTCGATAGGCACCTGGTAGGTGGCGCCGCCTACGCGGCGGGCCTTTACTTCCAGTTGCGGAGCAACATTGGCTACTGCGGCGTTGAACACTTCGTTGGCATCCTTGCCGGTCTTTTCGGCAATGGCGTCAAACGCGGTGTAGCAGATGTGCTGCGCGGTGCCGCGCTTGCCTTGCATCATGATCTGGTTGATCAGCTTGGTTACTACCGTGGTTCCGTGTACGGGATCCGGCAGCACCTCGCGTTTGGGTATAAATCCACGACGGGGCATGAGATTCCCTCCTTCAATGGCTTTGGGCGACCTTCCATGGCCGCCGCCAGCGGTTAGCTCGGTATTCCTGTGGCGATTGCGCGCTGTACACGGGCTCTCTGACGGCCGTCAGCATCAGCCGTTCCGTTGTTACGGAAAGCCACGCGGTGTGCTCCGTACCCGGCGTGTGGGTAAACACGTGCGGGAGGTGCGCCTGCGCCCGCTTCGAAAGTGCTCCTGCATGGGCAGCGCAAAAGGGGAGGCCCGTTTCGTTTACTTCTTGGGCCGTTTCGCGCCGTACAGGGAACGAGCCTGCATCCGCTTGGCTACGCCGGCGGTATCCAGAGCGCCGCGGATGATGTGGTACCGTACGCCAGGCAGGTCGCGCACACGACCGCCGCGAATCAACACGACGCTGTGCTCCTGCAGGTTGTGGCCGATGCCGGGAATGTAGCACGTACCTTCAATCTGATTGGTCAGACGGATACGCGCAATTTTGCGAAGCGCCGAGTTCGGCTTTTTGGGCGTGGCGGTTTTAACGCTCAGGCATACGCCGCGCTTCTGCGGGCATCCCTGCAGGATCGGAGCCTTGGAATGCTCCTCCAGTTTCTCCCGCCCTTTGCGAACCAACTGATTAATCGTGGGCAAAGATAACACCTCCGAGTTAATGTTCCATAAACGTTCCTCAACCCCAGGAACGTACTACGGCCAGTTATTTGAGCAGCGCGGCAGCCGCGGTTTTGACCCCGACCAGACAAAGCTTGCCGAGCTTCTCCATGCTTTCCGTCACCGTGACGGGAATATGGTGCTCCTCACAGGCGGATTCGACCTGACGATAGATGAACTCGTCCGCGTCTTTGCACAGAAAAACGCGTGATGCGCGGCCGTCCCTGACGGCGCGAAGCACCTGTTTGGTGCCGACCACACGCTGATCCGGCTGACGAAGCAGTTCTTCCATTCGGTCGTACCTCCCCCGAGGATGTCCTTGATGCCTGCGAAACGGCCCGATACGGCAGTTTTCGCCATGGGCAGGCTCGAATAAGCGCACATGACGGGCAACCATAGCATAATATCACGCAAAGATGGGGTTGTCAATGCTTTTCCCGATTGCGCAGGGAAAAGCGTGATCTGTACGTAAAGGAAAAGAAAAGACGAAGAGGGAAAAAGCACCTTGCCTGGTCAACGCGGACAGAGGAGGGGACGCCGGCAGTGCGACGGTGAAGTTCCGTACTTTATCCACGAGAAGCCGAAACGTTTGCCGAACCGGCAGCGGCGACTTTGCGGCCAACCCAGGCGTAATGCGCCAAACCAAGCAGAACCATCGCTCCGCCCATGAATTTGCCCATACTGAAAGTGCCGGTCATCCAATAATCCAGCAGCAGACCCGCGCCCAGCTGGCTGATAAATACCAGAACCGTGCCCAGAAACGCGGGCATGCGCGGTGTGATGTAAATCAGTATCTGCACCAGCGCAACGCCAAACGCGCCGCCCAGAAACATCATCACTTTGCGAAAATCCAGAACGCCTACGGTCTGTACGGCGGCGGGATCGCCCACAATCAGCAGCACAACCAGAGAGGCGGTCAACCCTGTGATATAATTGATGAGGGTGCCCATGCTTAGTCCGTTGCGTTTGGCATACATCGCGTTCAGGTAACGGCACAGCACCGTGTTGGCTCCCACGAGGATCGCGACAAAGATCATATCGGTTTTCCTCCTTATACTATTTCAGAACCTTAACGCTTCTATCTCGCGGCGTTTTTGCCCTCTGGCTTTGTCGCGAAGGCTCGACGTAGCCACCGCTACCCCGGTCGCTTAGTCGTCGCAGGCTGCGCTGCCGCTTGCCTGCTCGCTTCGCTCTTCACCTGTGGGTCGCTCACGGCGATGCCGTGGTGCCCACTGGGCACACGCTTCCCTTCGGTGCCTTCGCCTCCGCTCCTCACCAGAGAACAAAACCGTTCGCGATCTATGATGCATTAAGGATTTAAAATAGTATTATACCAGCAGCATCACGGCAATGCCGCCCGCTACCAGCGCGAAACTGATCAGGTGCTGCGGCTTGAACGGATGCTTTTCGGCTCCGAACAGGCCAAACTGATCCACCGCCGCGCCCAGAACCGTCTGTCCCAGCAGCATCAGCGCCACGGGAACGGATACGCCCAGCGCCGCGAAGCTTACGTTGCAGCCGTACACGGTAAGCACCCCCATAACGCCGCCGAAATAGGCGTACCAGGGCGTCGTGCGGTCCCAGCGGAATTTTTCGCGGCGGATCAGTAAAAACAGCAGGATGGTGACCAGACCCACCAGATGAACCAGCACGGTGCCCTGGAAATTGCCGAAGTACAACGAAAGATCCCCGTTTTGCGCCACGGTGCAGGCCATCAGCGCGCCGCCCAGAATGGTTAACAGAATCAGCATGGCGTTCCCTCCTGTTACAGCAGTATAACAGGTTTACCGGAGATGGAGGATGACAAATGTCCTATCCTGATGAAAAAAGAGCCGAGGATGGGGATGCGCTGGTGAAAACCCTGCTTCGTCGATATGGGGAAGCGCTTCCGCCACTGGAGGGTTATCCGCTGAAAGCGAGGCGTTTCGTTGCGGGGGAGATGCTGGCGCAACCCGGGGAACCCCTGCAAAACCTCTGCTTTCTGGTGGAAGGCTGCGCAACGGTTTATAATGCCATGGAAAACGGGCGCGCGGCGATGCTGACCGAATACCGCGGCGTGCAAACCATCGGCGAGTTGGAACTGCTGATGGAAGGCCCGGTATTGACCGGCAGCATTCAGGCTGGTACATCGGGCGCGATGCTGTACCTGCCGCTGGAACCTTCGCGGGAGAGACTGTTCCATGACGCGGCGATCCTGCGTTATCTGGGGCGGGAGGTGGCACGCAAGCTGGAACACAGTTCCCGCCTTTCGGCACAGGATCGGCTGTATCCCCTGTCGGCCCGGCTGGCCGCTTACCTGCTGTACCGCCAGAGCGTGCCGGAAGCTGAACCGCGTTTGACCATGCCGCTTACCCGCCTGTGTGAACTGATGGGAACCAGCTACCGCCACTTGCTGCGAACGCTTCGGGAATTCTGCGAAAACGGATACCTGGTCCGGGAAAACGGCGGTTACCTGATTGCCGACGAGGAGGCTTTAAAACGCCTTGCCGGATCCATCCGGTATGACTGAACGGCACGATATGCGACGGTAAGTTGCAAGCGCCCGGTTCTTCATGATAGGATAGAACATATTCTTGCGGAATGCGCAGGGAACACCGCGTTTTCCGGGGCAAACCCCCGGAAGGGAGGCCAACAATGAGACTGAAACGATGGAAGCAACTCCTTACCCTTCTGGCGGTGGCATGCCTGTTGCTGCCTTTTACAAGCACCGGAGCGGAAGGTGGAGCGGAAATCCCGACCGCGAAAGGCACGGAACCCGCGACGGTGCGGGTTCTGCTGAAACGCTTTTCGGCGTTCGACCGTCTGGATATGACGCTGAACGGTTCCTACAGCGCAGATTACGGAACGGGTTCGCTGGTTTTTGGGCGCGGCGCGGATGTGACGGTGCTGCTGAAGAACGGCCGGTTTTATCTCTATTACATGGATACCCGGCTGGATGCCGGTACGGAATTGGTTTTCTCGCGGCATCCGGCGGAGGCGGGCACGCTGAATGGCGTGCAGTTCGCCAATAATCCGTCCCTCTACGAGGGTGACCTGCGCCTGACCGTTGTGGATGAGAAACTGAATATGGTGCTGACCCTGGGGCTGGAGGACTATGTGAAGGGCGTGGTGCCCTATGAGATGAGCGAGAGTTTTCCGCTGGAAGCGCTGAAAGCACAGGCGGTCGCTGCGCGAACCTATGTGGTCAGCAAGGCGCTGACGGCTGTAAAGAACGCATATGATGTTGTGGATAACACCAACGATCAGGTTTATCGCGGCCGCAGGGAAGAGTATACCCGCTGCGAGCAGGCGGTGAACGATACCCGCGGCGTATGCGGTTTTTATAAGGGGAAACTGGCCACCTGCTACTATACCGCCAGCAACGGCGGGCAGACGGAACTGGCCGAGAATGAATGGAAGAACATCAAGAACGCCGGATATCTGGACATGCGGGACGATCCTTATGATCTGGCAAACCCGCAGAGCCGGGTGTTGAGCGTTGCCGTGCCCAAAACGGCGGCCACGGTCAAGGATATGCCCTACGCCATCCGGTTGCTGGTGAGCAGCGAACTGGCGGGGGAACTGGTGGGGCAGGGGTTTGATCCCGCGCCGGAAAGCGTGCTGGTGAACGCAGTGACCGCGATCAGCGTGAATACGCCGCGGTTTGAAGCGCCGTCGCGCCTGTACACGATGTTGCATATCACATTTGAATATTCCGCGCGCACCCGAACCGATCCGCCGATTCCGGCCACCGGAGATGCGACGGATACGCCGCAGCCGTCGGCATCCCCGATAGCCGACGAGGATACGACGACACCTGCTCCCCCGGCTGAGGATGAGGAAGTCAGCCTGTTTACTGCGGCTGTGACCCCGTCACCTGCGCCCACGGCTACGCCGGAACCAACGGCGGAACCGACGCCGGAACCGGCTTCTGTCGATACGGTGGCGGAGGACACGGCAACCGTATCGCCCGCGCCGACCCCCAGCCCGTCGCCGACTCCCGCGCCCAGTTACGGGCCCTTTGTGAAGGCGGATCAGCCGGTTACGCTGGATATCCCGATTTTCCCGGATGCGGAAAAATACCTGAGCCTGAGCA
>DAOPZG010000141.1:0-6408 GCA_035353235.1 Candidatus Limiplasma sp.
ATTAGCCCAGCGCGTCCGACGCGGTTTCCGCCGAGCAGAACAGGCCGTGCTGCGCCCACAGGATCACGTCGTAACGCTCCATCAGCTTTTCAGATCGTTCCGCGATTTCCTTTTGCCCGGGAACCATCCACGGAATGACCCCCAGACCGGAGGGGAAGGTCATGGCGCGCTCCGGTTCCATCTCCCACAGCTCGCGGGTGAATACCTCGTCGGGAAGTGGCAACACAAAGGAAAGGGAGATGATATTGGCCGGTTGGACGTGGTAAATCACGCGGTGGAGGCTGTCCGTAACCCGCTTCTTCACGGCCAGATTCATCACATGCGCGGAGGTTCCGCTGGCGGGGTGGCCCCGATTGCGGTCAAAGCCCCAATCGGGGCGGCAGGCAGTGCCGTTCGCGCCGATCTCGAGCAACCCCAGGCAAACCTCCGGCTTGAAACGAATATCCCGGAAGCATTTGCCGCTGCCGGTCAGCAGCATATCGCCAGCCAGTTCGGGCGCGCATACCCCCAGTGAAATCCACGGGCGTGAAAAATCCATTCTGAAAGAACGGCTGCTCTATCTCTACCGGTCAGACGGCAACTCATATTATCGCCGTGGGACCCATGCCAGTCCAGTGCCAGCTGTCGTCGCAGGTATGCACAGACACCCGGAGAAATTCCGTATCCAGCAGGTTCATCGTATCTCCTGTTTCTGGCTCAGGCCCGCCTTACCAATCAGTGGCGACCTGTTTTTCGTTGATTATAGCAAATCAAAACGAAAAAAGGAACATGTACAAACGAACATAAAGTGAACGAATGAAGGGCGAATTTTCTCAAACCCCCGAAACAGGTCGGCGAAGACATGAGAAAAAAATGAACATCCGCGAGAAAAAAATCAACAAATCATTGTGGAATGGGCATGAGAGCATGCGAAAAAATTGATGCGGACGAAGAGAGAAGGGAATCAATTTTCATCGGAAGCATAAAATGGGGGTATACGTTTCGGGGAAAATGCCTTATAATAAAGCGAAACTATAAGACCATGCGTGCAATAATTGCACACATTATGTCCGAGTGATAGAGTTGCCGAACGTAAGCACTCGGGTGTAAATGAAAAGAAAGCGTTCGTAGACGCGGGCTGCGGGAGGTAAGGAGATTGCCATGAACACGAGAACGAGATGCCTGGCGATCCTGGATATGCTGCAGAAGCAGCATCAGGTAAAGGTGGGGGAACTGGCCGATACTTTTAATACATCGGAGATGACCATCCGCCGCGATCTCAACTTTTTAACGCAGCAGTATAACATCACCCGCACTCACGGCGGCGCAACCCTTGCGCAGGATTCCGTTGTGCGGATGATTTCGTTTGACGAAGCGAAGATTGAGCATAAAGAAGCCAAGGAACTGATTGCCCGCAAGGCGATGGAACTGGTGGATTTTCGCCAGCGGATTTTTATCGATTCCGGCTCTACAACCCGTAACATGATTAACTACTTTACCGACGATATGCGCAACGTGATCGTAACCAACAACCTTACCGTAGCGAGCGTAGCGCTGCAACACCGTAATATGTCCGTAATTATGCTGGGCGGGGAAATGCTGCATATCGCGGGGTGCAGTTCCGGCACCGTGGCCGAGGAGCAGATGAAACACTATCAGGTAGACATTGCTTTTTTAGGAGCAGCCGCTATCGGCACCGATGGGAAAATGTACGATGGCTATTCGCCCGAGGCGCGGCTGAAGGGCACAATCTTTGAAGTATCCAAGAAAATATGTCTGATGGTGGACTCCACCAAGTTCAACTGTTACGACCTGCACGAGTTTGGCTCCCTGCGGCGTGTGGATACGGTGATTACGGATTCCGGCGTCGATAAGGATGCGCTGAACTTACTCAACCGTTATAAGGTAGAAGTTATTATCGCCAAGTAAATATGATCGTAACCCCGGTTATGATCGCCGGGGTTACATGCTTTTTATCAGGCGTTCGGCAGGGGTGATGGTATCCTGTCAACCTGATGCAACAGGTAAAAAAAGGCACAGAAAAATGCCGTGCATGCGATTAATATTCGAGTGAGGTAGATATGAACGGTGTTTCGGAGCATTGAAGATCGTAGGGGGATAAGCGGAAATATAGAAAAATCAAGGCTTATGAAGGGAGATGCTAACCAATAGCTGGGCTGAATGAAGTGTGCGAAAGAACAAAAACGAAAAATAACAAACAAAATTAGCGTGTTAAGTATTGAAAATTAGAACGTGTGGTGTCAGCATACGGACCAAGGGGCAAGCAAATAACCATCAAGGTGCCTCGGGGAAGGTTACCCGGTGATTTCGATGTGGGCGTCTGGGGTGCTGATGATGCGCTCTGATCGGTTGGAACCCAACGCCAAGGGCAAAACCATCCTGTTTTCGCATCACGGGATACAGTTTTCCCATCTGGTACAGGGGCGTTGCAGTCCGTATATCAATAAGGGTTTTTCACGACGGCCCGGTATGGTATAATAGGGACGACGAGGAAACCACCGAAAAGCGACCGCCGCGTACCTGTCGCGGTGAGAACGCGGAGGTTTGGGGTGCTTCGGGGTGTTACCCCGGGCATGTAAACCCACCTTTTTCAATCGGCAGGCGTAAACGCAGGCCGATTTTTTGTGCGCAGGTATTCTCCCGTACGGAGAAAGAACCGGAAACGCGCCGTATCAACAGGCTTTGAGGGAAGCGGGCATGGCGCGCACGAAACATGGAGCGGTGGGGGTGCGATGGAACTGCTGTTTGCAGGGGTGGACATGGGCACCTCCTCCGTAAAGGCGTTGATCACGGATCGGCAGGGCCGCCGTATCGCGGGCGCGAGCGAGGCGTATATGCCGGTTTCACCACACCCGGACTGGATAGAGATGGACCCGGAATGCTGGTATACGGCTGCTGTACGCGGGATACGCCGGATGCTTGCAAAGGCGGAACCCGCGTGGGTGAGTGGATTGTGCTGCACGGGACAGATGCACAACCTGACACTGGCCGTGCTGGAAGGCGTGTGTTACGGTATTGGGGAACTGCTGTCGCGGACGTATCAGCCCCTTTGGGAACGCGGAAATGCTTCGGGTAACGGGCGGCGACTCCCGCAGCGTTATTTGGATGCAGGTGCTTGCTGATGTGCTGAATCTGCCGGTGGCGCAATTCGACAGCCAAACGGGCGCGGCATTGCTGGCTGCGCGGGCCTGCGGAGAAGCCCTTGCCGATCCGGTCGGGGTCGTCCCGGCGCTTCGGGTGTTCGTGCCCCGGCCCGCGTTAACGGCGCGATATGCGAAAAAGTATGAACGGTATGGCCGGGTTTATGCGGCGTTTCAACGCATCTGTGAGGGAAATGCCCCGGCCGCCGCGCTTTTCCCGGATTGATTTTATACGTAATCGTCCCCGGCTGGAAGGGATGAATGAGTTAAATTAGGCTTGAAAGCCTTTAAAGGAGAATAACGACTATGCTAACGTTCCACCTAAACGCCGGACTGCCCGTGACCCCTTTTCCGCATTACTGGGAAAACTGCGTCGGTTCCTGCCACGCCTACACGGCCCTGCGGGAGGATTACCGGACACAGCTCGAAAAAGCTCATCGGGAGCTGGGCTTCCGCTACGTTCGTTTCCACGGACTGCTCAACGACGATATGTGCGTTGCCGTCCGCAACAAACAGGGCCAACTGGTGTTCAACTTTTTCAACATTGATTGTATATTTGATTACCTGCTGCGCATCGGTATGAAGCCTTTTATCGAGCTGGGCTTTATGCCGACCGCGCTGGCTTCGCAGGATGTGACCTGTTTTCATTATCGAGGCAACGTATCAAAACCCAATGATTATCGCGAGTGGGACGAACTGATCACCCGCCTGACGGCCCATTTGACCGAACGGTACGGGTATGACGAGGTGGCCAGCTGGTATTTCGAAGTATGGAACGAGCCGAACCTGAAGTTTTTCTATGCCGGCACGCAGGAGGACTACTTCGAACTGTACCGGCATACCGCGCTCGCGATTAAGGGTGTGTGCCCGGACTATCGCGTGGGTGGCCCCGCGACCGCGATCAACGCCTGGTTAAAAGAACTGATCGCGTTCTGCGAAAAAACCGCAACGCCGCTGGACTTCCTGTCCAGCCACCATTACCCGACCGACGATCCCCTGTGGAACAGCGGCATGTCGCTGGAAGCCTACTTTGAGATGATGGCCAGAGAACATCCCGGCGAACCCGCGCAGCTGTTTCACCGCGGGGTGTTAACGCGGATGCTGAAGCGCTCGGTGGAGGAGGCGGGACGGTACCCGCTGCATTATACGGAATGGAACACGTCCGCGATAACGCCGGACGTGCTGCACGACCAACCGTATGCCGCCGCGATGATTGCTAAAACGCTGATTGATAACGCGGGGCTGGTGGAGACATACAGCTTCTGGACGTTTACGGATATTTTTGAGGAAGGCTCGCAACTGCCCTGTGAGTTCCACGGCGGGTTTGGCCTGCAGACGGTGCACGGTATTGCCAAGCCTTCTTACCGCCTGTTCAGCTGTTTCCACCGCCTGGGAGACCAGTTTTATGCGCCCTTTGAAGAACAGGGCACCGTGGGCGGCGTAGCCACGAGCACCGATGATGGCCTGCGCATTCTGCTGTATAATCACAACATTCCGGATGAGGAAATTGGCGAGGAAGAAATCTGCCTGACGGTTGAACGCTTCCCGATTCACGAAGCTCAGATAGAGCGGATCGACGACGCACATGCCAACGCGGCCGAAGCGTGGCAGGGCATGGGCGCACCGGAATACCCGAGCGCCGCGCAGCTGGAAACCCTGAACACCGCCTCCGAACTGCACGCCGAAACGCTGGCCATATCCGGTAACGAACTGCGCTTCCGCCTGCCGCCGCACGGCGTGGCGATGCTTACCCTTCGCTGAGATTTGAACCAAATCGGCCCGAAAGGGACGGATACAAAGCAAAGACCCGGTTGCAAACGCAGCCGGGCCTTTGTGCACCTGTCAAAGGATAAAGTAATAGGATTCTGTCAGATAGCTTTCTTTGTGAGCTTCAGCGAGCAGCTGCAACCTGCGCTTGACTGCGGAAAGGGAGAGTTCGCCTGCCGCGTAGGAAGCAAGCGCTTTTTGGAAACCGGTTTTTTCTGAAGGAGACGCGGCGTCCCGGAAATATCCCCAAACGTGCTCAGCCGCGTTAATCGCTTCGCCCGGCACAATGGGCAGCGCAAGGGCCTCCTCCACATGGCGGTAAAACGAAAGCGCCGTTCCGGGGGCGCGCCGTTTCAACAGCTCCCGAATCTCCCGGTAATGGCGCTGGGAATGTTCCAGCACGCGGTATTTATACCGGGCCCACTCTTTTTCCAGCGCGGCGGGCGGCGGCGTGGGGTCTGTGGCGAGGATGCACTTGAGAGCGGACAGGTTTTTATCCTTCACTTCCAGCATGATATCCGGCAGGGGATCGGATAGCGAACGGTAAAACGGCAGAAAACCGTCCAGCCGGATGGAGGAGGAGTGCGCGCCGGGCTTTTTTTCCGGATCGGGCTGGGAATAGTGGATTTTCTGCCTGCCGTCCGCCAGGCCCCAGGTTTCGGCGCAAAGCCGAATCCAGGCCGTGTCATCTCTTTCGGGCGGGCCGGACGGATGCAGGCGGTGGTGCAAATTATCAAATACCACGGGGATACGGTTTTCCCGTCCCACGGCCAGCGCGTCCTCCGCGGTAAAGATACGGTCGTCGTTTTCCACCGTCAGCCGGGCGCGGACGGGCTGGGGCAGCGCCGCGAAACGCTCGCGGAAACGGGCGACGGCGGCGGGCTTGTCCCCGTACGCGCCGCCGACATGCAGGATAATCCGGTGGGAGGCGGGCATCCCCAGCGAATCGAGAAATTGCGTGTGATAAACAAGCTCCCGGACCGCGTTTTCGGCAACGGTTGATTCCGGCGAGTTGAGCACCGTGTATTGCCCCGGGTGCATGGATACCCGCATTCCGCCCAGAAGGATTTTTCGGCCGATCGCCGCCAGCCGGTCGGCATAATCCAGCGCCCAGGGGATGTGATTGACGGGGCTGGATGCGAACGGAATCAGGTCCGAACTGATGCGGTACAGGCGGATGCCGTTTTGCAGGTTGTACTCCACCATCCGTTCCAGAGCGTTCAGGTTCCATTCAATCAACCCCCGCAGCGTCGCTTCGTCAGCGTTGCGGAGAAGGCATTTTTTAATCTCTGTGCCTGATACGGCCAAGGTATGGCAGGCATAGCCGATGCTCACGGGCAGCCCTCCTTTCGGGGGACGGACACGGATGGGGAAGATACATCCGCTCGGCGGCGATGGTCAGCCCGCGTCCCGCGTTTTGAGGGCTTCGCGCCGTCTGCGGTACTCGATAATCGGCCCGTCCCCGGTCGCGCGCCAGCGCCGATTGTTCGGCCTTCATCTG
>DAOPZG010000142.1:0-6333 GCA_035353235.1 Candidatus Limiplasma sp.
TCTCTGCTGGTGGCGCGTCCGGGAAGTCTTCGGCAAATGAATCTCCGGTTAAAGTCAGTTCCATTATACGGCTCAGTTTAAACAGCCGGTAATCATCCGCACGGATGCACCACGCCTGCAGGTACCAGTTTTTATCCTTAAAAATCAGCTTGAAGGGTTTAATCCGCCGCCGGGTCGTTTCACCGGAAGTGTTACAGTACAGAATTTCCAGAATCCGCTTCCCCAGAATGGCGTTCTTAATCGTGTCGAAACGCCGCGTATCCGGGCCGCCGTATCCCCACCGGGAGAAGTCAACCTCGATCCAGTTCATGTTCTGTTTCTGAAACACACCGCCCAGCTTATTCAATAACCCCTCGGCCGGGCGATCCACTGCGCGCAGGCTTTGCAGCGCGAAGAGAAGCTGGTTTTGTTCTTCGTCGGACAATAGCGCCTTATCCAGCGAATATCCGGGCATCAGTGAGATTCCGCCGCCTTTTCCCTGACTGGCATATATCGGCACCCCAGCCATGGAAAGCGCTTCTACATCCCGGTAAACCGTCCGCACCGATACGCCCAGAGAACGCGATATTTCCGGCGCGGTCGTTGCGCCCTTCTCCAGCAGCAGGTATAGCATTTGAAACAACCGCTCGTTTTTCACTGCGTTCCCCCCATCCGTTATCCGAATTATATCATATAAACCTGCCATTGATCTGGCAGGTTATTAAATCACGGTTTGTTTTTATTTTGTTCTAAATGAATAATCGTCGCCCGTTCTTTGCAGTTCCCGGCTGCCTGCGCTGTATTTGTCCTGTATTTTGAAGCTCTTCGATTGACATTATTCATCCCGTGTCCTACAATAAAAACAGGATACAGCGCGATGCGTTGTGCGGTGCGATGGTGCATCCACATTCGTCGTGCTGTTCTCATGATCGGATGGGAGGATAAGCTTTGATCGTTTTTGACGATGTTCATATCAGTTTCGGTCCGTTGGACGTTTTGAAGGGAATCAGCCTGGAAATCGCGTCCGGCTCCAAAACGGTCATTATCGGCCCAAGCGGAAGCGGGAAAAGCACGCTGCTGCGCACGATCAACATGTTTGAGCGTCCCAAGCACGGTGATGTATTTATCGACGGCGTTTCCATTTCCAGCATGACCAACCGCATGCTTTGTCAGGCCCGGCAGGACATCGGGATGGTTTTCCAAAACTTCAACCTGTACCCGCACAAGACCGTTCTGGAAAATTTAACCCTTGCGCCGATGGTGTTAAAACACGAAAGCAAAGCCGAAGTGCGTGAACGGGCAATGAAGAACCTTCGGGAGGTAAACATTGCCGACAAGGCGGATGCTTACCCGAGCCAGCTTTCCGGCGGGCAGCAGCAGCGCGTGGCCATTGCCCGGGCCCTTACCATGCGACCGAAGATTATGCTGTTTGACGAACCCACTTCCGCCCTGGACCCGGAAATGATCCAGGAAGTGCTGGATATTATGGAGCGTGTCGCCAGAGAAACCGAAATTACGATGCTGTTTGTAACCCACGAGATGAAGTTTGCCGAGCATATCGCCGACCGGATACTGTTTCTGGACGGCGGCATCATCCTTGAGGATGGCACACCCGACCAGGTGTTTCATCATCCCCGGAACGAGCGCACCACAACGTTCCTGGGGAAAATATTACACTAAAAACGGGAGGATGGAAACGCATGAAAAAGCTGCTGAGTTTCGCCCTGGTTCTCGCGCTGGCGCTGGTTGCATTGATTCCCGCTCTGGCTGAGGATTCGGCCGACGTTGCCGCCGTGAAAGCACGCGGTAAGCTACTGGTTGGCGTAAAGGCCGACGTACCCAACTTCGGTTATCAGGACTTGGGCGGCGAGTTCGAGGGCCTCGAAATCGACCTTGCGCACAAGCTGGCCGAAGTGATTCTGGGCGATCCCAACGCCGTGGAATTTACCGCCGTTACCGCTAAAAACCCGCGGCCCGCTGCTGGATACCGGGGAGTTGGATATGGTCATCGCGACCTTCACCATCAAACCGGACCGGATTTTACAGTATGATTTTTCCAAGCCCTACTTTATTGATGCGATCGGTCTGCTGGTGATGAAAGACAGCGGCATTGCAAGCTTCGCCGATTTGGCCGGAAAAACGATTGGTGTCGCCCAGTCCGCCACCACCAAAGATGCGCTGCAGGCTGCCGCGACCGATGCGGGGATCACCGTAAACTTCTCCGAGTTCCCCACCTATCCCGATATTAAAGCGGCGCTGAGCAGCGGCCGTATCGATTGCTTCTCCGTGGACAAGTCCATCCTGAACGGCTATGTGGACGACACGACCGTACTGCTTCCGGATACCTTCTCCGCGCAGCCCTACGGCGTCGCTGTGAAAAAGGGCAACACCGGGTTGTTAAGCGTTGTGGACGATACCATCGCCTCCATGCGGAAGGATGGTTCTCTGGATGCCATGGTGTCCAAGTGGACACTGCCCGCAGTGGATTGGGCCAAGGTAGATGAGTTCAGCGTTTCGCTGTGGCAGCAGGCGGAAGAGCTTGCCAACGCCACCGCGACCCCCGAAGCGACCGCAACGGTGGCTCCGTAATCACTAATTACGCAGTATGCGGAGCGGAGGCTTTCCCAAGCCCCCGCTCCCATTCTTGCACAGGGATGTGAAAGCGTGTCCGGGCCGTTTTCGTTACACAACTGGGAAGCATGGTTTTCCGACTGGTCCTTTTTTGCGAGCGGTTTTCTGCGAACCCTGTATATCTCACTGCTCGGGCTGATTTTCACCCTGATTATCGGCCTGGTAGTGGGTATCCTTCTTTGCGGCAAACATAAAGTGGTGCTCGCGCTGTGCCGTGGTTACATGTCTTTTTTCCAAAACACACCGCTGGTGATTCAGGTTTTCATCTACTATAACGTGTTGCCAAAGCTGGGAATACGCCTCGGCGTGATCGTAATCGGTGTGATGGGACTCGCCCTGTACACCGGCGCTTATGCCGCGGATATTGTGCACAGCGCAATCAAAGCCGTTCCGACCGGCCAGCTGGAAGCGGCACACAGTCAGGGGTTCAGCTATCTGCAATCCATGTGGCATGTGATTTTACCGCAGGCTGTCAAGATCGGCCTTCCTCCCATGACCAATCAGGCCGTGAACCTCATTAAAAACTCTTCCGTACTCGCGGTAATCGCAGGCGGAGAACTGATGTACTGCGCAGACAGTTGGAGTGGCAGTAATCTGATCTACGGTCCCACATTCGTGATGACAGGGGTTTTATACCTGGTTATTTGTCTTCCCATATCCTTACTGGCCCGTCGTATGGAGAAAAGGAGCGTCCGCAATGTTTGATCGTTGGGCGAACGCCTTTTCCGTTGTTTTTACCCCGAAAATTCTGCTGTTTCTGGGCCAGGGATTGCTAAACACGCTGTATATTGCTGCGGTTTCCATAACGCTCAGCCTGATTTTCGGTACAATACTGGGCTTGATGCGCAACCGGAAGGATAAAGTACTGCGTACCGTCGCGACTGTGTATATTGAGATTGTCCGCAATATCCCCCTGTTGCTTTTTATTATCGCCATGCGGTTTATGACCCGGTTGCCCCCTTTGGAAAGCGGCATAGCAGCGCTTACCGTTTTTACATCCGCCATTGTCGCGGAAATTGTACGCGGCGGGCTTAACTCGATTGACAAAGGCCAATGGGAAGCCGCCACATCGCAGGGTTTCAGCACCGTGCAAACCATGTGGTATATCATTATTCCGCAGGCCATGCGGCGTATCCGCTCCCCGTTGATTTCTCAATTTGTCACAACCATCAAAGATACCTCCTTCTGCGCGGTGGTCGGAACCTACGAGCTTTCCTTTACCAGCAAGATCGTTGCGGCGCATCGCACAATCGTCACCGCAGAAGATATTATCGTGCTTTATCTGCTCGTCGCACTGATATATTATGTGATTAACCGTTCTTTCGCGGCCATCGCGCGGCGGGAACGCGGCGACGCCATGAAGGGGGTCGTGCGGTAAGGTTTCAGCGAAAACGCCCGTCGGGGCGTTTTCTTTTTACGGTTCTGCTCGTCTGTTTCCCTTTTGTGATAAAATAACAGGGAAAACCGGCAGGTTGGAAGGAAGGCGATTCCATGCGCGCATACCGTTTATATCAGGTTGACAGTTTCACAAAAACAAAGCTGTTGGGGAATCCCGCGGGGGTTGTAGCAAACGCGGACGGTCTGACGCCTGAAGAAATGCAGCAGATAGCCCGGGAACTGAACAACTCCGAAACCGCGTTCCTTTTATCTCCTTTGGACGCCACACACGACGTGTGGGTTCGCTTCTTCACGCCTTCGACCGAGGTGCCCATCTGCGGACACGCCACCATAGCGGCGCATTATGTGCGGGCTCTTGAAAAGCGCCTTGGTAATGTGCGCGTCCTCCAAAAGACGGGCGCGGGTATTTTACCGGTGGATATCGTACACGACGGTGACGATTATCAAATGGTGATGACCCAGGGGACAGTCGTGTTCGGCTCTGTACTGGAAAACAGCGACATTTCGCAACTGTGTGCCGCGCTGGGTATCACCCCTGCGGATTTGCGCGCTGATTGCCCTGTACAAGTGGTTTCCACCGGGCACAGCAAAGTGATGGTCGCGCTCCGCGAACCCGCGCTGCTCCAACAGTTGCGCCCGGATATGAGCCGTCTGGCCGCGCTGAGCGCCAGGATTGGTTGCAATGGATATTACCTCTTTACACTGCATCCCGGCGAAGAAGCCGCCGTGCATGGGCGGATGTTCGCGCCCGCCATCGGGATTGCCGAAGACCCCGTAACCGGCAACGCAAACGGCCCGCTGGGTGCGTATCTGGCGCATTACCGGATACTCTCCCCGCAGGGCGACCGTTTGGTATTTACCGCCGTTCAGGGCGAAGCCATTCACAGGCCGGGCAGTATGGAAGTACGCGTTCGCCTTTTGGAAGGGGAACCCGTGGAGGTTCAGATTGCCGGGTATGCGGCTGTTGCCTTTGCAACCACGCTTTTACTGGACGAGCGATAATTTTCCGTTTTGGGAAACCGTACCGGTTTCAGTTCCGTTCCTGGTGTTTACATAAAAGGAGGCGGTTCGGTTGCGGCTGTTTATCGACATATCGCCCAGTGATACGGTCCGCGCGGAACTGTCTCGCTTTTCGGAGGAGATGCGCTGCAAAGTCCCCGGCCGATATGCGCCGCCGGAACTTTACCACCTCACGCTCGCTTTTTTAGGAGAACGTGCCGAAGAGAGTCTTCCCGCTCTGCATTCTCTGATGGCTGACACGGTCGCGACGGTTTCGCCCTTCTCCGTTCGCCTTGCCGGAACCGGTTCGTTCGGTCTTCCACGAAACGCAATCCTGTACGCGGCCATTTCTCCCTCTGCGGAGCTGAATACCCTTGCGAGCGCGCTTCGCCAGAAACTGGAGCAGGCGGGCGAATCATATGACCCCACGCCCTTCACACCGCACATTACGCTGGCCCGAAAGGCACTGATCCCTGAAAGGACCGTAATGGAGCGGCCTGCCCCCTTATCGTTTTCAATAACGGGCATCACCCTATTCCACAGCGTGCGGATCGAAGGTCTCCTTCGGTATCTTCCCCTGTTTACTATTTCACTGCAATCTGGGATCCCGGAGGAAAAGGAATGAAAAGAGTTCAGTTATTTCACTTTGTTGGTTGTCCTTATTGTTCTGCGGCGGAACGTTGGGTTTCCGAAGTGCTGAAAGAGCACCCGGAACTGGCCGGTTTATCCATTGAGCGGATCGACGAGCATGTGCATCCGGAGATTGCCGACCGTTACGATTACTGGTTTGTTCCCACTTTTTATGTGGATGGTAAAAAAGTGCACGAAGGCGCATGCACGAAGAAAATCGTGGAACACGTGCTGTTAAGCGCTTTGGAATAGTATGCCTTCCATACGCAAATTGTACTCCTGCCGCACAATCGAACTGTAACCTGTACGAGCCTGTACGAGCCTGTAAAAGGGTTTGCACCCGGTTTGTCGATCTTGTTACCGGGCGTTTACCACAACGCTTATCATTCGCAGCTTTCTCTGCTCCATAGCAGAAACCCCGTCGAATCCGACGGGGTTTCTGCTATGGTTATCGAAAGATTTGTTCCAGTTCTTCGTATTTATCATGCGTAATCAGCGCGTCATGTTTGGTATCGTCCAGCCGCACCACATAGGTCCATCGGCCATACGGGGTGATGTCTTTGATATGGTTCAAATTCACGATATAGCTTTTATGACAGCGAAAGAATACATCTTTGGGCAGACGCTCTTCCATTTCACCGAGAGCATCGCCCGTTACAAATCGCCCATCCCCCTTGGTATACAGTACCGTCGTAC
>DAOPZG010000143.1:0-6262 GCA_035353235.1 Candidatus Limiplasma sp.
CCCCCGGCCCCATGCTCCCAAAGCACGTGCGCTACCGGACTGCGCTACACCCCGTTTGCTTCAAGCCCATACAGGCGACGAGTGATATATTACACAAACGCGGTTCGGTTGTCAAGGGGTTCCCGAGGATTTTCTTCTGAAATATCGGTATTTCTCTTTCGGCACGTCGATAAGCCTGAATGAAGCGGGAAGCTCCCGCTTTTCAGCCCCACTCAAAGAGCAGACCGCCTAAGCGATCCCGACGGATCACAAACCGTCTGTCACGCTGTAAAACCGTTACAACTCAAAGCGTTCCAGCACCAGTTTCGCAACCCGTACACGCGTCAGCCGGGTATCCATGGCTTCTTTCTCCAGCACCCGGTGCGCCTCTTCTTCGGTGATGCGCATGTGCTCAATCAGCAGGCATTTCGCCCGGTCAATGATTTTCAGTTCCTCATATTTCTTCTGCAGGCGTTCGTTTTCGCTTTTATATAAAAGCATCCGGTTGCGGCAGGCCAGCCCAACGCGAACCGTCTGTTCAAACAGCTGCGGAATCACCGGTTTCGTAACCAGCAGCACACCCGATTCCGTTGCCGTATCGCTGATCATCGGCGCCAGTTCCGTTTTTACCAGCAGTACAACCGCCGCAGTCGTGCTTTTCGCCAGGTCCACCGCCAGCTCCAGCCCTGTTTCGTCCATCAGCGGCGCGTTAATCAGCGCCAGCGCAAACACATCCCCTGCCGTGCTTCGTCGCGCCTCCGCCGCGCCCTGTACCACGACGATCTCGCCGGTTTGCACACCCGCAAGCCACTGCTTCAGCTTATCCGCCCCCTGGGAGGCGACAAGCAAGGCTTTTCCTTCGGCCATCGAATGTCCCCTTTCAGCCGGCGTTGCGTTAAAAACGTTCAAACTGGGTCTGGAACAGCTTGTTCTTGTCCTGCCGATCCAGCTCCAGCAGCCTTTCACCGCCGCGCAGGAACGCCTCCGTAACCTCTGTGGGCAGGCTTCGGGCAATGAACTGGCTGTTTCTGGCCGCGTCAATCGCTTCGGTCAGGCTCTCCGGCAGCATCGGGGTATTCTGCCAGTCACGCCCGACTGATGGGGGTAGTTCCTCGCGGTTTTCTATCCCTTCCAACGCCGCGCGGATCACCAGCGCGTAGGCAAGGTAAGGGTTACAGGTGGGGTCCGGGCTGGCTACCTGCATACGTGCAAAGCGGTTTTGCGGCAGGGGCAGTTTCACCGCGCTGCGTCCGCGCGCGGTCGACCAGCACACCCTGTTGGGCGAATCCTCGTCCGTCAGGCGATCGTAGCTGTTGGGGATCGGATTCAGGAAAAGCGTCATGTCCGGCAGGCGGTTCAGCACCCCCGCCATCGCGGACGCGGCTTCGGCAGTCAGCGCGCCGTTTTCCATGCGGAACAGGTTGTTGCGGTCCCGATAAAACGACAGGTTGATGTGGAAGGCATTCCCCACCTCGTCCGTAAGCGGTTTGGGCATGAAAGAAGCACGCAGCCCGTAGTGGGCCGCAATTGTGCGTACCGCGTTATGAAAGGCCACCTGATGGTCGGCGCTGGTCATCGGGTCGGCACGGTGAAAATCAATCTCATTCTGGCCGGGGCCGCGTTCATGGTGGCTGCTTTCCGGCTGAATATTCATGCTGGCAAGGGTCAGGCTGATTTCCCGGCGCACATCCTCCCCGCGGTCCAGCGGAGAAACATCCAGATACCCCGCCTGATCCTGCGGGCGGGTTGTGATGTTGCCCTGCTCATCCGCTTCAAAAAAGTAAAACTCACATTCAGAACCGATACGAACCGTAAGCCCCTTCCGCTCCGCTGCTTCCGTCGCCTGGCGCAGAATTGCGCGAGGATCGGCTGCATAGGGCTTGCCGTCCGCTGTGAGTACATCGCACAGTAAGCGGCAAACACGGCTCGCCTGAGGCCGCCAGGGCAAAATACACAGGGTATTCGGGTCCGGCCGGATCAGCAGGTCGCCTTCCGTGCCGCTGGTAAAGCCGTCGATCGCGGTCGCATCAAACGGCACGCCCGTTTCAAACGCCTGCGCCAGCAGGTCCGGCTGGATCGCTACGTTTTTCAGCCTTCCAAACAGGTCCAGAAAGGCGAGGCGGATAAACTTTACATCATTCTCCTCAAAAAAACCGAGCACTTCCTGCGCAAGCATCTTTTCTACCTCCCGTGGCGTTATCCCCGTTTCGCATGCTACCGGTGTTCCGGGACTGGTTTATTCTACCACAGGCATCCCGTTCGGGAAAGGGCGCCCCTCGCCCGCCCGGTATTTTCACCGTATTTTCCGGCAAGCGAAAACCCCGGCGGCGGATCGGGACGTATCCCATCCGCCGTCGGGGCTAATGCCCGGCTGTTTACAGCCTGTTGTATGTTTTTCACGACCGCGATTCTATTTACCGGCTTACGGAAGGCAGGTCGTTCGATGCGGTCTTGTCCGTAGGCGTCAACAGATAACTGGTGCCGATATGCAGTTGTTTCACATCCTCCAGCTTCACGCGTACCACACCCGGAGCAATGCTGGACAGAATATGTTTCTTATCAAACCGGTCGTAATTCGTTTGCCGGTATGGGTCCAGAAAATACGCAAACTGGTCGTCCACGCTGGCCAGAACAATGTAATGCCCTCCGCCGGTAAACGGGTTGAAACTGCCCAGGCTGGCCACCGCCAACGCTCCCCGGCGCACCGCATCCAGCGCTTCGCTCTCGATTCCGGTCGTTGTCAGACTCAGTTTATACAGAAACGCGACCCGCTTCACAAATTTCAGGCTGGTTCCGGCAGTGGTGCCGCGCGATACCTCCCCCCACAGGTTATTGCCCGTCGCAAAGTTGGCCATAACCAACGGAAAGTATCGTAGGTATTCGTCCGGAGACTGTACCTGATACTGCAGCTTGTTTTCGGAATACTGATTCACGGAGTTTTCGCTGAAAACAAAACCCACAGGGCTTTTTGCATAGCCAAAGATATCCGCCAGCCGATCGCGGGGCACCAGATTCACCACCGCCATCGCGACCGAGGTAGGCCCACAGCCGCCGGAGCCAAACATCCTGCGTGTGTTGGAGGTGCGGTTTTCGTAACGCATGTTCGCCCAGAGCGGATCATTCTGCGCGTACACCAGCATCTTACCGCGTCCCGGCACCTTCTCCCACGCGGTCAGCGTCGGCCGTTCATCCATGGCAACTTTTGTAACGGATACGTTTTCGGACGAGGTATACATCAGCTGCCGCATCCGGCCATACACCACATAGCGTTCCCCATGCTGGTTATTGGTACAGGTTACCAGAACCAGCAACTGATCGCCCCATTCCGGGGCGGCGTCCGCATGAGGCGTAAAAAGCGACGCGCTTTCCAGCTGACTGATGTAAGCGTCAAACTCAGCCTTGCGGGAAAACTGCTTCAGTCTCCAGGAGGTTTCATCATCCGCCTGGAAAACCGCGGCGGCGAACAAATCAATCTGATAGTCGCTGTACGGCGTAAGCAATGTCAGTTGCGGGTGCGCCTCATAATAGGCCTGCTCCCGGTATTCAGCCAGCGTGGAAAACATGGAATCCGTCTTGGTATGGTGTCCGTAAACGTAAAGATTCGCGTCGGAAAACGTATCGGCGTTTCCGCTGTCCAGAAAGATCGCGCCGTCTTTATTCACGGAACGGTTAAAAAGATGATTCAGGTAATACTCATTATCCTTCCCCTGAACCACCGGATAGTTGATCGGCGTTCCTTCCTGCATGATCCATGCTTTCACATCCGCATTGATGCTTTGCAGATACGGAAAGTCCACGGAGAACCGCACTTTATCTGTAACCACAACCCGGTTATGCGCCAGATTCTCCGGGGTGGGCGTTGCGGCTTCCGCTGTTGGGGAAGGCGTAGGCGCATGGGTCGCAATCGGTGTAGGCGTAGGCGCTGCCACCGTTGCGTTTGAAGGCACCGCCGAAGACTCGCTTGCCTTGTCGGAGGCTTCAGGCGTCATGTTCTCCTGGGTCGGAGTCGTTGCCGTAACGGCTGGTTCTTGTCCGGATCGGGCTGCCGTTGCCGTTGGCTGAACAAAAAATAATCCGCCGGATACCGTCTCCTCCGCAGTCTTCGGTTCCTCTCCCGCAGGCACGTCAGGCGTCGGAGTAAGCAGCGTCCATCCTTCGCCCGCAGGCGCAGCCGTACCGGGATCCGTGGAAGCCGCAGTATCCGCAGGCGTAATAAAAGGCGAAGAAGACTCTGTTGCACTGGTCATTATCGAAATCGTTGACGCACCCGTTATGGCAACTGCCAATGGCGTAGCGTCGGGCACCGTGTCAGGAGCCCGATCCGCCGTTTCTGCGGTCATCGGGGCCGGGGTCGCCGTATCCGGCGTATCCTCCGTTGTGGCGTATGTACGCATGTTCTGAATCGCCTCGACAGGCGAATTTTGTACCGTCGCTTTAACCGTCGTTTCAACCATCGGCGAAGCCGTGGGCGAAGGATCAGCCGAATCCTCCGTTTCCGATTTAGAGGCCACATCATGGCTGATATAAAACAGCGTATCGTTCTGATCCACGGATTCTTCTTCATTTGGCAGAGGTTCTTCGGTCAGGGCGGGCGTTTGCGTTAAAAACTCCGTCTCGCCGGTTACCACTGCCTCGCGGCTTATATCATCATAAGCCTGCGCACTTCGGTTCTGTTGGGCCAGTTTGTCAATCAGTGTCCAGGCCATAACGCCGCTGAAAAGCACACACAGCACAATCAGCATATAAAGCCAGCCGAACTTCGGTTTATGTTGCAAGGGTTTCTCTCCTTATCCTGAGCCGTCAGGCCGCATACGAAGGGAGCATAGCGCAAATGTGCGTGAATATCAAGAGTCTGTTCGTACTTTTCCACAGATGATTCTCTCCGCCGAAAACACAGCAGCCCCGGCGGTTAACTCGGAAAAGCAGATGCTTCTTCGGGTTATGTGCCGCCGGGGCATACTGAATCATTCATTCGTGTGCCGGCGGCTGTTTACCGCTTGGCGTAACGTCGTTTCTTCCGGAAAATCCACCATGCCGCAAAGCCAGCCAGCAGCAGCGGGGCCACAATCGCTATTGCGAGCAGCGTCCAGCTTGTTTCATCGCCCGTTTGCGGCAGTACGCCCAAAGGCACACCGTTATCGTCGATGTATACCCACTGCCCATCCACATAGGCTACGTTTGTCGGTACGTAGGGAGTAACCGTCGGCGCAGGCGGAGTAGGCGTGAGGGTGGGGATCGGGGTAGGCGATTCGTTGTTATCCGGGTAGGTATTCACCATCGTAAAGCCGTTATTGGCATAGGTGACCGTATACCCGGCCGGTACTTCCTCGCGCGCCATATACAGGTACTCTGTCCCGTTGTTGTCATAGCGGGGCAGGTTGCGCAGGGTCAGGTACCAGTTGTTATCGTTCCGATACGGAATCGTAACGGTGACCAGCAGCGAATAGTTACCCGTGCCGGCCGGCCTGCGGTACACATTCACGACCAGTCCGCCGGTGGGGCGGGTGTTGCCGGCGTTGTCGTGGTCGCGCCAGGTCTTGCGAAGGGTCAGGTCCATCGTACTGGGGGTTGGCGAAGCCGTAGGCGTGTTATACATCGTAACGCTGGTTCCGCCGTTGATCAGACCCGTTTGATCCAGCCGGAAAGAAACGCTGGCGGTGTTGAGCGAATAGCCCGCGGGCGCGGTCAGTTCCACCAGCCGGTAAAGGATGCCCGCTTTCAGGATTGGCGCGCCGGAAGCGTCGCTGTTAACAAACTCATACGGCGTGGTTCCGCTGTACCAGGGCGCGATCACCGTGTTGCCGCTTTCGTCCAGCACCGTCAGTTGCGCGCCGGTCACCGTCCGCCCGTCTGCCGAGCTGAGCTTCTGGAACTGGTATACGCGCGGGTTGGTTACCCGCAGGGTCAGGGTTGTATTTTCAGCAGGCGCGCGGAACTGCAGGCTGGCAGCGTTTACCTGATAGCCCGCCGGAGCCGAGGTTTCCACCAGCCGATAGAGACGGCCCGCGGTAAACACGCCCCGTGCCTCTACGTAAGAACCATTAGAAGTGAAGGTGTATACCGGTACTGCGGCAGCAGCGTTTTGCTGCCACTGCGCATCGTCGTAAACGGAGAAGCCCGCACCCGCAACCGGAAGCCCCGTCAGGTTATCCACCTTGGCGAAACGCACAGTCACCGGCAGGTCGGTTACCGCAATACGGTTCGTCGCGCTTCCGATAATCGTTCCGTTCTCCGACAGGGTAAAGGTGACCGGGTCAGCCGTCAGGTATCCGGAAGGCGCCAT
>DAOPZG010000144.1:0-6248 GCA_035353235.1 Candidatus Limiplasma sp.
TTTACAGGGCCGCTTGCGTCTACCGCCTGTTGGATAACCGTAGACACCTTTTCCGTCATGTTATCCGTGTCGATGTTGGTCAGTACGGCATTCAGGGTCTTTTGCAGCGCATACACATACTCGATCAGCGAGCGAAGTTTTTCATCGGAGGTCTTTTTTGAATCAATGTCGGGAAGTTTCACGTCATATCTCATACTTATCACTTCCCGCAGAGGTTCGTTTTACGATTGAATAGAGAGAAAAGTCGCCGTGTCCCTGAATACGAAGCTTGATTGTGCGGCAACGTTTCGTGGATATGGGGAGAACCATGCTTTGCGGATGAATAATGGATGATTGATATACTTCGATCCATGAACCGATTCCGTTATATTGGATTGACACCTTCATATTGCTCCCTAAAGCAAGTTCCATGGCAATCTGTATGCCGGAAATATACTTCGTATATGGCGAGTCTGTGCCAATATCCCCGGTTTCAAGCATCCATTCCAGCGGGCTTTCCGAGGTTTTCCCGGCATCACCGTAGCCATCCAGCGATCCACGAACGCTGAATAACGTATTGTCAGCGATAAAATAGAGTTCGTTCCCAAGAGGTACAAACCAGCGGATGTTTATAGTATCTTCCTTGCTCCATATCTGGTTCTCGGTGTCATAAACAAATAGGGTATGTTGGCCGCTTTCATCTTCCATGCAAATGTAATAAAACCGGCTCCATGCGCCAGCAACCGCGTTTTTATACTGGATATTGCCCAGCGCTGTTGATATGCCATTTGGTAATGACTGCCCAAAGGAGCACACATCGTTCAGTGATTTATAATACAGAACTTCATTTACCACACACAGGCTCTTATCTGAACCCTTTGCCACTCCACGCGCCCCGGTATCGGAAAGGGTGAAGTTGCTCGGGATGCTTCCAAGAATCTGATGAATGATGTTCTCTTTGAAGAAAAATACATTTCCGAGGTGTGTCGCCGCGCCTGTAAAGGAACCAGCGCTACCCACGGTCACGGCGTAGCTGTCGGAAGCAAGGCCCATGTATTGCCGCCAGTTCTTTGCGTCGCCGAGCGCGCAGGCGTAAATTTCATTGTTCGCGCTGTTACATCCCCAAAGACGGTTATTGCTTTCGGTGATAAATTCCATGTCAGGTGTTTCCCGCGATACTGTAACGGAATTACTGTTGCTGGTTATAGCGTTTTGAATGAGCGCAGTAATCACAATCCAATCATCCCCGCGCGAGACAATATAAAAATCACCATTCAAAGCGCTGTTATCCATCCCGGCAATCGTAACACCGTCATACTGTGCAAAATTGGCGCCAATTCCAGCGGAACTGATCTTCACATATACCGTTTGAATACTCGTCCACATGGTTTGGCTTGTGCTGTACTGTTTCAGGATGGGCTTTTCCCCGCTGGTGTCCAGCCAGTAATCACCGTTGGCGGGCGACGCAGGGGCCGTTGTGCTTACGGTGTAGTTGCTGTAGACAGCACCATCAGAACGGCACAGGACGGCGCTTACCGTACCGGCGCTCGTATAGTGCGCCTCCAGCGATCCGAATTCGCCGGTTCTGGTGTTGTAATACACCTTGTCCGGCCAGATGATAATGTTCGCGCCCATGCGAAAGACTTTTTTCTCGGAATCCGTTACTGTGCCGACGACATTTCCATCATAGTAAAGGGTTGTTCCGTCAATCCATCCGAGTTTATCATTGGCAAAAATGCCGTTTGCTTTTGTGAGCTTTCGCAGGATTCCACGGGAACGGCGCGGGCGAACAACCGGCAGAAATTCGCCGGTGATATTCTTCTGGTCGAAGAACTCCGTTGATCCTATTTTCATCCCATGGTTATATCCGGTGAACCCGGTCACTCCATCCATGGTGGATGAGATAGACTGTAAAGACGGAAGTTCCATAGGCCAGTGCTCCTTTCTACACCCGGATTTCTCCGCTTTTCAGGAAAACGTGATTGTTGGCCACGTTCGCCGCATATGCGTTGTAATAACTGTTGAATAGCTGCATCTCGTTACCATAACGGTCAAATTCCTGATTGGATTTATCCACCATTGCGGATAACCAATACATATAGATCTGATCGAACGGAAACGGAACCAGCAGAGGCGTATCAAGGCTCGTATCAATGGTATAGGGTTCTGCGATTGTTTTCATTCCATCCCGATCCCGATGGATTGTGTTGCTGATCTGACCATCCACTTCACTCAGCCATCCGATCAGAACTGTCTGGTTGTACTGACTGGGGTTCATATCCTGAAACTGTGCCAGTAGTTTGCCGATTGTCATATCATCAGCTCCATTCAGCGGTGTACCAGTCCTGCCCTGGCTACTGTCTTTATCAACACCACATAAAGAGGGGCTTTTGCCCCTCTGGGATTAATTCAGTTCGGGTGCATCGGCGTTTAAGCGCCTTGCCGTTTCCTCAATCAAGCGCATCGTCGCGGCATCCTGTGTCATGCTTTCTTTGATGGTCATGTAGACGTAGTAAGGAACCACGATGGGAATACCTCGAGGCAACAGGGACTTGACGCCATTTACAATGACGAGCAGATCGCGGCTGTACCGTCCGTTGTCTTTGAACAACTGGATTTTTACCATCTGCCTCGGGTTATCGCCTTCGTAATCCTCGCCAGAAGGAATCGTTTTCCCCTTCGCGTTCAACTTGCTGTTCGCTTCGGCGAGCTGTGCTTTCAGGAGAGCAATTTCATCACTCTCGGAAGATGTCGAAGGCGCGGCAGGAATGGTTTCGGTATTGGACGTTTCGGTTTCAGGAATGTCGGCGGTTTTCTTCATATCCATTTCTCCCTTCAGGAAGGGGCGCGGCGGCAATCCCCGACGCGCCCCAATTTGTTAGTTGCTCTCGGCAATCATGCTCATACTGGTCGTATGTTCGACGCGGATCATGTACGCCTCGATCAGACGTTCAGTCACCTTTGTCGCTTTCCAGCCGATGGAGCCGACGAGGTTCAACTCGTCCTTGTAGCCCAGCGGCTTCACGACGTGCTGCAAACCCATGTTGGCCAGTTCAGTCGTGCCGTAAGCGTTCATGGCGATAAACACCGTGCAGTAGATTGCGCTGCCGTCGCGCCCCGCGCCATAACCGCAAACCATGGAGTTCACGGGGACGTTTTTCACAGCCGCAGACACCACAAACTTCGCGGTGCCCGGATCGCCAGCAGTTACGCTGACGAGCGTAGCCTCGTTACCGCCGACGTACATCTTCACCGTACCAGCCGCGATCTTTGCGGTCAACTCTGCGGCCTGTGCGACGGTGATCGCCTCATTGGTGTAGATGCTCGTGCTACCTGTGGCATCCAGAGCGGTTTTCAGGCTCATGCGGCATACACCGTTCCCGGCGCTTCCGAAGAAGTATTCGGGGCCAATGATCTTGGCTTCGGTCGTTTCCATGAACCCGGCATCGTACATTTTACCCGCAGAGCCGTTGTAGATTTTCTCCGGGTTCACGTACTTCTGCGCTTCCAGCCATTCTTTATTGCCCATCATATCGGCAATGGTGTCCGGGTGGATGATGCAAGGGTACAGGCCGCTGATCTTCTTCGCGTTGTTCCGTTTCTGGATATTAACCGCTTTGCGTACCACGGAAGGCGTGAACTTGCAGTTCATGTTGAGGTTCGCACGAAGCAGGACTTCGGTTTCAACGTCGCTCACCACCTGCGGAGCAAACATCTTGTTTGTGCCGCCGCACACAACCTCGCGGCTGATGGTGTCCAGCGTGCGGCCTGCCTGACTCCCCAGTTCAACCGTCGCGCGTTCAGCCATAGGATCAATGGCAGTAGCGGCCAGAATATCCGTATACGGAACGAAATCGCCGAATTGCTCAATCGTAGCCTGAATCGAGTGCGCGGACAGTTTGCTGCCGATGGGGACTTTGCCTTCCACAATAGGCGTAAGCGCCTTCGGCAGAGGATCGAAGTAACGGAACTCAATCGTTTTGCCACTACCGGCAGGGATGGGGTAACTGGAAGCGTACCGATCATACAGCAGTTCAGGCTCGGCGAAGTCGAGCAACCGTTGATGGTAGTACGTTTTCATTTCGTCGGTCAGTTCCGGGTTAGTGCTCTTGTTGAGCACATCATCAAACAGATGAAGGTTCAACGGCATCGAAGGGGCGAAACCTGCCGCAATGTCAATCATGGGCAGGATCATCAGTTCGTTCGTATACATAGGCTTCCCTCTCTTTCGTTCGTTTGGGGAGCCGCATAGACCATTACAGTTGTACGACTTCCCCCCGGAGAGCACGGCGTGCATAGTCGTCGCGCTCCTCGCGTGTGAGTTTGCTGACATCCTTTTTCGTGTTCGCGGGGATGCTGTTGTGCAGCCCGTTTTCAGCCGGGCGAACACCTCTCGCACGAATGGTGTCAAGCGTTTGTTGCTGGGTCATTTTTGCGATAATTCCGCTTGCGGCGGCAATTCTCGCATCGCGCCGATCCGGGTGAACGGTTTCATACGCGGTCTGAACATCGACCAGATTACTGGCCATCAGCTGGAAGAACCGTTCTCCAGTATCCGGATCATTCATCTCAGCGATAAGATCAAGATCAGGGTATACGGCTTTCGCCTTATCCGCCTGTCCATTCCATTCGTTGAGCTTCTTGTCGCGCGCTTCGTCGCGCGCACGGACTTCTTCTTCCTGATTCTTGCGGGCAAGCTCGGATTCCAGCTCCTTTACGTGCTTGAGCTGCTCGACGGTCATACCGCGCTCCTCGGCCTCCTGCTCGAAATAGGCATCGTCCGCGTCAATTGCTTTTGTAAGAGACTGCAAATCGCCGGGCTTTACGCCATATTTCGCCTCAAGCTTTGCCATAACGGGATTGAGTTCATTCAACCGCGCCTCGGTGTGCTTTGTGGCCTTGAATCTCGCGTCCATTTGCTTGTTGAAATCCGCAGAATACAAATCTTTGTAATCTGACTTGAATTTCTCGTAAGCGGCAAGACGCTCGTCGCCTTTGTCCGTGCTTACCTGTGCTCCGGGCTGTGCTTCGGGTGCAGTTGCGCCATTCGCCGCGCCAGACGCGCCATCTGCCGCCGCGCCAGTTCCAACACCAGTTCCAACACCAACGCCAGCCCCGCCATCGAAGAAACGAAGATTGAGCTTTATCATGTTTTCCTCCTGCCTTTCGGCCTGCTGTCTTTCCAGCGTGTCTGTAATGCCCGATAGGGCCTGCCGTCTATCCGGCGTGTCTACAGTTATTTTTTCACATATTCCTGAAATTCGCGCCCCACCGACACGTTATCGGGATACTGGGCCGCGAGCAGTGCGCACCCGGTTGCAATGGTGCTGAACATGCCTAACACACTTTGGAATCCTTCTTCGGTGGAGATTAACTCCACAGATACGGCTCCATCGCGCGCGTTGAGGTCATTGTGCTTAACTTTGGCTACATGTCCGCGCTTGCTCTCGTCGATTACACCCTGCATGAGCGATTGGGACAGCATGGATACCGCCGCGCATACCAAATCATTCCCGGCGATGCGGGCAGCATTGGAATGCCCGGAGAACGTCGCGATAAAGTGCCTGTGATTCTGCCTGAAAACAATCCTTGTCATCTTTCTTACTCCTTTATGTTTTATGTCCTGGGTGTGCTGCGGGTTGCAGCGGCTTTTCTGGCGTTCCCTGCCGTACTGTTCATGGAACCGTTCATCGCTTCGCCCAGCGCATTTGTAAGCGATTCCGCGCCAGCGTTGGTGGCATGACCTTGGCCTTGTCCAGCAGAGGCTATATAACGCTGTACCAGCGAAGCAACCTGCTGTGTGTAGTTGGTTTTCCCGCCGGAAAGCGCGTCCAGTTGTTGCGCCATAGCGAGCGTTATAGGCCCTAATTGCTGGATCGCGCTAAACAGCGTCCCGTTTTTCTGGATGGTTTCGCGTACCTGCTCTATCCCCTCAAACTGCATCATGGACAGGCAGGCAAGCGCCTGATCCGAACGGTCAGGGCTGAAGAATCCCAGCCCGTATAATTCCTTCGCGCGTTCGTTCTGCGCGACGGTGCTGAAAGGACTGGATTTTTGGGCGACAACGCGAATGTCGAAGAAAGGCACGCGAACAGCATCCGGCATGGTAGGCGTGCCGATATTCTGTTCTGCGATATTCTGCCCGTTGAACTCCACGAATTTCATTTCGCCCTGCTTACCGACGATTCGGAAGTACCGTGGCTGATCGTAGAACTGCCGCATCAGGTCAATGCAGATGTAACACATGTCCTGAAACGCAAGGTAGGAGG
>DAOPZG010000145.1:0-6206 GCA_035353235.1 Candidatus Limiplasma sp.
AATGAAAAGGACTTGGGCAGACATTTCTTTTTCGGCCTGAAATGTATGTGGTGTAAAGGGTTGACGTAGTTATTCGTACGGGTTATTATGTTTCAGTGTTATACACACATCAAATATATGGAGGTATCTTAAATCCATGAAGAAGACGCTTGCACTGTTCCTGGCTGTCATGATGATGCTCGTTCTGGTTACCGGCGCGATCGCTGAAAGCACCCCGGAGGTAATGAACGTTGCCACGGTGGAAAACGGCACGGTGGTTCCTTTCGCGGATTATAACTTTCAGGTTACGCTTCCCTCGGACTGGAATGTTCTGGAGGTGTCCGAGGAACAGGCCGCTACCGGCATCATCTACAGCTGTGCGAACCCTGAAAGCACCCGTTCCTTTACGATTGCCTACAACGAGTTTGACCAGGCCACGGATATTGACGCCGTGGCGGCTGAGCTTGCTTCGGAATACCAGAATGTGAAGCAGCTGACGATTAATGACATCCCCTTCATTACCTACGACATTACCGAGAGTGATGTTACGGGCCTTGTCACCCTTGGCGCCGCCGGCACCGGGATGTATCAGTTCGTTTTCTATCCCGCTTCCGACGCGGAATACGGCCCTCTGGCGCTGCAGATTGCGGCTTCGATTACCTCCATTCAGTAAACCGATGTTTTAACCGGTAAAGGATACGTTCCGGGGACGCGCTGCCTGCGCGTCCTCTTTCTTTTTGGAAAAACGGCGCTTTTCTTCTGCGGGTTTCGGGAGGGAATAAAACGAAAAGGCCCGTGAAAAATGGAAAGCCGCGTAAAACCGTTGCCGCATCCTGGTTCGCGCTGGAGGAATAACGCTTCACCGGACATTACCCCGCTGGCAGCGCCGCCTATTCGTTGCTTCCCTGCGTTCCTTCCGCCGTTGCCGGAAACGCCGCGATCTTTGCCGTATTGATTTTGGCTGGCTGATCGTAAAAATACAGCGTTAAAGAGGATTTGGACTTTTTCGAACTCTTGTCCGGCTGGTATGCCCACAACTCCCATACCACGTTGCCCCAGGCGGTATGCGCCCGGATGCCCTTGCCGGTGCGAACCACGTCCGCCAGCGCCTCCGCGTTCCACTGGCCGTCGGCAAACATGTACCTTTGTTTCGCTTTCAGGCCAAAGTTCTTTGCGTTCGTCGTGAAAAAGCGCCAGTCCGGCTCGCCGTACTGCCCAATCAACAACTGTTCCATCGCGATATAGTACTGGATATCGTCGGTGACCATCCGCGTAAACTCGTCCGCGGTGTCGGACCAGATGGTTTTACCCGCCGGGTGCAGCACAATTCGCCTGATGCCGGGCTTTTTAGAATAGAACTCCACCATGCAGCCGAACGTTTTTCCCAGCCAGGGCACATCCTCCGCGTAATACTGGGTATCGGTCGCGTTGGGCGCGGACAGCTCCGCGCCGGTCTGCTCCTTCAGGGTTTGCGCCACGCTTTCCGGGGTGGCGGTATCCAGCGGGATGCCATAAAACAGATGCAGCGGGGCTGCGCTTTGCGCCCGCGCATCGCATGGCAGGTCAGCCAACAGCAACAGTAAAGCCAGACAGAGTGCGAGAGCCGATTTTGTTTTCATGTTTTTCCTTTCCCAATCGGTGAACAGCGTTTTTCTTGCAAAAATAGAACGATGGGTGGAACGTTTTCCCTGCCTGCTGATATAAAAACTGCCAGAACCATGCGGGAAGCACGCTGCGGGCAAACAGGGGCGGACACCGCCTGCGGGACAAGCCGACAACTTTGCGGAGAACGGAACCGCAACCTGTGTGCGGGAATGAAAAAGCTCCGGAACCCATGCCGCTGCGTTTGCGGCTGTGTGGGTTCCGGAGCGGCGATCCCGTTATGTAACTTTCAGATGGCATTCATAAACTGGTAGATGAGGTCCTCGTTGCCCGGCAGGCCCTCGTGGCCAAAGTCCGGATAGAGCAGCATGCGTTTGGGCGACGTGATGTGGTTGTAGGCGGCAAACTGGGTGGACGGCGGGCAGATGTTGTCCATCAGCCCCGTGGACATCAGCACCTCGGCCCGAATCCGGCCGGTCAGCTGCGCCACGTCGATGTAGCCAAGGTCGTGGAAGGTCTGCTCCCGCCGCTCGTGCAGCGGGTCGAAATGGCGGAAGTACTCCCGCAGGTCCTGATAAGCCTCGTTGGCAAGGTCCATTTCCCACACGCGCTGATAATCGCATAAGAACGGGTACACCGGCGCAATGCGCGCGATGCGGGGTTCCAGCGCGGCACAGGCCAGCGTAAGCGCCCCGCCCTGCGAACCGCCCATGGCCCCCACGCGGTCGGGGTCCACGCCGGGCAGTGCCATCACGATGCGCGCCAGCCGCGCCGTATCCAGAAAAATATCGCGGAATAACAGCCGATCCGGGCCGCTGGCAAGCCCGCGCGTGATGTGGCCGTTGAGCGTGTTGCCAGCAACGCCGCCCACATCCTCCGATTCGCCGCCCTGCCCGCGGCAGTCCATGGCGGCCACGTGGAACCCGGAGGCGACGTACCCCAGCTTGTCCTGCCAGTCGCCCGCGCTGCAGCTGTAACCATGGAACATCAGTACCGCCGGACGCTTCTCTCCACCGCTTTTGGGCCGCAGGTACTTGGCGTGGATGCGCGCGCTTCCCACGCCGGTAAAGTACAGGTCAAAGCAATCCGCGACGGACGAAATAAAATCCGACGGCTTCCATTCCACCGCGGGGTCCACCGCTTCCAGTTCCGCCAGCGCGCGCTCCCAGTACGCGTCAAAATCGGCCGGGCGCGGGTTGGTTCCCTGATAGGTCCGAAGCTCCTCCAATGGCATATCTACAAGTGGCATGGATCATTTACCCCTTTCACTCATCAGCGTCGCAGGATCTTCCCGATAGCCGGTACACGGTTTCCGCCTGCCGCCGTTTCACAGAACGGTGACGGAGAACCCCATCATTTCGCCGAATGCCGCAAGCGAATCCACGTCGCCGTTATAGACCAGCGCGCTGTGATGGGTGCCGCCCGCAAGACTGAACCGGCGTAAAAATTCCGGCAGGGGCATGCGGGGCTTCATCCAGCCGCGTATCTGGTTGCGAAGGGGCGTTTCGTCCCATTCGGGGGTCAGCATGTCCACCTCGGTCAGCAACAGCGAGAACCGATCCGGTTGCAGCGGCGCAAGGTTGACCAGCACCGCCCTGCCCGCGCGGTGGCGGCCGAAAACCCCCACCGTATCTCCGGCGTCGGTAAAGGCGAAAGGCACGTCGGTCAGCAGCGGCTTGTCCTCCGCCAGCGCGACGTTCATCTCCGCCATGTGGCTCAGCAGCAAAATGCCGCGCGCCCAGTCCGGGCAGAAAATTTCAACAAACCCGGCGGTGCCGTAGGCGGTCATCAGCGCGCCGGTCAGCGCGGCCGTCAGCGTGTCGCCCTCGCCCGCGTAGCCGCAGCCGTGCGCCATCATGCGCGACAGCTCCGCAAAGGGCATTTTGGAAAGCCCGGTTGCTTTGGACAGCCGCATAAAGTTGAGGGTGACCGCGCCAATCTGGTTCCGTTCCGCCCAGCGGCGCAGGGCAAGCCCGGCTTGTACGGCGCTGCGGTAGTGCTCCGGTGCGGATACCTCGATGGTATACAGCCGCGCGTCTTCCGCAAGCTGTTCGTCCACATCCGCGTCGGTCACGGCGTCGGAGAGGGAGCGCAGTTCCTCCGGGTCCGGACAGACCACCTCCGCGCCGGTCATGTCTTTCAGGGTTTGCGCATCCAGCCTGAAATCCCCCATGCCGTCAAAGGAACCGCCGATCAGCCCAACCTTCATGTGGCGCATCGTTTCGGCGGCCCGCGCCGCGCGGCAGAAGCCCGCGACCTGCCGGGCCACGCGGCCGTCCGCAAGCGGGCCGCACGCGATGTGGTACGGGATGCCGCGCCGTTTGAGCATGCTGCACAGGTCCTGCACGCCGTGGATACCGTGATTGCGGTCTATGGCCTGCGCGCCTGCCGCGGCGATAAAATCAAAGGTGGGCGTAGTGTCCATCAGGATGATCGGGGCTTTCAGCCCGGCAAGCGCGTCAATGGCCTCCAGCGACGGCGAATACGCCAGATGAAGCGTTACGACAGCCGATACCTGCTGTTCGTTCAGCAGCGTGACGGCCCGTTCAAACTCTTCCTGTACGCGGCACACGTCCGTGACCGTCACGGTCAGCCCCTCGGCCTCCAGCGCTTTGGCGGCGTCCGAAAGAAACGGCATCTGCAGCGTGCGCAGCGCGGGGTCCACGTCGTCGTACAGTTTGATATACAGCGGTAAAAGCCCGATATGGAGAGGTTTCATTTGCATTCCCACTTTCCCTGTGTGTGATAGGTTTCGTGCTGCACCGCGCCTGTCAGGTCGCGGGCGTTGCCCGCGAAAACCCGCTCGGCTTCCTTAGCGCCCAGCCCAAGGCGGGTCAGCGCGGTTTTCATGGCCAGCGCTTCCTCGTATAAGAAGAAAGTCATCGTTTCGCCCTCTTCCCGGCTCACTTCGCGCATGTTGGGGTCACCGCTCACGTCTCCGTACAGGCCGGGCGGCACAAGGTTTACGTAGTGCCCGTTTTCGCAGATGCGGCGCATGCGCATGCGGGTAATCGGCAAATCGCTGCCGAAAAGGACGCGGTTGACCCCCACGCTGCCGACAAGCGTTTCCAGCACGTCCGGGTTGCAGTTAGCGCTGAAGTCGAACAGCAAATCCTGAAATGGGGCCAGCGTATCCAGCGCGTTTCCGACGTCCTCCATGCAGTAGGCGCGGCCCACGTGCGCCAGAATCAGGCGGATATTGGGGTAAGTGCGTTTGATCCACGCGATGTCCGCCAGATTCTGCGGGTCTTTCAACCGTCCGGGGCGCGGAATGTGCAGCATCATGATCCACCCGTGGCGGTTGAGCACTTCCAGATGCTTCGGCGGGAAGAAGTCCAGGATACGGATTTCCGGCTCCGGGATGTTCGCGGGGGAGAGGTTCAGGTAGCTTTTCAGGCCAAGAAAACCGCCCTCCAGCACGCCCCGTTCCACTTCGGCCGCGGTCTGTTTCGGGTGGCTGAAGTAAAGCGAAGGATAACCGTACGCGTCGGCGTTCCGGCGCACGTACCGGTTATGCACGTTCAGGTCGTCGTTGGGTTCGGGGTTGGCGAACACCATGGGCACCACCCGCTTGCCGGGAAACAGCAGCCGGTAGGTTTCCGCCAGATCCTGTCCGCTGTTGTCTCTGGCCACCAGATAGGGCCAGCTGACCGCGCGCAGATTGTCGCTGTCCGGGGTGGCCCAGAAGGATTCCAGCCACAGGTGGCTGTGAATATCAAAAATTTCTTCCGGTAGAAAATCACGCAATTCCTGATCGTAAATCCGTCGATCCGTTTCGGTCAGCGAAAACAAAGCCATCCCTAATCCCTCCGGGCGGGCGACATACGCGCCGCGCCGTTCTGATAACGTTCCAGCACTTCCCGATACGCCGCGCGGTCAGGACCCGGGTTCACCTGCCTGCGCCGGCCGCCCAGCCGCGCCGCGCCCGCCGCGGGCGACGCAAACAGGCCCGACGCGGCGCCCGCCAGCGCGGCGGCCCCGACACATCCGGCCTCGGCAGTCTCCGGCAGCGACAGGGCGCGCCCCGCAAGATCGGCAAGGATGCCTGTCCACAGTTCGCTTTGGGATGCGCCGCCCGTGAGGATCAGCTCGCCTCCGGCGTCGCCGCCCAGCGCGTTCAGCATCCAGACCGCCTGACAGGCTACCCCTTCCATCACCGCGCGCGCCATGTGGCGCACATCGTGGTCGGGCCGCAGACCGTAAAAACCGGCCTGCGCGTTACGCAGCCCGGCGGGGTATTCCGCGCCGGAAAAGAACGGGTAAAACAACAGCCCATTGGAACCTGCCGGGCTTTCTGCCGCCAGCAGGTTCACCTGATGAAGCGTCAGCGGCTTGCCGCCGTTAAGCGGCGCGCAGGCGTTGCGAAACCACTCCACGCAGCTGCCGCCGCTGTCCAGCGAGAAAAGCGCGCCCCATAGCGAAGGGGCCACATGTCGGCTTAAAGCCGCGGCGGGCGTGCCGAAAGCGTCCGGCGTGTCGGCCACGGCCAGCACGGCCCAGGCCGTGCCTGTGGCGATCACCCGGTCGCGGCCGGAGGCCGCGCCTGTGCCCAAAGCGGCGCAGTACTAGTCGTGCCCCCCGGCGACCACCAGCACGTCCGAGGAAAGCCCCAGCGCCTCCGCCGC
>DAOPZG010000146.1:0-6183 GCA_035353235.1 Candidatus Limiplasma sp.
GGGGCTAAACTCATGAGCGATCCCTATAAGCTATGGTACAGCAGCCCCGCGGAATGCTGGGAAGAAACCCTGCCGCTCGGAAACGGTCACCTTGGCGCGATGGTTTGGGGCAGCATACAGACCGAGCGGATCGGGCTGAACGAAATCACACTCTGGTCCGGCTACGAGCACAGCAAGGATCGCCCTGAAGCACTTGACGCGCTGCCCAAGGTGCGTGAGCTGGTATTCGCAGGTGAATACTCCAAAGCGCAACAATTGCTGGAGCAGCGGATGCTGGGCGAGTTTACCGAGAGTTACCTGCCGCTGGGCAATCTGTGCGCGGATTTCACTTCACAGGGTGTCGTAACGGATTACAGCCGGGAACTGTCCCTTGCGGATGCCTGCGTTCATGTGCGATACGCCCAAAACGGCGCACATTTCACACGCACAGCTTTCGCCAGCAACCCCCACCGCGCTCTGATCCTGCGGTACGAAGCGGAATCTCGGGCGCTAAATGTAACGTTCCGCTTCGATAGCCAGCTGCGCGCCACCGTATCCGCGCACAGCCGCTCGCTTGAGATCGAGGGCCGCTGCCCGGAGCATTGCGACCCAAATTACGTCGTTACGCCGGAACCCATTGTGTGGGGCGAACGCGGTCTTCGTTTCAAAGCAGCGCTGACCCTGCTGAATACCGACGGTACCGTTACCGCACAGGATAACGAGCTGCGAGTAGCAGACGCAGGCTTCGCAGTGCTGGCGTTTACCGCGGTAGAAAATCCCGAACTGACCGAAACCTTCGCTTCGCTCGGATACGATGGATTGCTTGAGGCGCATCTGAACGATTACCGGGCGCTATACGACCGGGTTTCGTTGAATTTGGGGCCGCAACCGGAACAACCGACGGACGAACGTCTGAAGCGACTTCAGACAAATAACGATGATCCCGGCCTGTTCGCGCTGTACTTTCAGTATGGGCGATACCTGATGATCGCCGCATCCCGGGACGCGAGTCTGCCCATGAACCTGCAGGGGCTTTGGAATTGGGAGATGCAGCCTCCGTGGAGCTGCAACTACACCACGAACATCAACCTGCAAATGAATTACTGGCCCGCGTTATCCTGTGCGCTGCCGGAGTGCCTCTCGCCCTATTTCGCCTTTGTAAAGCGTCTGTGCGAAAACGGGACGCAAACCGCGCGGATTCATTTTGGCTGTCGCGGTTTCACGCTCAATCACAATACCGACAGTTGGGCCAGCACACAACCCGTGGGAAAGATTGCCGGGCATACAGAAAGTGAAAAAGACAGCGCCCGATATTCCTTCTTTCCACTTGCCGGCGTATGGGTCTGTCAGGAGTTATGGCGGTATTACGAGTACACCGACGATGTCGATTTCCTTGCAGATACGGCTTTCCCTTTACTGCGTGAGGCTGCCCTGTTCTGCGTGGACTGGTTGATTGAGCACGACGGTTATCAGGTGGTTTGCCCCTCCGCTTCCCCGGAAAACGCTTTTCTGACCACGGCTGGAGAAGAAGTTTCCGTCGCCTATGCTTCCACGATGGACATGACGCTGGTGCGCGAAGCCTTCGACCATTTTGAAAAAGCCTGCGCCGCCCTCAACCGTTGTGATCCTCTGCTGGCTGAAATCACGGAGAAGAAGGCGAAGCTGTTCCCATATCAGGTGGGCCGTCACGGACAGTTACAGGAGTGGTGCGAGGATTTCCCGGAGGCGGAGCCCGGCCACAGGCATCTTTCTCACCTGTACGGTTTGTTTCCGTCGGAGCTGTTCGATCAGGATGAAACACTAAAAGCCGCCTGCCACAACGCGATTGACCGCAGGATGCAGCACGGCGGCGGGCATACCGGCTGGAGCTGCGCATGGCTGATCAATCTCTACGCGGTATTGGGAGACGGCGATGGAGCCTACCGGATGCTGCGTACTCTGCTTACCCGTTCCACCGCCCCCAACCTCTGGGATCTCTGCCCGCCTTATCAGATAGACGGTAACTTCGGCGGTACTGCCGGAATCGCCAATATGCTTGTTCAGGACCGTGGCGGCGAGGTGCGGCTTTTACCCGCTCTACCCGGAGCCTTCCCAAACGGTAGCGTAAAAGGGCTTCGGCTGAAAGGGAACCGCGCCGCGGACCTCAGCTGGCGCAATGGCCGCCTTACGGAACAACGGATTTACCCGCTGTAAAGTAGAATCGTCTCTCTCGCCATGCAATGGTTTTGCATGGCGTTTTTAATTTCTTTCTGGTTTCATTAATTTCACCTGCTTCAATTTCATCACACCCTTTCAATCCGGGTGTGATGCGTCAGGTTCCTTTGTTGTTCCCCGCCTGCTTGCCCGAATGCAGACGGTTTTTTACTGTTCTCCTGATCATTAACAGGAAATCATAATATAACAAAACCGTTTTCGAATTCCGCAACGTTTCGTCATTTTTCTTTTGTTTTATATCAATTTTATGAGGTTTCTATAGGAATTGATCTTGACATTCAAAAACCTTTTCGTGTATGATAATGCTAGATTTTCTATGAGCTGGCGCTTTTTTCTCCTTTTACCGTTTATGGGACTCCTTACCGTTTGATTGGCCTTTCCGATCACTGAATACTGCATTTTATCATTCCTGTCATCTCACGTTCAAGGTACGTTTCACCCTCTCCAGGATGTTTATTACTTTTTCCACTGCTAAAGCATCATTAACATTCACGCAATGAATAATGAATGTAGTTTATAGCAACGAATAAGCGAAAACGTTTGAATTGTTGGGAGGATTCATGTGAAAAAACGGATTTGGATCGGCGTATTATTGCTGATACTGTTGGGCAGTCTTTTTATGCCCTTTTTTACCGTATATCCTCACATGGCGCTGGATCGCCAGGTCGCGGCTGCTTTTCCGGGAGATGTCAACGGGCTTGCGTTCATTACCAAAGGCAACGGCATCCTTCCCCTTGCCCTGATGCCAGCGCTGGGAAGCGTACCCTTCCGGCAGGAGCTGCTTGCCATCGGCGTTGCGCTTACCCTGTTGGGTGGATTCGCCGCGTTGTCGCGCCGACGCCTGTTTCCACAGGCAGGGATGCTGATAGGCGCTGCAGGTACGACGGTTACGCTTCTTTTCTCTTTCTACTTCCAACAATTAGGGCAAAGCATCCTGTTTAACGTATTTCTTACGGTAAAGTGGTATCTGTGGGTCCCCTTTGTGGTTTCCTTTCTGCTGTTTCTTACCGAAGCGCTGCAATTGCGCACCTCGGAGCCTACCCGGATCAGTGTCGTTAACTGGCGCAGGCTCTCCGCGCTTTTATCCGCGCTGGCGCTGCTTACCCTACTCCTTCCCTTTGCAACCACTTATGTGCCTGCCGGCACATTCCCATCGCCCGCGGAAGACGCGCTTGCGCGGCGCTCGGTAAATGGACTTAACTGGATCACTGACGGGGAACCTTTACTGAAAGAACTTGGTGACGGTTCCTCTCTCTTCACCGATCCGGTGTCCGGTGGCCAGATGCAGAGCCTGATTGCGTTAAGCGACAGCGGTGATACTGTCCAAAACCTGTTTTTAATTCCCACTCACGGGGGCACGGTTCGCACATTGGCCATCGTGGGCGCTGCTTTGCTGCTGGCTGCGTTCATTCTCCTGTTGCTGCACAAAGTGGATCCATGGTTCCCAACGGTGTTGTCCACAACAGGCAGCCTGCTGCTGCTTTCGGAAGTATTCGGCACCCTCCCGATGGACGGTTCCTATCAGTTCATCGGAGCCACTACCCAAATGATGTATCTCGGTCTGGGTGGATACACGATATTTCCCTTGTTGATGACAACGCTGGCGATCGCTTCCTCGGTGTGTGCCATCATCAGCATCCGGGTATCCGATACGCCTTATTTCAACAATCCCATTCCAAAGAATAAACGTTTGCGGACTGTGAGCCTTACTTTGGCGGCAGGCGCCGCATTGCTGTTGCTGACACCTGTTCTTCAGGTTAACCTCTACACTCCCGGGAAAATCAATCAGGCCAACCCCACCGTCGTCAGGTCCATGTCTGGCGCAGAACTGTTGCTGTTCTCAAAACCGGATGAGCTGATCCATCCTGTAAACAACCGGGGAAAAGCGCTGTACGGCGATTCGGCCGCGAAGAACGGTCGCACGCTGGCTGATCTTCAGGCAATTGTGAGCAATTCCCTTACAAAAATCGCCCTGATGCTTTGGATTACCTTACTCGTCACACTGGTGGGAACCGTGCTGTTGATGCTTCACAAGCGAAACAAGCGTCACATTATCTTTTTCCTGTTGTTGGCTTTGGTGTTGCAGGCCGTCACCCTGTTTGCCTCCACCCTGCAGATTCCCAAAGATGTAGGCTATGTTGGCGGTCTCGCGCCCCTCTATATTGCGATGGGTTTCAGCGCGTTTGGCGCGTTCTTCGCCGGTTTTCTGGATCACGAGGAGCTTCCGAAAAAGTTCAAGCTTTTTCTGATGATGCTCCCCTTTCTGGTCGCGGTGTTCCTGTTCTCCTACCTTCCGCTGTCCGGGTGGCGGTATGCGTTTTATAACTATAAACTGGGCATCCCGATGGATCAGCAGGAATATGTGGGCTTTCAGTGGTTCACGTCTCTTTGGTCCAATCCCGCGCAGGCAACGGAGACGATCCGTGTGCTTCGCAACACCTTCGCCATGAGTGGTCTTGGGTTGGCCACATCCTGGCTTCCGCTCGTTTTTGCTATTTTCCTGACCGAAATAAAAACAGGGTGGTTTAAAAAGTTCGTTCAAATCTTCACCACCCTGCCAAATTTCATCAGCTGGGTACTGGTATTCTCCTTTGCTTTAACGCTGTTCTCGCTGGATACTGGTGTTGTGAACAACCTATTATTGAAACTCGGATGGATTCAGGCACCGGTGGCTTACTTGAACTCCGGCGAACACATCTGGTTTAAGATGTGGTTGTGGAATACCTGGAAAACGCTGGGCTGGAGCGCCATCATGTACCTGGCCGCTATCGCTGGTATTGATCAGGAACTGTATGAGGCCGCCAAGGTGGATGGCGCAGGGCGCTGGCGGCAGATCTGGCATATTACCGTACCCGGTATCCTTCCGACTTTCTTCGTGCTGCTGTTGCTTTCCATCTCCAACATAGTCAACAACGGTATGGAACAGTATCTGGTTTTCCAGAACGCGATGAATAAAAGTACCATCGAAGTGCTGGATCTATACGTTTATAACATCTCCCTGGGAACCCGCAGCACCAACACCATTTCCATGGCAACCGCAATCGGTATTCTCAAGTCGCTGGTTTCCATCGTGCTCCTGTTCCTCGCCAACCGTTTCAGCAAAGCCGTTCGCGGCGAGTCGATTGTGTAAGGAGGCGATGCTAAATGACAAGCCTTAACCGGAAACCTTTTATGATGAAGCGGCGGAAACATCACCGCAGCGCATCGGATACTCTGTTCAACATCATCAACTATACGGTTTTCGCGCTTTTTACCCTGATTTGTATTTTCCCTTTTTATTATCTTTTTATCAATACCATCTCGGATAACGAATTGGTCGCGCTTGGACGGATCACGCTTTACCCGCAGGGAATACAGTTCCAGAATTACGTTGAAGTGCTTAAAATCGAAGGGTTGTCCTCCGCGGCGCTTACATCGGTCGCCCGCACCGTGCTGGGGACGATATGGAGTGTCGGCGGCAGCGCGTTTCTGGGCTATCTGGTAACCAAACAGGAGATGTGGCACCGGAAGCTGTTTTACCGTCTTATCATCATCACGATGTATTTTAACGCCGGACTGATCCCGTGGTATATGAACATGCGCGCTCTGGGTTTTCTGGATAACTTTTGGGCGTACGTTATTCCCGGCCTGGTGTCGCCCTATAACGTGATTCTGGTTAAAACTTTCATCGAAAACGTCCCCCCTTCGCTGGAAGAAAGCGCGCATCTGGACGGCGCTGGGTACATCACCGCCTTTGTAAAGGTCGTGCTTCCGCTGATCACTCCCATCATGGCCACGCTGGCCATCTTCAGTGCCGTATACCAATGGAACAGCTTCGTGGATACCATGGTGCTGATGCCCAGCGGGAAAAACTACACCCTCCAGTATGTACTGTATAAATACCAGAACGAGGCGAGCTCCATTGCCGCCATGATGCGCTCCACGCAGGACGCGACCACAATTGCGAACCTTTCCACCAAGCAGACAGCGCTTTCCGTACGTATGACCGTC
>DAOPZG010000147.1:0-5311 GCA_035353235.1 Candidatus Limiplasma sp.
GCTGCCGCGATATGGCGGAAGGGGTCGAAATGGTGGAAAAGTGGAATCATGCGGCAAACGATCGTATTCGTTTCTCGCTTGCACCCCACTCGGAAGGCGCTACGACGCCGAAGCTTCTTGCGCGTGTGGCGGAAACCTCTCGCAAAATGGGGCTGCCTGTTCATATCCATGTGAGCGAGACGGACGCCGATGTGAAAGGCTGCTGGAAACGGCATGGGAAAACGCCTCCCGCTTTTCTAGAGGAGATTGGCCTTCTGGATTCTCCCGTGATCGCAGCTCATTGCGTCTGGTGTGATGACCGCGATATCGCGATCTTACAGAAACATGGCGTAACCATCGCGCATAACCCCATCAGCAATCTGAAACTCGCCAGCGGGGTTGCGCCGATTTCGAAAATGCTTAAAAAACAGTGTAAGGTAGCACTTGGCACCGACGGGGTCGCCAGCAATAATAACCTGAACCTGTGGGAAGAAATCAAACTGATGCCGATGCTGCAAAAAGGCGTTACGCTGGATCCGACCGTCGTAACTCCCGCGCAGACGCTGGCGGCGGCAACATCCGTTGGCGCGAAAGCGCTTGGCTACAGCGACCTTGGCATGCTCAAGGCTGGATACCTTGCCGATCTGATTTTATTGGATATGAACACCCCGCATATGAACCCGTCGGTTGATCCGGAATCCAACCTGATTTATTCCGCGCAGGGCAGCGATGTACGGCTTACGATGGTGGATGGCAAAGTGCTTTACCGCGACGGGGATTTTACCACGTTGGATCAAGAGAAACTGCTCTCCGAAGCGCGCGATGGTGCGCAAACCATGCGCCGCCGTCTGGACAGCGCGCAAGCCTGACGCAATAATATGAAGATACTGGTTGTATGCCAGCATTACTGGCCGGAAAACTTTCGGATTACGGAAATATGCGAAGCGCTTGTTTCCCGCGGACACGATGTAACGGCTGTTGTCGGGCTGCCGAATTATCCTACGGGCATTGTGCCTGCCGAGTATCGGCATTTTCAGCGGCGTCGGGAAGAGATCAACGGCGTGCATGTTCGCCGTTGCTTTGAAATTGGTCGCAAGAACACAAAAATCGGGCTCGCGCTGAACTATGTCAGCTATATGTTATCCGCGTGCCATCGTGTCCTGTGGATGAAAAAGGATTTCGACGTTATTTACGCCTATTCCACATCGCCGGTGCTGATGTCCCTTCCGGCCGCTTTTTTGCGCACGATTTCAGGCAAGAAACTGTTGATTTATGTGCTGGATATCTGGCCCGCGTGTCTGTCGGCAATGAATGTTCGCGAAGGATCGCTGCTGTACGCGTTTATGAAGCGTGTCAGCCGCCGGATTTATCGGCGGGCCGATTTGCTGGCTTACTCATCCAAACGCTTTCAGGGATATTTACAGCGCGTTCATCAGATATCCGTGCCGGACTCGCAGTATCTGCCACAATTTGCGGACGGGCTTTTCGATGAGCTGCCGGAGAAACCAGATACGGATGGCATCCATCTGGTTTTTGCGGGTAATATCGGCAAGATGCAAAGCGTAGAAACGCTGGTGCAAGCCGCCGATCTGCTGCGGAACGAACCGATCCGGTGGCACTTTCTGGGCGACGGCGCAAACCTGCCTGCTTGTAAAACGCTTGCGAAGCAGAAAAATCTGGACGGTGTTGTTACTTTTTATGGCAGACGGCCTCTGGAAGATATGCCTTCGTTTTATGCCCTTGCGGATGCGATGCTGGTGAGCATGAAAAACGACGAGAGTGTGAACGATACGCTGCCCGGAAAAGTGCAAAGCTACATGGCGGCAGGCAAACCGATTCTGGGTTCCATCGCGGGTGAAACGTCTTATATTGTTTCTCAGGCCGATTGTGGTTTTTGCGCTTCGCCGGAAGACCCGGCGGCTTTTGCCGAAGCGGTGCGCGCGTTTATCGCATCACCGGACCGCAAGGCTATGGGGGAGAACGCAAGACGGTACTATCTGGATCATTTTACCAAGGAAGGCCATATGAACCAGCTGGAAGGAATGCTGAACAGTCTGTGCGGGGGAAAGCATGAGAGTTTTTGAGTTGAACACTTTTCTGGGCGGAAGCACAGGGCGGATTGCGACAGACATTGCGCAATATGCCATTGTCCAGGGCGCCGAAACCATAATCGGCTTTGGCGCAGGGAGCGTACCGCAGGGAGCGGAAACCTACGCCCTGCGCATCGGCGGGCCTGTCGGGCGCAAATGGCACGGAGCGCTTCGAAAACTGCTGGATGCCGAAGGATACGGAAGCCTCCTCGCCACGAAACGACTGATCCATTTTCTGCAGCAGTACCAGCCGGATGTCATTCATCTGCATAATCTGCACGGGTGTTATGTAAACCACAAGCTTCTTTTTCGGTATCTTCAGCAATCCGGTATACCCGTCGTCTGGACGCTTCACGATTGTTGGGCATTCACGGGCCACTGCGCATATTTCGACCGGGTTGGCTGCGATCGCTGGAAAACTGGCTGTTTCAGGTGCCCGCAGAAAGGCGAGTACCCGGCTTGTATCGGTATCGGGGGCAGCAAACGGAATTATGCCCGGAAACACAATCTGTTTCCATCGCTTCCGAATCTGACGCTGGTCGCGCCCTGTGTATGGCTGCAAAAAATTGTCGCCGAATCCTTTTTCCGAAATGTCCCCTGCCGGGTAATTTATAACGGCGTGGATCGCAACCGTTTTTACCCGGTGAAGAGTGATCTCCGTGAGCAATATGGAATTGGAGACAAATTGCTGATTCTGGCAGTCGCATCGGAATGGGAAGAACGCAAAGGCATTCGTTTGTTGCCGGAACTGGCTGGCAAGCTGGGCGAAAGATGCCAGCTCGTCGTAATCGGCGTTACGCCTGAGCAGTGCAAGGCTCTTCCGGCTTCTATCCTCGGGATTCAAAAGACCGCGAATGTCCGCGAGCTGGCAGCCTGGTACACGGTCGCTGACTGCCTTGCAAACCCAACGCTGGAAGACAACATGCCGATGGTCAATCTGGAATCTTTCGCCTGCGGTACGCCGGTGGTGGCTTTCGATACTGGCGGATGTGCCGAAGCTATCCCGGATACCTGCGGAACAGTAACGCCCAAAGGTGATGTGGACGCGATGGCCGATGCGATCCACAACATCGCGCGAAAGAAAGCGGCGTTTTCACAGGCTTGCTTTTCACAGGCGGAGTGTTTTGACGCAGAAGCATCCGCAAAGGCCTACTGGGACCTGTATCAGGAGGTTCTCAGATGAACATCCTGTTTTTAACACTGCTGTATCCTCCGGAAGATGTGGAAACCATTACAAGGTTATCACGCGACGGACTGCAAAATCAGGTAAACGCCTTCCAATGGGCGCTGATCGAAGGACTGAAAGAAAATATAGGGGAGCGCGGGACGCTTTCCATCCTGAACGCCTTGCCTGTCGGCATCTTCCCAACCCATTACCGAAAGCTGTGGCTTGCAAACCATGCTTCATCGGAACATTATCAGGAACTCGGCGGCATCAATCTGCCAGGGCTAAAACAACGTGACCGTACCCGGCAGGCTGCGCAGGCGTTGGAACAATGGGTGAACAAGAGCCCTGAAAATCGTACGGTACTGATCTATACCCTGTACCTGCCGTATTTGTTGGCTGTGCAGGCAATCAAGCGCCGACACCCAGATTTGAAGGCGACTGTGATTGTGACTGATCTGCCCAACGAGCTTGGAATCGCTTCCGGACGCAAAGGACTGCTTAGAAAATTGGAATACCGCATGGGAAAGCGCAAGAATGAGCTTTGTCGAAAGATGGATGCTTTTGTGTTGCTGACCAGACAAATGGCAGAAGTGCTTCCGATAGAAGATAAACCCAGGATTGTACTGGAAGGGCTGATCTCACCCGATATGCATCTTGACTCCGGGCAAACCGACATCCCCCCGGACGACCGCCCGACCATTCTTTATACCGGCACATTGAACCGCGAACTCGGCATCGGCGACCTGCTGGAAGCCTTTCAGGAAATGCCGGATGTGCAATTGTGGCTCTGTGGGCGCGGCGATATGGAAAGCGAGGTATCGCAGGTTGCGGCAACACACGATCAAATACGATATTTCGGTTTTGTACCCCGGCAAACGGCGCTCGCCCTGCAAATGAGCGCAACGGCGCTGATCAACCCGCGAACGGCGCAGGGAGCGTTCACCCGTTATTCTTTCCCCTCTAAAACGCTGGAGTATATGCAATCCGGCAAGCCGGTTTTATGCTGCAGGTTGGAAGGGATTCCGGATGAGTACGACCCTTATCTGCGCTATATCGAACCGCAGACTTCAGCAGGCATCCGGGAAGCGGTGCGAGCTGTGCTTGCCCTTGCCCCTGATGAAAGGGAAACGATCGGGGAACGGGCACGCTCTTTCGTTCTGGAAAAGAAGAACAGTCGCGCACAGAGCGCTAAACTTCTGCAATTTCTGCGACAGATAACAAACTTATAAAATTCGTCACGACTAAAAACTCTCCGCTCGCAAACCTTTCGGTTCGTGAACGGAGAGTTTCGAATTTAACACTGACATGGTTTGCGGCGGTATCAGCTGATTTTGCAAAGCTCTCTGGCAATATCCGCACCCAGTTTGGCATTGTTTAATACCAGCTTGATGTTGGCTTCCAGCGACTTGCCTTCCGTTAAAGTTTTAATGCGATCCAGCAGGAAAGGCGTCAACTTCTTCCCTTTTACACCCTGCGCGTTTGCATCGTCAATCGCCTGCTGAATCCGCTCGTTCATCACATTCTCCGGCATGGCGTAGGCTTCCGGGATGGGGTTGGTAATCAGCATACTGCCTTTCAGTCCGGCGACAGTTTTCACATGCAGCGCCGCGGCAATCTCCGCAGGCGTATCCATACGGTAATCAACCGGGAAACCACTCTTGCGGCAGTAGAAAGCGGGAAGTTCGTCCGTCTGATAACCAATCACCGGAACGCCTTTGGTTTCGAGATATTCCAACGTAAGCCCTAAATCCAGGATGGATTTCGCGCCCGCGCAGACTACGGCAACATCGGTTTGTGCCAGTTCCTCCAGATCAGCGGAAATATCCATTGTGGTTTCCGCGCCGCGGTGCACACCGCCAACGCCGCCGGTTGCAAACACGCGCACGCCCGCCATTTGCGCTGCGATCATCGTGGTAGTAACGGTAGTCGCTCCATCTTCGCCGCGCGACAGCAATACGGGCAGGTCACGACGGCTGGCTTTAATAACGGACAGGCCCTTCTTGCCCAGGTATTCTATTTGTTCAGCAGAGATACCCACACAGAGTTTGCCGTTTAAAATGGCAATCGTTGCGGG
>DAOPZG010000147.1:5321-6140 GCA_035353235.1 Candidatus Limiplasma sp.
CCATTCTCCGCCAGGGTAGTCTACAAGAATGAGAACTGGAACTACCAGGCGGAGCCCGACCCCGGTCTCAACGGCCAGCGCGGTTTCAACGTTTTGCGGATATGGCATGCCATGGGAGATGATCGTAGATTCCAACGCTACAACCGGCCGATTTTCCGCAACGGCTTTCCGAACCTCGTCGGAAACCCATAGATAAGAGTTCATTTCAGTTCCTCCTTGTGATGAACGTTTTGGATGATCGCATACAAAGCTTCCCGCGTCATATGATCCGAAACAGCGAGTTCGCTTTGCACGCACAGGGCTGCCGCCGCAAGCCCAATATCCAGAATATCGCGAATCGGCATTTTTTGCAATACTGCGGGAACGATTGCCGCAGCGAAAGCGTCACCGCATCCCGTGGTGTTCAGGATGGGGGTATCAAACGGCGTGCTGATTGCGTATCCCTGATCACATGACGCGAATGCGCCACGGGCTCCCAGTGAGATAAACAAATATCGCACGCCTTTCCCATGCAACTGTCGTGCGGCAATGGTCAAATCCGATTCTTCCCGGATGGTGACCCCTGTGAGTAACTCGATTTCCAACCGGTTCGCTTTTAACCCAAAAAGATGGGGGAGGCAAGGGAGCAGGCGGTTCGCTTTTCTTGTGGACACAGCGTCGGCAAAAAGCGGCGCCGTACATTGTTCCGCGAGGGCAGCAATTGTTTGCGCAGGCAGATTCGTGTCGATTACGACGGCTTCCATACCGTTCAGCCAATCTGCGTTCTGTTTCACAATCTCAGGCATGATCCGGCTGATGAGCGCCATGTCGTTCACTGCG
>DAOPZG010000148.1:0-6122 GCA_035353235.1 Candidatus Limiplasma sp.
TGACGCAGGTCTTCACCGATGACGGCCGCCTCGTCCCCGTGACCGTGGTGGAGGCAGGCCCCTGCAAGGTAGTGCAGAAAAAGAACGTGGAAAGCGACGGTTACGAGGCCGTGCAGGTCGGTTTTGACACCCTGCCGGAGAACCGCGCTAAGAAACTGGTTAACAAACCTATGACTGGTCACTTCAAAAAGGCCGGCATCGCTCCCGCGCGTTACCTGCGGGAACTGAAGCTGGACAATGCTTCTCAGCTGGAAGTGGGCGCCGACATCACCGTAGCCCAGTTTGAAGCCGGAGAAAAAATCGACGTGTGCGGTATTACCCGCGGCCGCGGCTTTACCGGCGCCATCTACCGTTGGCATCAGCACACCGGTCCTATGGCTCACGGCTCCAAGTATCATCGTGGCGTAGGCTCCATGAGCGCCAACACCGACCCCGCCCGTGTTTTCAAAAACAAGAAGATGCCCGGCCATTACGGCGTGGAGCGCGTAACGGTGCAGAACCTGGAGATCGTCAAGATCGACACCGAGCGCAACCTGCTCCTCATCAAGGGCGCGGTGCCCGGACCCAACGGCGGCCTGCTGCTCGTGCGCAATGCCGTCAAGGGCGCCTGATTCAAGCTCGACTGAAGGAGGAAATGATCCATGCCTAAGACTGCACTTTATAATATGGAAGGCGCGGCCATCGGCGAGGTGGAGCTGAGCGATGCAATTTTCGCGGCTCCCGTCAACGTAGCCGCCATGCACCTTGTGGTGCGTTCCATTCTGGCCAACAAACGCCAGGGCACGCAGAGCGCCCTCACCCGCGGCGAAGTACGCGGCGGCGGCCGGAAAATCTACCGCCAGAAGGGGACCGGTAATGCGCGCCATCACGGCAACCGCGCGCCCCAGTTCAAACACGGCGGCGTCGTGTTCGCTCCCAAGCCTCGCGATTATGTCGTAAACGTTCCCCGCAAGGTTCGCCGCCTGGCTTTTAAAAGCGCGCTGACCAGCAAACTGAACGATGGCGATATCATCGTGATCGACGCACTGAAGCTGGACGAGGCCAAGACCAAGCTGATGGTCAAGTTCCTCGGCAACTTCGAACTCACCAAAAACACCATGCTGGTGCTTCCCGGCCGCGACGAGAACGTTGTGCGCGCGGGCAACAACCTCCAGCAGCTGCAGACCTTGTATGTGAATACGCTCAACGTATACGACATTTTAAAGGCCGGCAAAATCATCCTCACGCAGGATGCCCTCAAGGGCGTAGAGGAGGTTTACGCATGAAAGACCCGCACGATATTATCATTCGCCCGGTGCTGACCGAGGAGGCCTACGAAGGCTTCACCGAAAAGCGCTATGTATTCGTGGTGGACCCCCGCGCCAACAAGACGGAGATCAAGCACGCGCTGGAAAGCGTGTTCAAGGGTATTCAGGTGGAAAACGTCAACACCGTGCGCACCCTGGGCAAGATCAAGAAACAGAACCGTACGCAGGGCCGCACCCCCGAAATCAAAAAGGCTTACGTAACCCTCAAGGAAGACTCCAAACCCATTGAGTTCTTCGAGGGCATGGCCGAATAAAGCAGGGAGGACAAGTAGAAATGGCGATTCGCGTTTACAGGCCAACCTCGCCCGCCCGCCGCTTCATGTCGGTGCTGACGTACGAGGAGATCACCACCAACAAGCCCGAGAAATCGCTGCTGGAGTATAAAAAGAAAAACGCCGGCCGCAACAAACAGGGCAAAATTACCGTTCGCCACCAGGGTGGCGGCAACAAGGTAAAGTACCGCGTTATCGATTTTAAACGTGACAAGCTGGATATTCCCGCGAAAGTCACCACGATCGAGTACGATCCCAACCGCAGCGCCTTTATCGCACTGCTCACGTACAAAGACGGTGAGAAACGTTACATCCTGGCCCCCAACGGGCTGAAGGTGGGCGACACTGTTGTGAGCGGCGCCACCGCCGATATTATCGCCGGTAACGCACTGCCTGTTGAGAACATCCCGGTCGGAACCCTGATCCACAATGTGGAGATTAAGCCCGGACACGGCGGCCAGATGGCCCGTTCCGCGGGTATGAGCGCCCAGCTGATGGCTAAGGAAAACGGCTACGGTCTGGTACGCCTCCCCTCCGGCGAGTTGCGCAAAGTTGCGCTGAATGCGCTGGCGACGATCGGTGTCGTGGGTAACTCCGACCATGAAAACGTGCGAATTGGTAAAGCTGGTCGTACCCGCCATATGGGTATCCGCCCCACCGTCCGCGGCGTTGTCATGAACCCCTGCGATCACCCGCACGGCGGCGGCGAGGGCAAGAGCCCCGTCGGTATGCCCGCACCTGTGACCCCCTGGGGCAAGGTTGCGCTGGGCTTGAAGACCCGCAAGCACAAGAAGTATTCCAATAAGCTCATCGTCAAGCGCGCGGGTAAATAACCCACAGCAGCCAAGGAAGGAGGAAACCAACCCATGAGCCGTTCCATTAAAAAGGGACCCTATGTGGAATCCGCGCTGATGAAGCGCGTTATGGAAATGAACCATTCGGGCAAGAAGGCAGTCGTGAAGACCTGGTCCCGCGCCTCCACCATCTTCCCGGATTTTGTAGGCCACACCATCGCGGTGCACGACGGCCGCAAACATGTGCCGGTTTACATCACCGAGGAAATGGTGGGTCACAAGCTGGGCGAATTCGTCCCGACCCGCACATTCCGCGGACACGCCGGTGAGAAGGCCGCCGCGGCCAAGTAAGCGGAAGGAGTTGAGTTGAACACATGGCATCCAATACCCAAAAAAAGGCGCAAGCCCATATGGCGGCCCGTGACACTCGTCCGTCCGCCCATGCCAAATACGTACGGATTTCTTCCAGCAAGGTGAAGATCGTAATCGATCTGATCCGCGGAAAGTCGGTTGACGACGCGGTAGCGATTCTGCAGTTCACCCCCAAGGCCGCTTCACCCGTTGTGCTGAAAGTGCTTAACAGCGCCATCGCCAACGCCGTGAACAACAGCGAATTGGATCGCAAGTCGCTTTACGTTGCCGAAGTGTACGCCAACCCCGGCCCCACGCTGAAGCGCTTCGTTGCCCGTTCCCGCGGCAGCGCGTCACCCGTACTCAAGCGCACCAGTCACATCAGCGTAGTGCTGGACCAGAAGTAAGGCGAGGAGGTACCATAATGGGTCAGAAAGTAAATCCCCATGGTGCTCGCGTTGGCGTCATCTTCAATTGGAGCACCCGCTGGTATGCCGACAAAAAGGATTTTGCGAACAACCTGATCGAGGATTTCAAACTTCGCAAAATGCTCAAGGAGAAGTACTACTCCACCGGCATCAGCAACATTGATATTGAACGCAGCGCCAACCGCATCACCGTAAACATTTTTACCGCCAAGCCCGGCATGATCATCGGCCGCGGCGGCGCGGGCATCGAAGCTCTGAAGAAGGATGTGGAAGCCTTCCTGGGCAAACCCGCGAACCTGAATATCATGGAGATCAAGGCACCCGACACCAACGCACAGCTGGTGGCGGAAAACATCGCTCAGCAGCTGGAGAAGCGCATCAGCTTCCGTCGTGCCATGAAGCAGAGCATGCAGCGGGCCATGAAGGCCGGCGCAAAGGGCATGAAATGCTCCGTTGGCGGTCGTCTGGGCGGCGCGGATATCGCGCGTACCGAGCACTATCACGAAGGCTCTATCCCTCTGCAGACGCTTCGCGCCGACATCGACTACGGCTTTGCCGAAGCCAAGACCACTTATGGCCGCCTGGGCGTAAAGGTATGGATCTACAAGGGTCAGCGCCTGCCCAAGCCGAAGAAGCCGCAGGTTGCCCCTGCTGCCATCGAAGGAGGCAAATAAGCTATGTTGATGCCCAAAAGAGTCAAGCGTCGCCGTGTTTTTCGCGGTCGCATGAAGGGCGAAGCCCATCGTGGCAACACCGTAACCTACGGTGAATATGGCCTGGTTGCGCTGGAACCGGCATGGGTGACCAGCCAGCAGATCGAGGCCGCCCGTATCGCCCTGACCCGTTACACCAAGCGCGGCGGTCAGGTTTGGATCAAGATTTTCCCCGACAAGCCCGTAACCGAGAAACCCGCGGAAACCCGCATGGGTTCCGGCAAAGGCTCCCCTGAGTACTGGGTTGCAGTCGTCAAGCCCGGCCGCGTGCTTTTCGAAGTGTCGGGCGTTGGCGATGAAATGGCGCTGGAGTCTCTCCGTCTGGCCGGGCACAAGCTGCCTATCAAGACGAAGATCCTGAAGCGCGAGGACAAGAACATCGAAGCGGGTGGTGAAGCGAAATGAAGGCCAATGAGCTTCTCGTGTTAAACAAGGCGGAGCTGGAAAGCAAAGCCAAAGAACTTAAGGAAGAGCTGTTCAACCTTCGTTTTCAGCTCGCAACCGGTCAACTGCAAAACACGATGGTCATCAAGGGTGTAAAGCGTGACATCGCCCGTGTGTTGACCGCCCTTCGTCAGCTTGAACAGAAAGAGGCTCAGTAATGAGCTCGACTCTATATGAAGGAGGCAGCCGCTTCAATGTCTGAACAAAGAGGACTTCGCAAGACCCGCGTGGGCATGGTCGTAAGCGATAAGATGGACAAAACCATCGTCGTGGAGATCAAAGAGCGCGTGCGTCATCCGCTTTACGGCAAGATCATGAACCAGACCAGCAAGCTGAAAGCTCACGACGAGAACAATGAGTGCGGGATTGGCGATACCGTCCGCATCATGGAAACCCGTCCGCTGAGCAAGGATAAGTGCTGGAGACTGGTCGAGATCGTCGAAAAAGCCAAGTAAGGAAAGACGTCGTTTCCGTTTTGCCTGCAGGATCGCAGCAATGCGCCTGGCGGTGCCCGACGTGACTCGGCGATCTTCGTTCGGCCCTCGTCGGCAACATACCGCCGCCGATGGGCGCTCCGAAACACATTTGCGGAGGGCTGAAAAAGCCATCCGATCCCAACAAGGAGGAAAACCGTATGATCCAGCCGCAAACGCGACTCAAAGTAGCCGACAACTCCGGCGCCAAGGAAATCATGTGCATCCGTGTGCTCGGCGGTTCCTTCCGCCGCGACGGTTCCATCGGCGACGTGATCGTGGCCAGCGTGAAAAGCGCTACCCCCGGCGGCGCCGTGAAAAAGGGCGACGTGGTGAAGGCCGTCATCGTGCGCATGCGTAAGCAGAAGCGCCGTCCGGACGGCAGTTACATCCGTTTTGACGACAATGCCGCCGTATTGATCGGCGACGACAAGATGCCCAAGGGCACCCGTATTTTTGGACCTGTAGCCCGTGAGCTGCGCGAAAAGTCTTTTATGAAGATCGTTTCGCTCGCTCCCGAAGTGCTGTAATGGAGGATTGACTAATGATTGCGAAGCTTCATGTGAAAAAGAACGATCAGGTCGTCGTCATCTCCGGCCCCAGCACCATTAAGGGCAAGCAGGGCAAGGTTTTGAACGTATTCCCGAAAACCGGGAAGATCATTGTGGAAGGCGTTGCTTTCGTCAGCAAGCATCAGAAATCCCGCCGTCAGGATTTGCCGGGCGGAATTTACCAGAAGGAACGCGCTTTAGACGCGTCCAATGTGATGCTGATTTGCCCCAAGTGCGGCAAAGCGACCCGCGTCGGCCACAAGATCGTTGAAGTGGAGAACGACAAGGGTGAAAAGGAAACCAAAAACGTCCGCGTATGCAAACGCTGCAGCGCGGAAATCGAGTAAGGGAGGTACGGCATGATGGCTACCCGCATCAAGGAAAAATACCACAATGAAGTCGTGCCTGCCTTACAGCAGAAGTTCGGCTACAAAAACGTGATGGAGGTCCCCAAACTCCATAAAGTGATTATCAATATGGGGCTTGGCGATTGCAAAGATAACCCCAAGAGCCTGGAGCTCGCCGTGGCGGAACTGGCCCAGATCAGTGGTCAGAAGCCCATGGTGACCAAGGCACGCAAATCCATCGCAAACTTCAAGGTTCGCGAAGGGATGAGTGTAGGCGCCAAGGTTACCCTGCGCGGAACCCGTATGGAAGAGTTTGTGGATAAACTGATGAATATCGCGCTTCCTCGTGTACGCGACTTCAGCGGTGTAAGCACCAAAGCTTTCGATGGCCGCGGCAACTACTCCCTGGGCCTGCGCGACCAGCTGATTTTCCCCGAAATCG
>DAOPZG010000149.1:0-6121 GCA_035353235.1 Candidatus Limiplasma sp.
GCGCGCTACATTCGCATTGTAGAGGCCAGGAGTTCGAATCTCCTATGCTCCACCAGACTTACCGGCGTCCGAACTTCTCGTTCGGGCGCTGGTTTTTTATTGGGTATAGCTTATTATCAGGCCGATAAAATAACACTTGTTCTTCAAACGCGATTCTGCTATGATAATATACAATATGAGGGAAATATGCTTTCCGGCCTCATAAAAAAAGAAGCGATGATCTTCGGTTGACCGTAACAAGACCGATGCAAAACAGGGGCTTCGTAAGGGCGGAACGGCAGATAAAACGGCTGATTGCAAAGAATCTAGGTGAAGGCGATTGAACATGATTGCAAATGTCGAAATGGATATCTTCGGCATCATCGTCCTGTTCTTTTTCTGGCATAACCAACGACGCTCGGGCAGCCTTTCTTTGGATGATCAACTATTTAATAATATACTGATTTTCACCATTGTGGAGCAGCTGATGGACGCAGGCCAATGGGCACTGGATGGCGTTCATTTTTTCGGGGCGTATCAGCTTCAAATGCTCTGTTATTCTCTGGGTTTTGCGGTCGCTCCGGTCATTACATGCCTGTGGGTCATGTACTGCGATATTCGTGTGAATATGGACGAACATGGACTGAAAAAGCGGATACCGCTTTATATTCTGCCGATTTTGCTAAACGCTCTTCTTCTTTTTGCAAACCTTTTTATCCCGCTGGTTTTTAAGATTGACGAGGCGCATATTTATCACCGGGGCCGTTTTTTCTGGGTATATATGGTGCTGATGTACCTGTATGGAGTTTACTCTTTGTCACTGGTGGCGCGAAAGACCTGCCAGCCCAATCCGTCGGCGGAGCGGGTGGAGTTTCGCTATATCGCGTCGTTCATTATCCTGCCCCTTATTGGCGGCGCATTGCAATGGGCATATTATGGGCTCTCCATCATCTGGTTATGTATGACGCTGTCCATTATCATGGTGTATACGAAAGTGCTCAGCCGTCAGATCCTGACAGACCCGCTGACAGGGTTAAACAACCGACGCAAGCTGAACCAGTATTTAGGCATGAAAATCAACGCGACGGAAACAAACCAGACTCTGTTTCTGATGATTATGGACGCGGATGATTTTAAGTGTATCAATGATCGATACGGACATACGGCCGGAGATCGTGCACTGGTTGCCATTGCCGAAATTATTAAGGTTGTTTGTTCTCACCGGGGTTACTTTTTAGCCAGACTGGGAGGCGACGAATTTCTGGTAATCGGTCATGATCAGGAGGACATGAACCCCAAGAAGCTCTCCGAACAGATTGAGGAACGGATGAGGGATTTTAACGCGGTAACGTCGGAGCCGTTTCAGCTGTCGCTAAGTATTGGCTGGGCATATTTCCTTCCCGGGGAGATGAAAACAGCAGACGGGTTGCTCAACGCCGCAGATCAAAGCATGTATCAGGTGAAACACAGCAAACGGATCCGTTCGACTCTGCCAAACAGAACGTGTGACGGATTGCAAAGTGAATAGTGACGATGGTTCTGGAAGAAACGACGCTTTGGGTTTTCCCTTCGGATATATGTATTGTGTTGTTTGTCCTTCTTCACAACGCGACCATCAATTGCATAATACAATTAAATAAAGGAAATTTCCAAGCAACAGGCTAACAGGTGACAGCCGTGTCGCAAACATGTTATAATCAATATCGGATCAGGCCAACACTCAACCAGCCGTGTATGATCAGGCGAACCTTTCCTGTGGCAAAATGGGGAAACAGGTTTGCGCCGCCTGGTTTGTATCAGCCCAGCGACATGCTCCGAATATGTTCCGCAAAAGCGGTATATCCTTAGAAATTAATAGAAAAAGGACACCTCAGCATGATACAAAGCGAATCAGATCAAGCGGGAAAGACCTCTCCTCTATTTTCCCTGATTATGCCCACATATAACCGCAGATATTGTATCGAACAGGCGATCCTCTCTGTTTTATCCCAGACTTATGACCGGTATGAGCTGATTATCGTGGATGACGGTTCCACGGATGATACGGACGTTCTGATACGCGAACGGTTTCAGGCGGAAATCGACGCGGGAAAAATCCGGTATATCCGACGGGCGACCAATCAGGGCGTGTGTATCTGCAGAAACCTTGGCCTTGAGCTTTCTCAGAACGAATGGATCGGTTACCTGGACTCGGACAATACGTTGCATACCGACTTTTTATCTGTGTTTGCTAAAGCGATTCGTCAGCATCCAGAGGATAAAACATTCTATGCGAACTGGCATCGGAGAAAGACTGATAAAAACGGAATCTGGTATTTTGGGCCGTTTTCGTATGAAGTTTTAAAAAAAGGCAATTATATCGATATGGGGATATTCGTTCATCACCGCTCGTGTTATGAAAAGCTGGGCGGTTTTGACACCAACCTGAAACGGTTGGTGGACTGGGAGCTGATCCTGCGCTACACAAAGGAGTATCCGCCTGTCTCCCTGCCGGATGTTGTGATGGAATATGACGATTTGGAAACCAACCCACGCATTACTCAAAAGGAAAATTACCGCATTGCCTATAACTATATCACGTCGCTTTATGACCCGGATATTATCCGGATCAGCGTAGTGATTGTGTGCTACCAGCAGGAAGCGTTTATCACGGAAGCTATTGAAAGCGTACTGAAACAGCAGGGTCAATTTTGGCTGGAAATTATCGTTTCGGACGATGGTTCTACAGACGCGACCCCGACCATCCTGGCGGAATACGCTGAGAAATACCCGACATTGATTCGGAACCTTTCTCAGAAGAAAAATATTGGCATCTCAAAAAATTACAAACGATGCTTTGCCGCTGCCCGGGGGCAGTATATTGCGGTTCTTGAGGGGGACGACTTCTGGCTTTCGCAGGACAAACTGTCAAGACAATCGCTTTTCCTGGAAAACTATCCTGAAAGCTCAATGGTGTTTAACGCGATTCTGACACAGGACGAACAAGGGAACCGAGCTAGAATTGACCGGCAGCAGAAGATTTTCCACAACCGTCTGTCGGGGTATGATTTGATTGCCGACCGTTACCTCAACCCGATTATCAACCTGTCCAGTTGTATGTTTCGTACGCAGATCATGCAGCAACTGCCAGATGCACTGTATACCGGAAGACTCTCCGAAATACCGCTGGCATTTTATCTGGAACAACTCGGTACGATCGGCTTTATTGCCCGAACAGACAGCGTGTACCGAATTCACAGCGGAGGCGTATGGCAGGGGAAGACGGAAGAAGAGCGATTCCGTGAGGGGCTGAGCATACGGGAAAGAGCCTTTCGTGCCGCTGCGCCGCGCTATCGCAGGCTGTTGGGGAATACGATATATAGAGAGTATGTCTCAAAACCGAATTATGAGCAATGGGTATCCGAGAAAACGCGGAACGAAGTTAACCTGATATTGGAAACGGCGAATGCAGAGCCCCCGACTGCCATGGGAATTTTTTGCGTGAAAGCGAAACAGAATACAGATAAAATATTCACGTCCGAGGGATTGGAATGGTTAACAAAATCTGTGGATCGGTTATACCTGGTGGTATTGGGCGAGATGTCGGAGCAGGAGGCGGAAGCCGCTTTGCAATATAACTTGCCCACGATAAAACTGGGAGAACGGAATTCGTTCCCTACGCTGGGGGCGATTCAGCTGGATTATCTTTCCCCGAATGAGCCTGCCCTGTACGATGAAGTGCTGACGTTGAACCTGTATGCGACAACAGAGGCGATTAAGGCACGGTCGCAGGAAAGACAGGAGCGTCTGACTGCTCAGCAGATCGAAGCCAGTTATGCCGGGAAACCGCTTAAAAAGGCATGGCGATATTATCGCAGGAACGGTATAAAGAAAACGGTGAAAAGGTTCTTAGAGAAAGTGAGTAACCGACTGAAACGGGAAAACAAGTAACGGTTAGTCCGGAACCATCGTTAGAAACCTGCTGATCCGACTTGTACTCTGTATGCGGGCAAACCATCCAGCGCGTCAGCCTGATGAGGACTGAAGCGATGAACCGAACTAAATATGCCACAAAAGGACGCGATCAAATGACAGGGAAGATTGAAAAAATTAAAATCGCTGTTGCCGGAACAGGATATGTCGGCTTGTCCAACGCGATTCTGCTGGCGCAAAATGCCGAGGTTACCGCAGTTGATATTCTGCCCCGGAGGGTAGAGCAAATTAATGCGAAAATATCGCCGATCGTGGATCGTGAGGTGGAGGAGTACCTTGCGCATCATCCGTTGAATCTGACGGCCACCACAGACGCAGAAGCAGCGTATGCGAACGCTGATCTCATTGTGATTGCGACCCCGACGAATTACGATCCGGTGAAGAACTATTTCGATACCAGTTCGGTTGAGAACGTACTGGAAAGCGTAATGACTGTCAACCCTGATGCGGTTCTCCTGATTAAGTCTACGGTGCCGGTAGGATATACCGAATCAGTCAGCATACGGTATGGTTGCGATCATATCCTCTTTTCGCCGGAGTTCCTCCGGGAAGGAAAGGCGCTTTACGACAACCTGTACCCCAGCCGCATCATCATGGGCGTTCCGGAAGGAAACCAGCGGTTGACCGAAGCGGCGGAGACCTTTGTTTCGCTGATGAAGAAGGGCGCGCTGAAGCAGCAGATCGAAACCCTTTATATGGCTCCCACGGAAGCCGAAGCGGTCAAACTGTTCGCCAATACCTATCTGGCACTGCGAGTCAGTTTTTTTAACGAATTGGATACCTATGCCGAGGTGCGCGGGTTGAATACGAAAAACATCATCGAGGGCGTCTGCCTCGACCCGCGCATCGGCACGCAATACAACAATCCCTCGTTTGGCTATGGTGGCTATTGCCTGCCTAAAGATACAAAGCAACTTTTAGCGAACTATAACAACGTGCCCAATAATATCATCGGGGCGATTGTGGATGCGAACCGCACCCGCAAGGATTTTATCGCGGAACGGATTCTGGCACGGAACCCGAAGGTGGTCGGCATCTATCGGTTAACGATGAAAGCCAACTCCGACAACTTCCGGCAGAGTAGCATACAGGGCGTGATGAAACGGATAAAAGCCAAAGGCGTGGAAGTGATCGTGTATGAACCGACGCTTATGGACGATCAGTTTTTTAACAGCCGTGTATATAAGGATTTAGACCAGTTTCTCTATGAAAGCGACGTGATCGTTGCCAATCGGTATGAAGATGCTCTGGCGGGGGTACGGGAGAAAGTGTATACGCGGGATATCTATTTCCGCGATTAACCTGAGTACTTTGCTTTACATAACCGCTGCCGTCAGCGCTGACTGATAAGAGAAGGCTGAATACAAGAGCAAGATATCCCAGTAGATTTTCATTGAACTGAACGCCGGATTCGCTTATAATTGTTCTATAAGTGAACATGTGGGAGATTTTCCCGATGCCCTGTGAAACCGGAAGGAAGGCGTAAGGTTTGAAACTGACCCTGCAGGAATATCGCACAATTGTGGATAACGCTCCGAACCTGATCTGGCGGGCTGGCACAGATACAAAGTGCAATTTCTTTAATAAAACGTGGTTAGCCTTTACCGGTCGTACGATGGAGCAGGAATTGGGCGAAGGATGGGCGGAGGGTGTTTTTACCGACGATGTGGAACGGTGCGTTCAAACATATCTGGAAGCGTTTGCAAACCGCAAACCCTTTGAAATGGAATATCGTTTGCGGCGGCACGACGGGGAGTGGCGGTGGATCAGCGATCACGGCGCACCCTACCATGGAGAGGACGGAGCGTTCGCTGGCTATATCGGAAGTTGCATGGATGTAACGGATCGGGTGGAAGGGAATCTGTACAAGGAGCAGGCACAACGAGACAGTCTCACGGGGGTTTACTCCAGACAGTATCTGCTTAGCCAGATCCAACGTTATGCGGAACTGGCGCGAAACCAGGGGGCTAAGCTGACGCTTGCCATGCTGGACATCGATCGGTTCAAACAGATCAATGATACATACGGGCATCTGACAGGCGATAAAGTGCTGAAAATGTTTGCGCAAACCGTGCAACACTACATTCGGGAAACCGACCTGCTGGGGCGTTACGGCGGAGACGAATTTGTGATTGCGTTCTGGAAAGCAGACAGAGAAACAGCGGAAAGT
>DAOPZG010000150.1:0-6082 GCA_035353235.1 Candidatus Limiplasma sp.
CAGTCGGTCAATTCGCCCGGCTGCCTGCGTCATCACCTTATAGCTGTAGTTTTGGCTGTAGAATATGATCGTGTCGGTTTGGGTGCAGTTCCAACCCTCGCAGCCAGCCGTGTATTGCACCAGATACGCCCATTTCTCACTTTGGGGGATAGGCTCGTGCCTGTGCCCGTTCCATTCCGCCACTTCTCCTGGCTGATATAATTCGGAACCTAAGGTGATTACTTTCAGCAATTCCAACTCGTAATCAAAATTGTAGAAGATGATCGCTTTCGGATGCTCCTCAAGAATCGCCCTAAGCGCCATTTGGCGGGAGAAATCCTCGTTCACGATTCTTCGCCAAAGGTAGCATAGCTCGGCGGCGTTCTGCACGGGTTGATTGGTATACGGGTTCCATCGCGTTTTCCCAAGTTCTTTATACCGCTGCGCATCGTACCCCACATCGATTCGTTCGTGATGGGTGATCGTTTCCCGTTCAAAGTCCATGTTCACCAAAATATCGTTGCGCAGCCGTATCAGCCTCCCCGTCCCGATGTACTTTTCAATTTTTGGGAAATTGGTGAACTTGCTGAATACCGCGTGATCTCGGTTGAACGCGGCCCTGTTTTTGAAGAATCCGTTCGCGATGAACACGGGGATATAGTCCTGCCAGGTGTCACCCGGCGTGGCCGAGAGCAGCACCCATTGGTTGTTTTTGGCGATTTTTAAGAAACTCTTTACCCAAGCTCCGTGCCCCACCACGCGCTGCTCGTCAAACAGAAAAAAGGCGTCGGTAACATCTTTATACTTTTTGATATTGTTCCAGCTATCCACGGTCACGTCATTCCCGTACAGGTTCGTATCCTTGCGGGTGGATAGGAAGAACGTACCTAGCTCTCCATCCCACTCAAAGGTGTCCCGTTTTCGGGCGGTCGTGATGATGTACAGGTCTTGAACCGGTTCCCGCATTTTTACGTAATGCGCGCTTCCGATCACGCCTCCGTGAAGCTGATAAAAATAAGCTAGCGCTGTTCGGCTTTTTCCGCTTCCCACTCCTCCGCACAGAACGCAGCCGTTTTTCATGCGGTTCACCGCGTCCAGCTGATAATCGTATAATGTAACCCCGGGCATTTGTTTTTGCCCTCCTTTTGCGCCCCGTACAGGAGTCTCCGCATTGTAAACGAACGTATTTGGCTGTTTCCTCTTTGCCTCATGCTGCGGCCGCAGCAATCCCATTAAGCGTAACTCTTCCATACACGGTCTTGCCGAACGTGCCCTTCAAACAGGAGAAGGTAACGCGGCGCCTTACTGGACACTTAGCCGGGCATGTAGTAAGCCGGCACCAAAGTTCATTTAGAACGAAGCATCCTCTTCGTCCATATCCTCGTCGCGGCGCTTTCCGTATCGGCTGGCGTAAGGATCCTCATCGATGTTTTGTTCCACATACATCGTCTTTACGTACAGCGATAACCTGCCCGTCTGCTTGTTCTGATACGGGTTCAGGATCACGTTCACGTTCGCCACGTAAACTCCGTCCAGCGTGCCAATGGTTTCCTCGTCAAGCAGCACGGGTTCCGCGTTCCCGGACACCAGGTAGACCTTCGGCGGATAGTAGGAGTCGTAATTGACCCGAATGGGTACGAACGACGTAGGCACAAAGTCCTCTTCCTGCCCTTCGCGCGGCTTGGTCACCTTTACGTTAAAACCCATATCCGCAAGCTCCCGCGCCTGCTCCTCATTCGGGATCATCACGTTTGCTTTCCGGGCGTCCGATCCAAACCGGTCGCGTTCGGGGTCACCGGAAAAGTTGGTTTTGAAGATAAACCTTGTGTCGTCGATCGCAATGATTTTTCTTTCGTTTTCCATCGTTTTTCTCCTTATCGCATTTGGTTCATGTAAAACGTGTCATCCGCTATGCGGTTGTCAATGGTGATCGCGCACCCGCTAAAGCGCCTCGCGGTTTTTCGGTTGCATAAGATCCGCTTGAACGGCTTATGGTTTTCTTGGATCTCGCGCAATTCATCGTTCGTGCTCATTTCCGTCAATCGGTAGCCGTTCTTTTTTTCTTCGAGCTTCTGGATCATTTCGTCTCCTCTCCAAAATGTGCAAAACAAAGGAGCCCCTGCTTGGAGCTCCTTCTTGCCTTATAGAATCCTGATGCCGTCTGTTTCGAGCAGCCCTTTGAACAACGCCCGTTCCGCAACCGGCCATCGTCCGTTTACGGTGTCCTGATAGGCACGGTGCACGCTATACGAGTTATCAATCGCAAAGATCATTCGGATGCTTGGGTACCCCGATTTCAAGCACATCGCCTGAAACCGAAGATCCCGGATCTTCAAGTCTTTGCAAATCACATACGTATAGCGAACCACCCGATACTCCTCGTCAAGCCCGTAAAGATACGTTCGGTTTGCCACGTCGTTTGGTTCCATTCGCTTTTCCTCCGCTTTCTGCATAATGGATTCTTCCATAATAGCGGCGGTTTTTTTCGCGTCACTCCCAGGGCGCCCTATCCTCCGGGTGCTCCACGGGAATATAGGGGTCGTCTGAGATGAACCATTCAAAGTCGCCAAACTCGCTCAGGCTCTTTACAGCTTCGTCTACCTGCTTGTCATAGTAGCCCCGGTCTATTTGCCCTTCCAGGTCAAGCTCGTGGACCATTTCACTTTCCAGCCAGCGGTAACCCTTGGTGCCCGTCGCGGCGGCATAACCTTTTTCGCCGGTCTTGCTGTTCGTGGTTTCTCGCAGTAATAGCCCGCCTCCGGCGCCCTCCTTTATGGGGGTAAACCTCCCAACCTTCCCGATAAAGCGATAAGCGTGACCCCTAGCAATTTTATCGAGTAGTCCCCGATGTTCTTCCTCCACCGAGATTTGGTTAGCTTTTACGTCAGTAAGCGTCGTCGTTTGTCCGTCAGTGGCTTCAAAAACAACCGAATCAGAAGGTATACCGGTAACTTCCCAGAACTCAAGCTCCTTTGCTCTCTTTTGAACACCTGCCCAAAGTCTCTCTTCGGAGGACACGTCGGGCAGTTTCTCATTCATGTCCAGGTACAGCGCCGAGCTTACCGACATTGTTTCGCCGAGGTCGTCAAACGTAATTTCCTCGTGGGTGAAGAGCTTCTTAAACACATAGGGGACTGCAAATTGCTTTCCTGTCGCCGTCCACTTTCCGCCGTGTTTCATACACTCCTTTGGCGAATACCCGTACAACGTTTCGCTTTGCGCGGCCGTCGCGTACTTAGCGATGTAGACCGCGTCGTTAACCAGGCACATCCGTTCATACGTGGCCTCATGCTCGAAGGTATACCCGTATTCTTTTCCGTAGTCCATCACGAAATTGATAATCTCCGGCGTAGCGTCTGGTATCTTGATAGAGTCCGTTTTGATATGCGCTACTCGATATCCCTTTGCCTGCACTTGATGCTTCAGGTTTACCATAAACAGTGCGCCGCGCTTCGCCACGATGTTGTCCACATTTCGTGGGTCTCTAAAGGGATTTTCAAATCCCGCGCTGGTCAGTCCGTATACGCTGTTGATGGCGATTTTCAACGCTCCCGCCAAACCCGCCACGGCGTTTTCGTCCGTCAGATATTTGGCGAGTTTTCCGTCCAGCATCATCTTGGCTTTATCCAGTTCCTTATGTTTGATGGCGATGCGGGCCTGTAAAATATCGTTGAACCGCTTTGTGTAAGCGTCGCCAAACAGGTTTTCCGCAACGATGCTGGACGGGTGCATGCTCGCGATGTCCAGTAGCGCCACGTTTCCGTACATGCCCGGTTCGGCGTAAACGTACCCGCCTTCGCCAACTTCTTCTCCGCGGTATACGGATTTTCCGCCTTCGAACGTGTACCCGGGAAAGAACGGTTCCACGCTCCACCCGTCCGGTATCGGAGCGAAGGGCACCCACCAGTCATAGGCAGGTTGTCCGGTTTCGGTAAACAGTCTTTCTCCCATCTTACTCTCCTTTCTTCTACGTTTTACGCGTCACGGGCACACCGGCAGCGCCAGGTTCCGGTAATGGAACTGACTCTGTGGTTTCCGGTCGTTCCCAAATATGATTCTCGTAGTCAAGCTGTTGGTCGTATCGTTCACCGTCATGCCCGCCACGTCTGCCAAAATCTGCCTCGCCAGAAAGTCGCTTTTTCGGTCGTTGTCATTGAAGACGGCCTCCGTAGCAAGCACGTCGTTGTCGCAGTATTCCGCAACCTTTGTCCATAGCTCCTCCGGCACCGGTTGATCCCACGGCAGCCCTAACTCCTTGTGATGGATCCCCAGCTCGACCTCGAACTTCTTCAGGCTTTGCTTTTTACTGCTAAAGTCGTATACGTCCGTATAGCTCACATTATACGCTTCCCCAAAGAAGCACCCCGTTTTCCCACTGATGATGCCCGTGGATAACTTATATAGCTGTTCGTTCGTGTAGCCCATCAGCCTGGCATACAGGATATGGTTGTCATACCTGCGGCAGTTAAAGCCCACCAGCCGGAAGCGCATCAGATCCTCGATCTCCGCAGGTTTCGGGTTAATCATTCGGATCACGGGATTTCCTTCGCCCTCAATTTTCCAGTTTACGAGAAACAGGTTTGGAAACACCTCCACGTCGTAGAAGATCAGCTTAGTCTCGTCGTTCTGGATGGGGTTTCCCACTTCCTTGGATTTGAACTTTATCTTATTGGCCAGCTTCAGGCAGGCGTCCGCCTGGTTTGTGCTTCCGGCAGCAAAGGCGAACACGGCGTTTCGCATGTCGGTCAAATCGTAGGACATTCCACTTTCATAGGCCTTGTCCAGCGCAGCGCAGATAAAATCCATGCTGGGTTTGGTGTTAGGGTAATACTCCTTATTCAGGTTGCGCTTTACCACGGTACGCAGCGCTTTTTCGTTCTTCAGCCCGTCAAAATCGATCGTTTTATTCTCCTCCTTTAGCGGCAGCCCGGAACGGATGGTTGCAATAGGCAGTCCGTTGCATACGGTCAGCATCCTGCGCAGCGAGCTGTTGCCCACCGCCACTTTGATTTCGATGTGATCGTCGTATACGCGGCTCAGCTTCTTGGCGTCCCCCGCGTACAGGTAGTGCAGGTGGATTCCTTTCCCACTTTTGCTTGTTTCCGCATACGTAGCGGGCCACTTCCCCGCTTCTTCAAGATTTCGCGCGAGGCTCTTTTCGCCTTTTTCATTCGTCAGGTCAAAGTCGATCACGATATGGTTTTCGGGCAGTTTCACATAATGAAGTTTGGAGGTGTCCAGATCGGATAACCTACTTTGCACTTCGCTCCATTTCAGCATCGGCGTCCCCACTTCCGAGGCGTATTGCGCCGGGCAGTTCGCGCACAGCTTGTCAAATACCGACGCCTGCTTGGTAAGCGTTAACGGCGCCGTTTCTTTTTTTTCATCCTCCGGCTTTTCATCCTCGAATTTTTCTGTGCGAAAGCCGCTGTACCAGTTCCGCGCCCGCGTTCCGTCCTCCAGGGCGAGTCGGTCTTTGTATTCCCGAAAGTAGTTTTTCAGCTCTTCCTTGAATGCGCGCTGGGAATAGGGGTAATTCACCTTCGCTTCGTCGCAGTAAGTCTTGTACATTTCCCACGCGGCTTTCATCGTGGTTCCATCCTCTTTTCGAAACACCGCCCACGAGTCCAGCATAAAGTTGTAAAAGTCATTGCTTGCGCCTAGCATGTTCCGGGGAATGTAATCGTCATAGCGTCCGGGGTCGTCCTCGTACACCCGTTTGCAATGGAACGCGATCGCACCGAGCTCGAACGTCACCTGCTTTGTCAGCGCCTTGTAATCCTTCAGGCTCAATTTTTCTCCCGTGGGGGATACGTCCACAAGCCTGCGGATCAGCCCGCTCTTCGCGTCCGTAATCTTGACCGGCTTGTTTGTCCCCATAAAGAGAAACGCGTTGAAGCGGCTGGAATAGGTGGCTTTGAACTTCTCGTTGACCCGCATCATTTCGTGGCTCACCAGGCTGTTCAGGCGAGTGTTGTCCTCAATTCGGCTCAGGTCGCCGTCATGTTGGATTGCCACCAGCGGATTGTTTTTGAACGCCTCCAGCGCGAAGGAGTCGTTTGCCGAGCCCAGCGCCTTGGCGTCAAACGCCAACCACGGCTTG
>DAOPZG010000151.1:0-6047 GCA_035353235.1 Candidatus Limiplasma sp.
ATGTAATTGTCGCTAAAATGCTTTCTTGTGCAAGTAGAAAAGGCGAAAAAAAACTTGACTAAATCGTTTGAGGTGTTATAATAATCGTGACCATGGTGGTTCGTTCATCTGGTAAAAATTTAGGAGGTGCTATCTGAACCATGAAAAAGGTAATCTCTGTTGTTCTGTGCCTAACCATGTTGATGGGCCTGTTCATCGGCTTCGGCTCCGCTTCTGCGGAAGCCAGCAAGGGCGTCATCAACCTCTACTCCTTCACGGACGAGGTCCCCAAGATGGTCACCAAGTATCTCGAACTCCATCCGGATTTCGGATACACGGTTAACCCCACCATTATCGCCACGACCGACGGTCTGTACCAGCCCGCGCTGGATCAGGCTCTGGCTGCCGGCGGCGCCGATGCCCCTGATATGTACTGCGCCGAATCCGCATTCGTGCTGAAGTACACCCAGGGCGACATGGCCAGCTATGCCGCTCCCTACGCCGATCTGGGCATCGATGTGGCCGGTGAAACCAAGGCTGCCGACATCGCGCAGTACACCATGGATATCGGCACCCGTCCCGCTGACAGCGCGCTGGTCGCCCTGGGCTATCAGGCCACCGGCGGTGCTATGATCTATCGCCGCTCCATCGCCAAGGACGTTTGGGGCACCGATGATCCCACTGAAATCGCTGCAAAAGTTGGTCCGGGTTGGGACAACTTCTTCAAAGCGGCCGCTGATCTGAAGGCGAAGGGTTACGGCATCGTCTCCGGCGACGGCGACATCTGGCACGCGGTAGAAAACAGCTCCGAAAAGGGCTGGATCGTGGACGGGAAACTGTACATTGATCCGAACCGTGAAGCGTTCCTTGATCTGTCCAAACAGCTTAAGGATAACGGCTACTCCAACGATACCAAAGACTGGACCGACGCGTGGTATGCCGACATGCAGGGCATTGGCACCCAGCCGATATTCAGCTTCTTCGGCCCCGCGTGGCTGATCAACTACGTAATGGCCGGCAACAGCGGCGGCACTAAAGTTGGCGAAGGCACCTACGGTGACTGGGCAGTTTGCTCTTCTCCCATCGGCTTCTTCTGGGGCGGCACCTGGGTATTGGCGAACACTAACGCCGATGCCGATAAGAAAGCTGCTGTTGGCAAGCTGATCGACTGGATCACTCTCCAGACCGATGAAAACAGCCTGCAGTATATGTGGGCAAACGGCACGCTCAACGGCGAAGGTGGCACCAAGGACACCGTCGCTTCCGGCACCGTGATGGCCAAGTCCGACGGCAAACTCGACTTCCTGGGCGGTCAGAACATGTTTGACGTGTTCGTGCCGGCCAACCAGTTTGCTAACGGCAAGAACTTGACCCAGTATGACGAAACCATCAACAATCTCTGGCGCGACCAGGTCCGTCAGTACACCGCCGGCAACTGCACGCGTGACGAAGCAATTGCCAACTTCAAGCAGGCCGTTACCGACACACTTGGCATTGAAGCCGCCGAATAACGTATAAGGTTTCAAAACGTATGGACGGACGGAGTTCTTCCGTCCGTCCATATCCTTGTGTGATATGGTTTAACCACATCTGAGGGAGGAAAGGCTATGCTTCATAGCGGCAAGCAACCCAAAGGCATAAGCTACGCTAAATACGGCTATCTGTTCAGCATTCCGTTCATCGTTGCTTTTCTGATTTTTTCTCTTTATCCCACCATCTTTACGGCTGTAATCGGCTTTACAGATTTCAAGGGTGTCGCCACGACGACCTTCCATTTTTTAAAAGATCCGTTCGCTAATTTTGTAGGAATCCTTAATAACGCAACGTTTCAAAATTCGTTAAAAAACACGCTCATCATCTGGATCATCAACTTTATTCCGCAGATTGGTCTTGCGCTGTTGCTGACTGCCTGGTTTACCAGCAGAAGTCGGAAAATACGCGGCCAGGGCGCCTTTAAAGTGATGTTCTATTTACCGAATATTATCACCGCCGCTACGGTGGCAATCCTTTTCTCCGCAATCTTCGGTTATCCGGTTGGCCCCGTTAACGATATTCTAATTTCTCTCCATCTTACTGATAAACCGTTTGATTTCTCTACCGATCCTTGGGCTGCAAAATTGGTTGTCGCCTTCATCCAGTTCTGGATGTGGTATGGTTATACCACCATCATCCTGATCTCCGGCGTGTTAGGCATCAATCCGGAGCTTTTTGAATCGGCAGAAATCGATGGAGCGACTTCCAGGCAGACCTTTTTCAAAATCACGCTCCCGTGTATGCGAACGATTCTGCTTTTCACACTGATTACCAGTCTGATCGGCGGTCTCAACATGTTCGATATTCCCAAACTGTATATCTGGAACGGCGGTCCCGCGAATGAAACGATGACGACGAGCGTATTCATCTATACCCAGGCTTTCAGTGGAACCTACATGTACAACCGCGCCGCCGCCGCCAGCATGATCATGTTCTTAATCATCGCTGTGCTATCCGTCTTCGTTTTCTACATGATGCGCGATAAATACGAATCCAGGCAGAAAAAAGCTTTACGTCAGCAAAAACGTGCGCTCCGTAAAGCTGAAAAGGAGGCGACGATATGAGCAGCCCGGCTGTCGTTCGTCATACCAGAAAAACAACCAGCGCTGTTATCTACATCGTCGCGATTATTTTATCCATCCTGAGCATCCTGCCTTTCTGGATTATGATTGTGAACGCAACGAGAAGTACATTCCAGATTCAACAGCATGCCATCTCACTGATCCCCTCCGGTTCGTTTGCGAATAACTATAGCGTATTGAACGGAAAAACCTTTAACCCACTCACTGGCTTCATAAACTCGCTGATCGTTTCCACCGGAGCAACACTGTGCGCCATCTACTTTTCCACCCTCACGGCGTATGCTCTGGTCGCCTATAATTGGAAACTTCGTCAGCCGTTCTTTACCCTGATCCTGGCCGTAATGATGATCCCCACACAGGTCATCAGCATTGGGTTTTATCAGTTCATGTACAGTATCCACATGACCAATAACCTGTTGGCCCTGATCTTGCCCAGTATAGCCGCACCCATGACCGTATTCTTCATGCGGCAGTACATGCTCCCTTCGCTGAACCTGGATATTGTGGCGTCTGCCCGTATCGATGGGGCGGGTGAATTCCGTACCTTCAACAGCATCGTACTCCCCATTATGAAGCCCGCTATGGCTACACAGGCGATTTTCACCTACGTAACCACATGGAACAGCCTCTTCTTGCCGATGATCCTGCTGACAAAGAAAGAAAACTATACGATGCCGATCATGGTAAGCCTCCTGAAAGGCGATATCTACAAAACAGAGTACGGTGCTGTTTACCTCGCCTTAACCCTGTCGGTGCTCCCGCTATTAATTGTGTACTTTCTGTTGTCCAAGTACATTATCGCCGGCGTTGCCTTGGGTTCGGTGAAAGAGTAATGAAAACGGAACAAGCCCGAATGAAAGCAGGTCTGCAACGTGCCCTCAACATGGCAGCCGACCTGATTCTGCTCAATCTGCTGCTGATCCTGTGCTGTCTGCCGGTGGTAACCGCCGGCGCAGCCTGGACAGCAGGCTACGCAACGATTTTACGGATTATGCGTGGAGATGACCAATCGTTTCCCTTTAAACCATTTTTTGAGGATTTCAAGAAATCCTTCCGGCAGGCAACCTTATCTTGGCTGCTGCTTTTGGTCTGTATGGCTGTGCTGGCCGGAGATTATTATTATGCTGTATACGTGAGCCAACCGACGAACCAGTTCTTCCTCATCTTTGCAATCATCATGGCCGTTGTATTGCTGCTTGCAGCCGTATGGCTCTTTCCCCTGATTGCTCGCTACCAGAACACATTTGGAAGCACCATCCGAAATTCGTTTCTATTAGCAGCCGCGCTGTTCCCGCGGACGTTACTGGCTTTGATTGTTCAGGTTGCATTTTTGGGTCTTCCGTTTATTGTCCCGGATCTTTTTATGTATTTTGGTTGGCTATGGGTACTTGTCGGGCTATCAATGCCCCTTTATGTTACCGCACGATTTTTTCGAAAAACGCTGGACAGCGAATTAAGAACGAACGAAGACGAAAACGGGCAGGATTAACTCTTGCCCGTTTTCTTATCTTAGCTTTCTTCTGTCAGGTCACCGGAGAAGTATCCGGTCGCCGGAGAAGCACATCGGGTCACCGAAAGCCCTTTAAGGCGGCTTCTCTGTATAAAAGGAAAGGCCCCCTTTAATCGACAGCCTTCACAGTCAGTTTCAGGTTATAATTATCGCTTGCGGCATCCCCAAACACCTTGAGAATCCGGGGTATGTAATCTGTCATTTTTTCACGGGGTTTTGTGGAATATTGCAGTTGGATATGGACCGGCTCGGTAATGCTGGACAGTTCATCAAACAGCGCGTCCAAATTGGCGCCATAATAGAAAGGGAATCCCATCTGTTCCTTCAGGTAACGGTGCAGGGAAATTTTCTCTTCGAAACGGGAAATGTCCAATCGAACCTCTTGCATGTTGCAATCCTCCCTCTTCCCACAGCTTCCTGTCGGGTGGTCGGTCACTTTCCGGCCCCGTTATCGGATGTTCTGTCCGTTGCCGCAGGCAGAACGGCTTCGGTTTGCAGATGTTGAATTTCGATCTGCCGAAATGTATTATAGTGGTCATCCGTATAAAAAAGCAACCCGTCGCTGGAATACAGCAGTCGTTGCCCATTGCGGTAACGACCCGTATACCCGATGTCGCACTCGCGCCAGGTTCTTCCGCGGGCATCAGGCAGGCTTCCTTCATAATTTCCAAACCGATCTCCGCCGATGGAGCTTCCCGGCGCAACCTCCCACAGATTTCCGCTTCGGCTGTCCCATCCCGCATCGTAAGCCTGTTGCTTGGTAAGGTAATTTCCCGGCAGCGTCCCGTACAGGCTCAGGTAAACTGCCACTTCCTCCAGCGTGTCATAAGCCCCGGATCTTTCCACAGTCTTTGTGGCCGCGTCTACCGTGATGATTCTGGAGGCAGCCAGCGCGCCCGTTAAAAAAGGTAACAGGCAAACTACAGCGCATAACAGAGCCAGCCATTTCCTACTGTGTCGCATCTGGGACCCTCCCTGTGGTGATGTGTTCGGATTAAAGAGCGATCGGACTGCTCCAGGCGTTCTTTCCGTTCGGGTCGATAATCTGGCAGCGAATAAATCGCTCCCCATGTGCAATCTGTAGCGGATAAACTGCCTGTCTGATTTCCCGGCCAATCACAGCACGCCCCGGCGTCCAGGGAAGGTTACTGTGGAAATACACACGGCTGGCCGGCGAACAACGCACAATCATTTTCCCATCTTCCAGTGAAATCTGTTCAATCCGGGGGCCTTGGCTGGCATAGAACAAACCCGCGTCCATCGCCCGCCTGATCCCTTCCTCCGTAAGTTCCTCCGTTTGAACCATAGTATAGCTTACGCCCGCTTCCCCGCTGTACTCGTGCGAATCGTCCGCAGCGACCAGCGGGTACAGTTTGCCGTGTGCGGCGGCCACATCCAGCACATCGGAACTGTCCGGGCGCAGGTAGGACATGGTATTGTAAATCTCCGCGGCGGTAATGTCCGTAAGCCCGGATAGCGTTGCCAGTGTATTGAGCGACCAGTGTGGATGCGCCAGGATTGCCCGCCCGCCGCAGCGGCGGATCATCTCCACACCGGCCTGCGGCCCCAGCTCGTAGCGAACCTTGTCCTGCACGGCCTGATTGACAGCAAAACCCACCAGATGGACTACTTCACCGGTTAACGAGTAATCCAGCTCAATGCCTGAAAGCAACAGCATTCCTTCGTCCATGCGGCTTTCCGGGATTGTGACGCGGCGATGATCGGTAATCGCCAAAAAATCATATCCCATATCGCGATAAAGCGCAATCACTTCCCGCGGCGTTTTAACGCCGTCGCTTTCCGTGGTATGGCAATGCAGGTTCCCCTTCCGAAAAGGCACGCCCTGCTTGAATATCTCCATTCCTTAACGCCTCCAATGTCCAATCTGCATCGGTGTTGAGCCGGCGTCCCGTCGGCATACAAGCAAATGTTACACTTCGGTA
>DAOPZG010000152.1:0-6031 GCA_035353235.1 Candidatus Limiplasma sp.
ATCTGGATGGGCTTTCCAAGTCTCCAGCCATTTTCAACATGGAAAAGCTGGTATGGTTCAACAGCGAGTACATCAAGAAAATGGACTTCGATACCTACCTGCAAATGGCCGCCCCGTGGTTTGACAAGGCGCTGGCGGGTAAAAACATGGATTACCGGAGGCTTGCGGAGCTGATGCACGGCCGTACCGAGGTGTTCAACCGCGTACCGGATATGGTGCGGTTCTTGTCGGAGATGCCGGAATACGACGTGAGCCTGTACACCCATAAGAAGATGAAAACCGATCCGGCGATCAGTCTTACGGCGTTGCAACTGGCGCGGCCCGCGCTGGCGAACGTATCCGATTTTGGCGAGGAACCGCTGAAGGATTGCCTGATGGCGCTGGCTGTCCAGAACGGGCTAAAGACCGGGCAGATGATGTGGCCGGTGCGCGTGGCCCTGAGCGGGCTGGAAAGCACGCCCGGCGGCGCGACGGAAATCGCCTACCTGCTGGGAAGGAACGAAACCCTTCGCAGGTTGGATGCCGCCATTGTGAAATTGGGCGGCTGACCGGGTACCGATGTCAGCGGGCAGCAAAGCGCAACGGAATAGTAAGGAGTACTTAGCATATGTGTCAGGAACAGCGTCCACCGTATAACCCGGATCAGATTGAAAGCAAATGGCAGAAAAAATGGGCGGAGGAGGGCACGTTCTGCGCTCAATTCCCCAGTGATAAGCCGAAATTTTACGGGCTGATCGAGTTCCCGTATCCCAGCGGGGCGGGGCTGCACGTGGGGCACCCGCGCAGCTATACCGCCATGGATATTATCGCGCGCAAACGCCGCATGGAAGGCTATAACGTGCTTTATCCCATCGGCTACGACGCATTCGGCCTGCCCGCGGAGAACTATGCCATCAAGAACCATGTGCATCCTTCGATTGTAACCCAGCAGAACATCACGCATTTCCGCGAACAGCTTCATAAGCTGGGCTTTTCGTTCGATTATACCCGCGAGGTGGATACCACCGACCCCGGGTATTATAAATGGACGCAGTGGATCTTTCTGCAATTGCTTAAACACGGGTTGGCCTATAAGGCTGAAATGCCCATCAACTGGTGCACCAGCTGCAAATGTGGTTTGGCCAACGAAGAGGTGGTCAACGGCGTGTGCGAGCGCTGCGGCGGCGAAGTGGTGCGCAAGGTGAAAAGCCAGTGGATGCTGCGCATTACCGATTATGCGCAGAAGCTGCTGGATGGGCTGGATCATGTGGATTTTATCGAAAAAGTCAAGGTGCAGCAGCGCAACTGGATCGGCCGCAGCGAAGGCGCGGAGGTCGATTTCGCCATCGCGGGTACGGACGATAAACTGCGCGTGTTTACCACCCGGCCAGACACGCTTTTCGGCGCGACCTATATGGTCGTAAGCCCCGAGCATCCCTTGATTGAAAAATATCAGTCTGCGATCACGAATTACAGTGAAGTGCAGGCGTACCGTGAAACCGCCGCGCGCAAGAGCGATTTTGAGCGTACGGAGCTGAACAAGGAAAAGACCGGCGTGGAGCTGAAAGGCCTGCACGCCATCGACCCTGTAAACGGCAAGGAAATCCCCATCTGGGCCAGCGACTACGTACTGATGAGCTACGGCACCGGCGCCATCATGGCGGTTCCCGCGCACGATACCCGCGACTATGAGTTTGCCACCGTGTTTCACCTGCCGATTATTGAAGTGATCGCGGGCGGAGACGTAACGAAGGAAGCCTATACCGACGTGCAGGACGGTACGCTGGTGAACAGTGATTTCCTCAACGGCCTGCGGGTGGCGGACGCAAAGCGCAAAATCATCGACTGGCTGGAAGAAAAAGGCCTTGGCACGAAGAAAATCAATTACAAACTGCGCGACTGGGTTTTCAGCCGACAGCGCTACTGGGGCGAGCCGATCCCTGTGGTGCACTGCCCGCATTGCGGCACAGTACCCGTGCCGGAGGACCAGCTGCCGGTGCTGCTGCCGAACGTGGAAAACTACGAGCCGACCGACAATGGGGAAAGCCCGCTGGCTAAAATGACCGAGTGGGTGAACACGACCTGCCCTGTGTGCGGCGGCCCCGCCCAGCGCGAGACCGACACCATGCCCCAGTGGGCGGGCAGCAGCTGGTATTTCCTGCGCTATTGCGACCCGCACAACGATAACGCGTTCGCTTCGCCGGAGGCGCTGCGGTACTGGATGAATGTGGACTGGTATAACGGCGGCATGGAGCATACCACGCTGCACCTGTTGTACAGCCGCTTCTGGCACCAGTTCCTGTATGACATCGGCGTGGTGCCCTGCCCCGAACCCTACCAGAAACGTACCAGTCACGGGATGATTCTGGGGGAAAACGGCGAAAAAATGAGCAAGTCCCGCGGCAACGTGGTGAACCCCGACGACTGCATCGCGGAAATCGGAGCGGATGCCACCCGCCTGTATGAAATGTTCATGGGCGCGTTCGACCAGGCGATTCCGTGGAGCACAAACGGCGCTCGCGGGTGCCGCCGCTTTCTGGACCGCGTATGGCGGTTGATGGATACGGTCAAAGATGGCGCGGGGTACCAGAAGGCGCTGACTCCGCTGATGCATGAAACCATCAAGAAGGTTGGCGACGATTACGAGGCCATGAAGTATAACACCGCCATCGCCGCCATGATGACGCTGGTGAACGAATTCGGCGCGGCGGGCGGCTGCACGCGCGACGAACTGAAAACGCTGATTCTGCTTCTGGCGCCGGTTGCCCCCCATATCTGCGAGGAAATGTGGCAGGAGATGGGCTTTGGCACCGAGCTGGCTTTTGAACCGTGGCCCGCTTATGATGAGAAGGCGATGAAGCGCAGCGAGATCGACATTGCCGTGCAGGTGCTGGGTAAGGTGCGCGGCCATATCACCATCGACCCGGACATGACGGACGCGCAGGCGCAAAAGGAACTGCCTCAGCGCGACGAAATCAAGGCGTTGGTTGGGGACCGGCAGCTGGTGAAGCTGATTTTCGTACCGGGAAGGCTTTGCAACCTGATTGTGAAATAAAGCGCCGTGTTTCAGATCAATGCGAGCCTGAGAGCCCAATATGTAAACAAAACAGGCGAGACGGTGAGGCTTCACCGCCTCGCCTGATCCGTTTATTACGGCAGTCAGACGTGTTGAGTGGGTGCTCGTAAGAAGTCCGCTTTGCGCGGACGAACGAAATCCCGATGGTTTTAAACCGCATATGGCAGGATACGGCAGGCGATCCTTTCCAAGCCTTTCTGTTTCGGGTATAATAACCCTGTTGTAAGTAAAATGACACCAAGGAGTGAAGATGAGATGCAAACGGATTCGATTAACCATCGCACGGACGTTCCCGCGCTGCAGGTCAGCGGCGTCAGCCGCCGTTTTCGCAATACACAGGCGTTGAACGACCTGAGCCTGACCATCCCGGCAGGCAAGATTGTCGGCCTGCTGGGCCGCAACGGCGCGGGGAAAAGCACGCTGCTGCGCATTGTCAGCGGGATGCTTAAACCCAACGTGGGCGAAACGCAGATTGAAGGAGAAAAGGTATACGATCACGCGCGCGCGCTGGGGAAACTATGCCTGATCGGGGATACGCCGGACTTCGGCAGTCTTTCCAAAATTGGTGACCTGTTTTACGTGTGCAAAGGGTTGTTTCCCAACTGGAACGATCCCTATGCGCGGGAACTGATCGCCCGTTTTGAACTGCCGATGAATAAGCGCATGAAAACCTTCAGCCGCGGTATGCAGACCGGGCTGATGCTTTGCGTGGGGCTGGCCAGCGGCGCGGACCTGACGGTGTTTGACGAACCCAGCCTGGGTCTGGACGCGGTGATGCGTGAGCGTTTTTATGATCTGCTGGTGGAGGAAAAACGCAGGAATCCTCAGCGTACGTTCCTGGTATCCACCCACCTGATCGACGAAGTGGCGCGCGTTCTGGATTACGCGGTGCTGATCGATGCGGGTCACCTACTGTGCGCGGGCACGGTGGAAGAGCTTCAAAACGGCTACCTGAGCGTTTCCGGCGCGCCGGAGGCGGTACGGGAGCTGACAGACGGTATGATGCTGCTGAAAGAAGAAGAAATGGGCGGCTCGCTGGTTCGCCATGTGAAGCTGAACGTGCCGGAGGATCAGGTCCGTATTGAGGCGGATGCGCGCGTGCGGACCGCGCCTGTCGGCCTGCAGCGGCTGTTCGTATTCCTGACTGAGGAAAAGGAGGCGGAGCGTCATGCAGCAAACGCTTAACGCAGGCTGGGCGCAAAGCGCCCGGTTAAACGGGGTATTCCGTTACCATTGGAAAGTCCTGGGCAAAACCGTTGCGTGGGTACTGCTGATTCTGCTTGCTTCGCAGATACTGTCCCTGCTGACGCCGCTGGTGTTTGACATCCATTTCACCTATACGGGCGTTTACGCGGATTTGAGCATCACCCTGATTGCCGCTTTGGTATGCGCGATCGTCGCGGCGCAGAAGTCAACGCGTTTTCTGTTGCGCTTCGGCACCTCGCGCCTGTCGGTTTGGATGGGGAACCTGCTGGCACTGTTTGCGGGGATGACGGCAGTCCTCATTGGTACGATGCTGATCAGCATCCTCGCGGGCGGGTTAACGCTGGCGCTGGCGAACGCGATGCCGCGTAAGTATGTGTTTGTGCAATTCTTTGGGGAGTTAAAGGGTTCGGCGCTGTTTAGCCAGTCCCTCACCGATGCGATCCGCACGCTTCCCAGCTATATCCTGTATACAGTGGAATGGTGCTGCCTGTTCTATCTGCTGGGCTGCTGTCTGCGGCGGAATCGCGCGCTTACGCTCACCATCCTGATCGGCGTGCCGATGCTGCTTACAATCCTGATGCTGTTCCCCGCCGTTCGTCAGGCGGCAGAAGTGGTGCGCAAGGCGGATGAAAACCAGATGCTCATTCTTGGCATACAGTGGACGAAGGTGCTGGTAGATATCGCGCACTTCGTTCAAAACGAGTGGCAAACCATCCAATTGGGTGCGGCTGTCGTCAGCCTGCCGTTAAGCTATCTGTGCATGCGGAATACTCCGCAGCCATAACTGCGCGGGGGTAAGCGATTTATCCGGAGCCGATGGCTTTTCCTCGGCTCCGGAGCTTTGCGTCCTAAAAATCCGAGGGAGACAAGCACAGAAAAGTGGTTCCGGTCAGCCTTTTTCCGTTGACTTTACCGGCGTACTCTGTTATAATCGTTCTCGCTGGTTCCAAACGAGGAGAGATGGCCGAGCGGTTGATGGCGCTGGTCTTGAAAACCAGTGATGCCGAAAGGCACCGGGGGTTCGAATCCCTCTCTCTCCGCCAACTGCATACGTCATGGAATCATCGGCTTGGAGAAGTACCCAAGTGGCCGAAGGGGCTCCCCTGCTAAGGGAGTAGTGCGCTAACGCGCAGCAAGAGTTCAAATCTCTTCTTCTCCGCCAAAGGCCCGCCGCATAAAGGTTTGCGGCGGGTTTTTCTATTGCTGGCAATTCACGCCAACATTTGACTTTTCGTTTCTACTATCAACTTATTATCAACGTTTATACTCGTGTTGACAGCAAAAAAGACCGTGAGCATTTCGCCCACGGTCTTACTTTATTCGCTTATAACCTCGCTGGTGATTTCGGTACTTGTACTCGCCGTCTTGACCCCGCTTCGATCTGCTGTAAATCAAAGGTTTTGCAGAATGAAATGCTATTTCAAATGATTCACTCTTCCTGTTTGGATTTCTCCCATTCGATTTGTGTGACATTTATATTTGGTACCAACATCGGGATGCGAACCATTAGAGTTGAAGATACATTGAGTACGATACCCCGAATAATAGGAATAAGCGTCGCCATTCCGTTCAACCTAAGCATTTTATCAAATTGATCCATAGTTATCTCGGGATTGATCTCAAAGGTACCAACATCAGTGATTTTTAACATCGCATACGAAGATTCTCGCAAATTATCAGGTGTCAGCTCAATTTCAAAATCACAAAACAGTCGGGCAATTCTCTTTCCCTCATGTAATTGCTCCGCATGCTTTGTCGAGCAGTTCATTC
>DAOPZG010000153.1:0-5817 GCA_035353235.1 Candidatus Limiplasma sp.
CGGAAGAAATCACGTTAGGTATGGGCGTGTGCGTTGATACAGACGGCCCGTGTGATTACCGCGTTGAGGAGCTACCAAGCTTGTACGGTAACGGTATCCGAAATGCCGTGATCACCTACATCCCGCCCGAACGAAGGTGGACACCGTGAACATATCCATTTCGGGCGCTGATGAGCTTCTGGCCCATCTGGAAGGGCTGACAGACGGACTGAAAGGTTCCATCGTCGCGGGTATGAAGGACGGATTAGAGGACATCAAGAAGGATGCCGTCATGAACTGCCCCTATGGTGAGCTGTCCGGCAGCATACAGGCCGTTGTGACCGAGAATGGAAAAGGTGTAAGCGGAAAGGTGTACAGCACGCTCGGATATGCTCTGTATGTGGAGATGGGCACAGGCCCCAAGGGAGAAGCCAATCATAGCGGAGTAGCGCCTATCCCTGTTACCTACAGCCCCAAAGGGTGGACATACCACGACGAAACGGGGTTTCACAGCACCAGAGGGCAGCCCGCAAGACCGTTCCTGTACCCGGCGTATAAGAACGGGGTAAAAGGACTGCTGGAAAAAATAAAGATATCGGTCAGAAAGGCGGGGAAGTAAGTGCGCAACGAAGCGGAAACCATTGCAACCGCGCTCGGTGAAATACCGGGCGTTTTGCTTGTCACCCGTGGCTGGCCTACGGACTTTACCAGAATCCCTTGCCTGTCTGTGCAACTACTGACCGAAATCCCCGCTGACAGCCGGGACGACGACGAGTACCTGACCGAGCTTGAATACTACATACATATTTTCTGCACCACGCCGAAGGAGTGCGACACGCTTACTCCAACGATTGACGCTGAAATGAAGAAGCTCGGATACACCAGAACACACGCATACGAGGACAACGCGCCGGGAGCGGCGCACCACGTACGCAGATACCGAAAGAGAGGTTAAACCAATGAGCGTAAAACGTGCAATTATCGGCTTTAAGGGGCTGGCGCTGGCCCCGGTAACCACGAACACCGCCGAAAGCTATGTAACCAGCGTTGGATTTGCTTTGCTTCACGTCGGGAAAATGAGCCATACCGTCAAGGAGAGCAAACAAGACCTGTATTATGACGACGATCTGTATGCCCAGCCGCGCAACGTATCCGGCGAGGACGTTGAAATCACGGTTGCCGAAGTCCCGCTGGATCAGCTGGAAGATATGGGCCTCGGGGTGCTGGATACGACCACAAACACGCTGGAAGCCGACTTCTCCCCTGCCGCAAAGGAATACGCCATGCGCTGGATCGCGGATACCGTGGACGGCAAACCGTCGTATTTCAACTACCGCGTGTTTGAGCTGACCGGAATCAGTTATGGCAACTTTGCCAGCCGCGCGGACAACGCAACGGTATGCGAAGTTACCATCAAAGGCGTGTTCAAGAAGCCATTGCTTGCCAGCCTGAAACCGTGGGCTGTGATGCAGCTGAAGGACGACGGCAGCAATCAGGCCGCGTGCACCGCGTTCCTGACCGCCGCAGAGACGAAGCCCGTAACCCCGTAAACATGTGCCCCCGCGTTCCTGAACGGTTCGCGGGGGCTTTTCGACAGGAGGAGGAAGTATGTTGAATAGCATCAGGCTATCCATTCCCAAAGATAAGAAAGTTCGCGGCTACGTGGTTAAACGTATGCCGTTAGGGGCCTATTTGAAAGCCCTCGAAGCGTTGCAGGACTTCCCGCAGGAAATCGCCATGAAGCTGATTCCTAACTGTACGGGAATCGATCAGGTGTTGGTATATTTCAAAACAATTACGAAAAATTCACTGGTGACGATGATTGTCGGGCTGATGTCCGTGGTGCCTGAAAAATTCATTGAGCTGGTTTCTCAATTGACCGAAATCCCCTATGACAGCATGATCGACGACCCGAATATCGGCCTTGACGGGCTGGCGGAGATTGTCGCCGCATGGCTTGAGGTCAACGGTACAGAAAATTTTTTACGGGCGGCGAGCCAAGCGATAGAGACGGGGACAAAGTTCGCCGCAACCCTGAAAAGTGGGTCCAAAGGCTGATAGCGACCGCGCTGACAATCGGGATCAGCAAGCGCGAGCTGTTTGAGGACTACTACCCCGGCGAAGTCATCGCCGTGCTGGACGAATGGAACGCGATTCACGGGGATGATGGCCCGGCAGAAGAAAAGATGGACACCGAATCGTTTTTAGGAAGCGGAGGCGAGTACATTGGATGATATGACGCTGGAACAGCTACAGATTGTCGTGACCGCCTCCGCCGAAGATGCCATTGCCCAGCTTGACGCGGTACATGAGCGCGTATTAGCGTTAAACGGCCTGTCCAATCAGACCACAAACGTAAACGTTGGCACAGGCCAGACCAAAGAAAACCTCAACGGGATTGCCACTTCCGCCAAAAACGCGGAACAGGGAGTTACCGGCGCCGGAAAGGCTGCGGACGCCGCTGCCCCCAAGGTGCGTCAAGTCGGAGACGAGGCGAGCGCTTCGGGCGGTAAGTTCCGTCTGTTCGGTGATAGCGCGAGAACGGGAGGCCAGAACGCCACAATAGCGTTTGTGGCGGTTGCCGCCGCCGCGAAAACCGCGTTTGACGGCATTACATCTTCTGTAACAAACGGAATCTCCGCAATTCAGCAGTATCAGGCCGCCATGATCGGCTTGAACAGCGTCGCGCAGGGTAAAGGAATCGGAGAAGCAGAGCTACAGGCCGCGACGGGTAAGGTTGTCGATGCTTTCTTTGACGCTTCGAGCGCCGCCACCGCGTTTAAGAACCTGCTTACGCGCGGATTCTCGCTGGATCAGGCGACAAACGCTATCCTGCGGCTAAAGGATTCTGCTGCATTTGGCAGACAGTCCAGTTTGGGGTTTGCACAGTCCATTGTGTCCGCTACGGAAGGTTTGCGCAACGAGAATAGTATATTGGTCGACAATGCCGGCGTAACGAAGAACGTCGCCAAGATGTGGGAGGAATACGCTAAGGCTCGTGGAGTGGCTACAACTTCCCTTACGCAGGCGCAGAAGGTCGAAGCCGAATACCAGGGTATCATGCAGGAAACAACCCTGCAAGTCGGCGACTTTTCGAAAATGACCAACACCCTTGCCGGAGCACAAGCAAACGCCGCACAACAAAGCCTGCTTGCTTCGCAGAGTTTTGGCGACGCAATGACCCCGCTGGTTGGGGCGGGGGAGCAGGTTAAAACAGGCTTGCTTACTGCCCTGCGTGAAACGGTCGAAACCTTTCCGGCGCTTGCGGCAGGGGCTACGACAGCCGCCGCTTCTTTTACCGGGCTTGTTGCGGTTATGGCGGCTCTTAAAACTGCGATTGACCTGATCGGGAAATCGAGCGTCATTACCTCGCTTCTTTCCCCTTTGGGCAAGGTTGCCGCTGTTATCGGCGTGGTTGCCACGCTGTACACCGCAGTCAAAAAAGGCGTTGAAGCGGCCGCAGAAGCAGAGGAAGAGCGCAAACAGGCCAACATTGAAGCGGCCAACAGCGCAAAAAGCAACGTCGATTCGTTGAACAATCTGGTTGCCCGTTATAAAGAACTTGCCAGCAGTAGCGCGTTGACCCTTGACGAGCAGCTTGAACTGAAAGAGCTACAGGAAAAACTGCGTACTGACTACGGCTATACGGGAGAAAGCATAGACCAGCTGTCCGGAAAGTATGACAACCTGACCGAGGCTATTAAGACGGCCCGCGAGGAAGCCGAGAAAAAGAGCGTTGATTCCCTGACACAGGTTACTGCGGACAAGCAGAAAACCGCGCTGGATGATACGCAAAAAATGTATCAAAGTGCGGCAGATGCTTACAAGGACTATGTAAAAGCACAGCAAGAATACGCCGATATAAGCACATCGCTTAACTCTGGCGATCTTACATCTTTCGAGCGCAACAACCTACAGAACCAGCAGGACGCTGCAAAGATAGCTCTGGACGACGCTAAAAGTCAATGGGAAACGGCAAAGGCCCCGCTTGAACAGGCAAGCAATGACTTTCTCAACTGGTTTCTCGCGTTGACGGAGCAAAATGCAGCGAGCGTTGAAGCAACAGGTGGTACATGGAACAAGTCGCTTGCTGAAGCTCTGGCAAACATGTTCACATTCGACGCTGGCGACTTGTCCAGCCAAGAAAGCGAGGATTCCGCAAAGAACTACGGGCAGTCCTTCGTATATACTGCCGCAAACGCGCTTATGGAGGCCGTGAGCAGCCCAGAGGTTGCGACTGCCCTTACCGCCGCGCAGGACTTCCACAAGAAACTGGCGGACGGTTACGAGCCCACGGAGGAAGAATACAACACCATCGTCAAGAGCTACGACAAGCTGAAAACCGCCATTGCGAAAGCGTTAAGCAGCCTGACCGGAAAAGATGTAAAGGCCGATTCTGCGGACGTAGCGAGTTTCATGAGTTCCATCGGCGTTCCCGAGGCGGTTGCCAACGGATGGGATCAGTTCGGAGATGCCATCCGTGCTGCAAAGCTCAAGGACGCGAAAAAACAACTGGACGATATCACCACCTCCCTGAAAAAGCAACAGAACGAGCTTAACGACGGCAGTGCAATGGCAAAGCACATTCAGGGTTGGAAACAAGCTCTGGTCGCGTACAACAACGCCAAGGCCGGAACTGCCGCACAGACCGCCGCATTCAAGGTGCTCGAACAGGAAGCCGCGGCTTTGGGTCTGAAGGTGACCAACAGCGCCGACGACATCGAGCAGACGAACAACGCTATAAACGGGATGGCCGGAAGCATTGATTCGTGGTCTACCACCGCTATCAATGGCCTTGTGACGCTTCGGGATCAGTTGATTCAGGTACAGGCGAACTCCGTTGTGAACGGCAAGGTAACGGTAGATACGAGCGTTGCGGTAAAGGCTTTGAACGGACTGATTGCCCTGTGGAACACTGTCCGAACGATGTTAGGGCTGAAACCTATTAAAACTGATTCCAGCTCTCATAGCGGAGGCGGACACTCCTCCACGCCAGCAACTACCACCACGCAGACCGATACCGCCTACGAAAAAGCGATTGACGCGCTGGAACACCTTAAGTCCATGGGGCAGGAAACGCTTGAGCAGGAGCTTGCCTACCTGCAAAACATCAATCGGCAGGCGGCAAAGTACAACCTGACCACAGAAGAACGCCTGAACCTCGAAGAACGCATCCACGCTGTGCAGGAGTCCATCGCTGACCGTGACAAGGAAGACCTTGATACCCTCGCTAACGGCGTTGTGTCTGCGTTACAGTCCCGCTATGAATCCATGCGCGATCAGGAAACCGAGGCGCTGGATAAGAGCCGCAAGGCGTGGGAAGACTGGCGAGACAGCAACGTATCGGCTATACAGGCGCAGATTGACGCGCTGGATGAATTGTCATCGGCCGAAGACCGAGAATCGGAAGATGCAGAAAAAAAGCGCAAGATCGCAAACCTGCAACAGCAACTACAATATGAACAGGACAGTTACAACCGGGCCAAACTGCAACAGCAGCTTTCCGACGCGCAAGACAGCTATTCCGACTGGTTGAAAAAGAACGCGCGTGACGACCAGAAAACAGCACTGGAAAAGCAGATTGACGCGATCAATGCGCGCGCCGACACAGAGCTGTCCAAACTGGATGATCAGCAACAGGCAATCGAGGACGCGTATGCCGCAAGGCTGCAAACCGCCTCACTGGAAGCCGAAGCTGAAAAAATCCTGATGAGCAACACCCAGCAGCAGATTATCGCACTGATCAACCAGTACGCGCCGGACTACAACGCGACGGGGCAGAACTTGGGAGAGCAGCTGTATCAAGGCTTCCTTGGTCGGGTGGGAAACATCGCGAAC
>DAOPZG010000154.1:0-5809 GCA_035353235.1 Candidatus Limiplasma sp.
CACCCCCAAAGTTATTTCAGTATACCATACTGTCTAACTCTGGGGGTGCAGTTCAGTTGAATGGACGGCTGCTTTTTCTATTCGGCTTGATCCGGGAGGGCTTTAATCAGCTTAGGCAGGATACGTTCAAACTGAACGCCGTATCGGAGAGGTTCGCCGCTCTGCAGCGTATCGCGGATGCTTTCATGGACACAACTCAGTGCCAGCGAAGCCGCGTCTTCCAGCGGGAGACCACCCAGCAGAGCTGAGAGCAGGAAACTGGCGAACACATCGCCCGTGCCATGGAAAACACCTGCGAATTTTGGCCGGAAAAGCATCTGGAAGAATTGATCTGATTTACGATAAACGGCAATGCCGGTCTGATCATCGCTCAGGGAAACATCCGTGATCACAACACATTCCGGGCCGATTGCAGCAAGCCCTTCAGCGAGAGAACGGATATATGTCGCATCATAGTTTTCGGCTCGATAGGGTGTATTCAGCAGAAATGCGGCTTCCGTCAGATTCGGCACAATCGTATGCGCGCGCGCGCAGAGTATTCGCATCTTGGCGGGCATGGCAGCATCCAGAAGTGAGTAGATTTTCCCATGATCCGCGAATGCGGGGTCAACGAAAATCAGCGTTTGCGGGTCACAGAGCGTTTCAATCATGGAAAGAACAATGCTGGTCTGTTTGGCAGAGGCAAGATAACCACTGTAAAACGCGTCGAAATGAAGGCCCAGCGTGGCGATATGGCGGGCAATCGGTTCCAGTTGATCGGTCAGGTCCAGATGAGTATACCCGGTAAACTCTCCCGTGTGAGTGCTGAGAAGTGCTGTGGGAATCACCGACGTATCAACGCCTGCCGCCGAAAGAATGGGCAGGGCAACAGTCAGGGAACAACGGCCCACACAGGAAATATCGTGAACAGCCAGCGCGCGCTTTTGCATGGCGGTTTCCTCCAATTTCAAGGTTTCTCCAATCATACACGAAAACCAAAAAAAAGCAAGCAGGCATTGACAGAAACAGACTGCGTGGGGTATCGTAACAACAGTCATAGCAGGGGAGGAATCCGCATGCAAAAAGCGCTGGTTTCCGTTACGGGGCAGGATCAAGTGGGGATCATTGCGAAGGTAAGCGCATCGCTTTCCGAGCAGAACATCAATATTCTGGAAATATCACAAACGATTCTGGACGGATGCTTCACCATGCTGATGGTAGTGGATATTGCCGGTGCCAGAGAAAATTTTGACCAAATTGCCGCCAGACTGAACGATACAGGCAAGCAGATTGGCGTTCTGGTGACCATCCAGAGGATGGAACTGTTCGCCGCCATGCACCGCATATAACGGAGGAAAGTCTATGCTTGAGGCGAACGAGATTCTGCAAACCATCCATATGATCCAGGAACAGCATTTTGATATCCGAACGATCACAATGGGAATCAATCTGCTGGACTGTCACCGGAACACCGACGCGGAAACCGCGGAATGCGTTTATGAAAAAATCGTATGCGTAGCCGGTAAGCTAAACCAGACCGGTAACGACCTGGAAAGCGAACTGGGTGTTCCGATTGTAAACAAAAGACTGAGCGTTACCCCGGTGAGCATGATCTCCGGATCGGACCCGGCAAAAATTGCCGATGCGTTGGATCGGGCAGCCGGTGAAGTTGGGGTGAACCTGATCGGCGGATATGGCGCCCTGATGCATAAAGGCGGAACCAACGCGGAATACACTTTGCTGGAAAGTATGCCGGAAGTTTTCGCCAATACGAAAAGGTTATGCGGCAGCGTGAACGTGGGCAGCACCCGGAGCGGGATTAATATGGATGCTGTTCGTAAGCTGGGTTCGATCATCCGGCGCACGGCGGAATTGACCGTAGCGGAGGATTGCTTCGGCTGCGCCAAGCTGGTAGTTTTCGCCAACGCCGTGGAGGATAACCCCTTTATGGCAGGCGCGTTTCACGGCCCCGGAGAACCGGAATGCGTGGTAAACGTTGGCGTAAGCGGCCCGGGCGTTGTACAGCGCGCGTTGGAAGCGGTACGCGGGCAACCGTTTGACGTGGTAGCGGAAACCATCAAGCGTACCGCGTTCAAAATCACACGAGTGGGGGAACTGGTTGCGCAAGAGGCGGCGAAACGTCTTGGCGTTCCATTCGGTATCGTGGACCTTTCTCTTGCGCCAACCCCAGCCCGCGGTGACAGCGTAGCATATATCCTGAAGGAAATGGGACTGGAAATGGCAGGTGCGCCGGGTACCACAGCAGCCCTCGCGATGCTGAACGATATGGTGAAAAAGGGCGGCGTGATGGCTTCCAGCCACGTGGGAGGGCTGAGTGGCGCGTTTATTCCCGTAAGTGAAGACATCGGTATGATCGAGGCGGCGGAAGCTGGATGCCTGACGATTGAAAAACTGGAAGCCATGACCTGCGTATGCTCTGTCGGGCTGGATATGATCGCCATTCCCGGCGATACCAGTGCCAACGCAATCGCGGGTATTATCGCGGACGAAGCGGCTATTGGCATGGTGAATAATAAAACCACCGCGGTGCGCGTAATCCCGGCCATTGGAAAGAAAGCCGGGGAAAGCGTCAACTTTGGCGGCCTTTTTGGCTATGCGCCGATTATGAAGGTGAATCCCTTTGGGAATGACGCGTTTATTGAGCGCGGTGGACGAATCCCCGCGCCGCTTCATAGCCTGAGAAATTAGGAACGTCATTCGGTTTTCTTGCAGAAAAGCGAAGGTTAATACAGCTCCTTAATCAGATTCTTTTCTTCTTTGCGCATGCGATACCCGCAGTGAAGATAAAACTGATGCGCATTGACGCGATTAAAGCCGGATACTAGCCGTACCGCGAAACAGCCGCAGTCTCTGGCCCAACCTTCGACGGCGTTCAATAACAAACGGCCAAGTCCCACGCCCTGAAATGCTTCGTCTACCGCAAGCGCGAGGATATTTTTCATGCTGCCCATATACAAAACTTCATAATCCGCCGCATGCAGATAACCGCAAACCAGCCCATCTTCTTCACGGCAGACGACCCAGACCCGGTCCGTCGGTCTGGAGAGGATTTATTCAAGTCGCTCGCGCGTATCGCAAAGGGAATAGTCATATCCGAGTGAACCCATGTTGATATCGCAAATCTGCTCCGCGTCGGAAAGGCGAGCCAGGCGAACGCACCAACTCATACGCGAGCGCCCAGCACACTGCGCACATAGGGAATGGGATGCTGGGTCAGTTGCGCGGTTTCCTCTACCGTATGGCCCTGCGCGACCAGACGGCGAAAAACCATGGGCATACTTTCGCCGATTTCTATAATATGATGGTCTGGGTCGTAAATCCGCAACACCCTTTGTTTCCAGGGATATTCCCTGACGGGATGCACTTTCTCAACGGATGGATCTTCATCGATTCTGCGTTCGAAGTCATCCAGATTCTCGGTTTCGAAATACAACTCCATATTGTGTGATTTTTCAACCACACTGTCCTCAGGCAGTCCAAGCAGTTCCGCAAAATGTTCCTGTAAGGCTAATCCGCCTTTCAAGCCGATGTTCCAGCCCAGGTCGACTTCGACTTCGACCTCGAACCATTTCTGATAAAACGCGAGACTCTTTCGCACGTCTTTCACAGATAGCAAAGCGCTTTGATATTTCATACTGTTTCCTCCCCGTATGTCACATCGTTCCCCGGAAACCCTTGCCGATAATTTCGCCCGTATTGGTAATCAGGATAAAGCAGGATGGATCCGTTTCTTTGGCAAAATGGCGAAGCTTCACAGCCTGCGCGCGGTTGACAACGGTGAGGATAACGGTTTTATTTTCGTGTGTATAGGCCCCTTCGCCGGCTAACTCTGTTGCACCCCGGTGAAGATCATTCACAATAAAGCGTACGATGGCCTCAGGGTTGGAGGTGATGATTTGAAAGCACTTATGAACCTTGATATTCTCAAGAACCATATCCACAACAACCGCCTTGATCATCAGGCCAAGAATGCTGAATAATCCGGTTTCCATGTTGAACGCGACGCAAGCCATCGCTGTAATGATGAAATCGCCTATGAAAAGGCTTACGCCGATATTCAACGATGTGTATTTCCGCAGAATCATGGCCACAATATCCGTGCCGCCGCTGGAAGACTCCAGATTAAACAGAATCGCACTGCCGATGGCGGGCAGCGTAACGGCAAAGATTAACTCCATCAACGGTTGCGTGGTAATGGGTGCTTTCATGGGCACCAGCACCTCCAGCACCCACGCGGCTCCTGACATGACCAGGCTGCAGTAAGCTGTGCGTACGCCAAAGCCACGACCGAATACCGCAAAACCCACCAGCAAAAGAAGTTGGTTTATCACAAACATGTACGTCGCCTGTGAAACACCCGGAAAATATCGGTTCAGGATGATGGACAGGCCGCTGACGCCGCCGGTTGAGAAATGGTTGGGAAATTTGAAGAAGTACACACCGATGGCAATCAACAGCGAGCCGAGCGTTAACAGCGCATAATCCCGCCATACACTCGGTTTGGAAGCCGTAGAAGCGCCTGATTGAACTGGAGTAACGCGTGCTTGCATAGAATATGCCTCTTTCATGACTGTATGAACGATGAGAGCTGCCCACGGCGGAATTTTTCCATAATATCAAACGCGATACTGGCAGGCGAGTCGTTGGGTGGAATCTCGGATGGGAGATACCATCCCGCTTCGGACAGTTCGCTGGCTTGTAATACGATATCGGCCGGACCATCTAATTCAGCATGAAAACCAAGCATCAGTGTTTGAGAGAATCCCCACGCCTGACTCGCCAGATAACGAATGGCTTTCACTTTCAAACCCGTTTCTTCCGCCACTTCCCGCGCCACGGTCTGTTCCGCCGTTTCGCCTGCCTCCACGTAACCGGCAATCAGAGATAGATGACGAAACGCACTGTAGGTATTGCGAGCCAGAAGAAGGCGGTCTCCATTTGTAACCGCAACAATCACTGCAGGCGATATGACGGGGTACTGGGTATATCCGCACTGGCTGCAGACCAGCGCGCGTTCCACCGGCGCCGGATGCGTAGCGCCACCGCAAACCCCGCAAAAATGGTGGGTCGCATACCATACGGATAGATGATAGGCAACATTGAGCAGATAGCCCTCCGTTTCCGGGGCAAGCACACGGAAAATCCTTGTGTTCTGAAAAGAGAGCGACCCTGAAACAACAGCGGGTTCCACCTGACCGATCAGCACCCGCCGATTGGCAAAGGTGAACGCATGGGTTAACAGCGCGTCCGGATACAAAGTACGCACATCGTGCCATTGGGGCAATAAAAAAGAATCGCCTGAAGCCGAAAGAAGAACCTCGTTGCGGTGGAAGAGAAGAACCGTATCATTCTCCCGGCAGGGCGCAGCATCATAAATCAGTGAAAACTGCTCGGGAGAAGGGTTGAATAGCATTGGGGAACACCTCGAATCCAACTTTCTCCGTATCATCATAACAAAATGTGAGGTTTTGTCAATTCCGAAAAAATCATCGGGATTCTGTTTTGGATATTGACACCTCTTTCAAACTATGCTATTATTGCAAAGTCGCAGATGCATGGTTGATATATTGGTTATAAAAACAGTGCAATTGTGGACAAAATGGCAGATGGTCTGTTGGCTCAGTTGGTAGAGCACATCGTTCACATCGATGGGGTCACTGGTTCGAGTCCAGTACAGACCACCATAACATCACCTACGAAGTAATACAATTCGTAGGTGATTGTTTTTGTTCGTAAAAACGCCGGAAACGTTGATATATAAGGGTTTTTTGAAATGCGTAGTTTGATGCCATTTCCAACCACGCGTGAT
>DAOPZG010000155.1:0-5731 GCA_035353235.1 Candidatus Limiplasma sp.
AGGATCGCATCGATCTTTTGTCCTACCGTAAGCGCATAACCGGTGCCCGCAATGGGGTTGACGATGACTGTAATCATGGCGCACCTTCCTACAATAAATCTGTGATATTTTACTTTTTTTACGGGGGAATGTAAAGAGTTTATGGGTAAGGAAGCGTACGATTGTGGGAAATAGTTTTGCTTGCCGTTCCACCGCAAAGCAGATATACTGTCAGCGTATCCAATCCCTGAAGGAGGAAAAGGCATGTATAAAACGGGCGTGTATTTCGGGCGTTTCTGCCCGCCGCACAGGGGCCACCTCTACCAGATCATCGAAGCCTCCACCAAGTGCGATAAGCTGGTGGTGGTCATTTCCGATAACGCAGTGCAAACCCGCGAGATCTGCGAAAGCGCGGGCTTGCCCACGATTACCTATCAACTGCGCAAACAGTGGATTTCCCAGCAGGTCCAGGATATGGAGCATATCGAGGTTCGCGTGCTGGATGAAACCGATATACCGGCCTATCCGGATGGCTGGCAGCTGTGGAGCGAGCGGATGCGGCAGGTAGTTCCGGAAAAAATCGACGCATTCTTTCTGGGAGACTGTGACTATCAGGCGACGCTGGAAACCTACTTTCCCGATGCAGCCGTGGAACTGTTTGATCCCGCACGCACGCGCTACCCGATCTCCGCGACCGACATCCGCCATAACATATTGGGCAACTGGCACTACATTCTGGGCTCGGCCCGCCCGTTCTTCGCCAAGAAAGTGCTGATTGCGGGTACGGAGAGCTGCGGTAAAACCACGCTGACCAAGTGCCTGGCCAAACTGTACAACACCTCCTGGTCCGAGGAGGTGGGGCGGTATTATGCGCGCGATTATCTGGGGGACGACGAAACCATCTATACCGATACGGATTTCAGCCGGATCGCTCATTTGCAATACGAGCAGGATTATCATGCCCTGCGCACCGCCAACAAAGTTTGCTTTTTTGATACGGACGCCACCTATACCGATTACTTCAGCGAACTGTATCTGGGCCGTCGCAATACGCTGGTGGAGGCATACATCGACCATACCCGTTACGATCTGGTGCTGTTTCTGAAACCCGATGTGCGCTGGGTATCCGACGGACAGCGCCTGAACGGACAGCAGGAGAAACGTATGATGCTCAACGAGCGGCTGATGAACATGTACCGTTATCATGGGTTCGGGGAGAAGTTGGTGGAGGTGGACGGAGATTACTCCCAACGCCTGACCCGCGCAATCGAGCTTGTGGATCGCCTGATGGGCGGTGCGCAGCCCTGAACGTAAGTACGGGAGGAAGAATCGTCGAACCTTTTCCGTCAGTAGTAAAACCAGATAATTTACAGGACGGCCTGAGAAGGGCCGTTTTTTATTGGAGTAAACACTTGACACAGCGTTTCGGCCTCTCTATAATGTTAGCAATCTAACATTATCGGGAGGGATTATAACGCAACGGAAAAATGTGAGCTATGCCGTGCGAATGCTGCTCAACCAGATGCGTAGATTTTCGGAAAACCAATTGCCTTATGACCCTGAAATACCACCGGCGCAGGGGCGATTGATCGGTTATGTGAAACACCATCCGGATCGTGACGTTTACCAGCGTGATTTGGAGCAGGAGTTTCAAATCCGCCGTTCCACCGCCAGCGCGCTGCTGAAGAGTATGGAGAGGAACGATCTGATTCGCCGTGTGCCGGTTCCGCAGGACGCGAGGCTGAAAAAACTGATTCTTACGCCGCGCGCGGAAGCGTTCAGCCAGAAGGTGGAAGAAGAGATTGCCCGCCGGGAAGCGCAGATCACACAGGGGGTTAGCGAAGAGGAAATGGCGGCGTTCTATGCGACGATCGCGAAATTTGAGGAAAACTTGAAACGCGGCGCCGGAGAGCCGGACGCCGGGCAGAAATGCTGGGAGGAAAAGGAATGCTGAAACGGTTTGCCGCCTGTATACGGGAGTATAAAAAGCAGACGATCCTTACGCCGGTTTATGTGACCGTTGAAGTCATCATCGACGTGGTGATCCCATTGGTGATGGCCAGCCTGATCGACCAGGGCATATCGGCAGGCAGTATGAAAATGATCTGGATTTATGGCATCGCACTGATCCTCAGTTGTGCGGTGTCGCTTGCATTCGGCGCGCTGTCCGGTAAAAACGGAGCTTACGCGTCGGCGGGTTTTGCGCACAACGTGCGCCGTGATATGTACGAAAACGTGCAACGGTTTTCGTTCTTTAACATTGACCGGTTTTCCACCGCAAGCCTGATTACAAGGCTTACGACAGACGTTACCAATGTGCAGAACGCCTTTCAGGTGATCATTCGCATCGCGGTGCGCTCGCCGCTGATGCTGATTTTTTCGCTGCTGATGGCGTTCCGTGTCAATCCGAAACTGGCGCTGATCTTTCTGGGTACGGTGCCGGTATTGGGCGGCGGGCTGTATCTGGTGGTCAGCCATGTGCACCCGATCTTTGAGCGCGTATTCAAAACCTACGACAAGCTCAACAAAGTCGTACAGGAGAACCTGCGCGGTATCCGCGTGGTCAAGAGCTATGTGCGGGAGGAGCACGAGGAAGAGAAGTTCGGGACGGTATCCACGAAAATCTATAAAGATTTCAGCCTGGCCGAACAGATTCTGGCCCTGAACGGACCATTGATGCAGGCGACCATGTACGCGAGCATTCTGCTGGTCTCCTGGTTCGGGGCGAAGATGATTGTCGGGGGAACCATGACAACCGGCGAACTGATCAGCCTGATTACCTATGCCATGCAAATTCTGATGAGCCTGATGATGCTGTCTATGGTATTTGTGATGATTACCATCTCCCGCGCGTCGGCCGAACGGATTGTGGAAGTGCTGAACGAGAATACGGACATCGCAGATGTAACGGACCCTGTGATGGAAGTAAAGGACGGTTCTCTGCACTTTAAAAATGTTGGGTTCAGCTACAGCAAAGACCCGAATCACCTTTGCCTCAGTAACATCGAGCTCACCATTCCTTCCGGCTCCGTTGTGGGCATTCTGGGTGAAACCGGAAGCGGCAAATCCTCGCTGGTACAGCTGATCCCGCGGTTATACGACGCGACGCTGGGCGCTGTGGAGGTTGGCGGGGTCGATGTTCGCCGCTACGATCTGACAGCCCTTCGCGACGCGGTGGCAATGGTGTTGCAAAAGAACGAGCTGTTCACCGGTACGATTAAGGAGAATCTCCGCTGGGGCAACGAGCAGGCAACGGATGCGGAACTGGAACATGTCTGTAAACTGGCGCAGGCGGACGAGTTTATCCGGCAGTTTCCGGATGGATACGATACCCTGATTGATCAGGGAGGCGCGAACGTGTCCGGCGGACAGAAGCAGCGCCTGTGCATCGCCCGTGCGCTGCTTAAAAAGCCTAAAATCCTGATTCTGGACGACTCGACCAGCGCGGTGGACACGGCGACCGACGCGCAGATCCGCAAGGCGTTCCGCGAGGAAATACCGCATACAACCAAGCTGATTATTGCGCAACGCGTCGCGTCTGTACAGGACGCGGATCAGATTGTGGTGATGGACGGCGGGCGCGTGGCTGCCTGTGGTACGCACGAAGAACTGATGCGGGAAAGCGAGATCTACCGCGAAGTATATGAATCGCAAACGAAAGGGGGCGACGCGGAATGATGCGAGGACCGATGCGCGGACCGCGCGGAATGGGCGGCCCCATGCAGAAACCGGACAAAGGCGTAATCAAACGCCTGTTGAGTTATTTAAAACCTTTCCGCCTTCGCCTGATGCTGGTTGTGTTCTGCATCCTGATCAGCGCGCTCGCCGGCGTGATGAGCGCCCTTTTCCTGCAAAACCTGATCGACAACTACATCACGCCCCTGATGCTTGCGGCAAGCCCGGATTTTGGCGGTCTGCTCAGCGTTGTGCTCAACATGGCGGTCATCTATTCGTGCGGTGTTGTTGCGACCTTTCTGTATAACTATCTGATGGTTGCCGTGGCGCAAAAGACGCTGAAAAACATCCGCGATGAAATGTTTACACACATGCAGCGCCTGCCGGTGAAGTACTTTGATACTCACTCGTTCGGCGATGTGATGAGCTACTACACCAACGATACCGATACCCTGCGCCAGATGATCAGCCAGAGTATTCCGCAGACGTTGTCCACCCTGGTAACGGTTCTGACCGTGTTTGTCGCGATGGTTACGACCAATGTAATTCTTACGGTGTTCGTGCTGGCGTGGGTTGCGCTCATGATGCTTTTTGCCGGGAAGATCAGCGGCAGCAGCGCCCGTTATTTTGTGCAGCAGCAAAAAACGCTGGGCGACCTGAACGGCTACGTGGAAGAAATGGTCAACGGACAGAAGGTTGTGAAGGTATTTAACCACGAGCCGGAATCACAGCAGGGGTTTGACCACCGCAATGATGAATTGTTTGACAGCGCGGCCAAAGCGAACACCTTCGCCAACATCCTGATGCCGATTATGGGCAATTTAGGCAACCTGCAATACGTGCTGATTGCCATTCTCGGCGGCGCGCTGGCCATCGGCGGAGTGGGTGGGCTGACACTGGGCGGGATCGCCGCGTTCCTGCAGCTGAGCCGCAGCTTTACCATGCCGATCACGCAGGTGAGCCAGCAAATCAACTCCATTATCATGGCGCTGGCCGGCGCGGGCCGCATCTTCCGCCTGATGGATGAACCGGTTGAGAGCGACGACGGTTATGTAACGCTGGTTAACGCGTACCGCAACGCAGATGGCAGCCTGGCGGAAACGCAGGAACATACGGGTCTGTGGGCATGGAAACATCCGCATGGCGATGGAACGGTCACCTACCAGCAGCTGGAAGGCGATGTGGTGCTGGAAGACGTGGATTTCGCTTATACACCGGATAAACCGGTACTGTTCGATATCAACCTGTATGCGCGGCCCGGGCAGAAAGTGGCGTTCGTCGGCTCGACCGGCGCGGGAAAAACCACCATTACCAATCTGTTGAACCGTTTTTATGATATTGCGGAAGGGAAGATCCGTTACGACGGCATCAACATCCAAAAAATCCGCAAGGACGACCTGCGGCGAAGCCTTGGCGTGGTTTTACAGGATGTGAACCTGTTTACCGGAACCGTGATGGAGAACATCCGTTACGGCAAGCTGGACGCGACCGACGAGGAATGCATGGAAGCCGCGAAAAGGGCCAATGCGGATACCTTTATCCGGATGCTTCCGCAAGGGTATGATACGGTGCTTTCCGGCGACGGCTCCGGTCTCAGCCAGGGGCAGCGTCAACTGATCTCCATTGCCCGTGCGGCGGTGGCCGATCCGCCCGTGATGATACTGGACGAAGCGACCAGCTCGATCGACACCCGCACTGAAGCGATTGTGCAAAAGGGCATGGATGCGCTGATGCAGGGCCGGACGGTATTCGTGATCGCGCATCGGCTGTCCACCGTACGCAACGCCGACGTGATCATGGTGCTTGAGCACGGGCACATTATCGAGCGCGGAAACCACAAAGAGCTGATTGCCCAGAAGGGCAAGTATTATCAGCTGTATACCGGTGCGTTTGAGCTGGAATAAAGGGAATGGGCGATGAAACGCCTGATATTGGAGGAAGAATGAAGGTTCTTCCTCCACTTTTCTTTTTTAGCTTGCCTGCGGGCACGCGGGGCGCAGGGTATCGCACCTGCGGGCGCGCGGGGTAGGGATGTGTCTGCGGACACACCAAAGGGCTTTCCGCTCGCGCGGGGCGC
>DAOPZG010000156.1:0-5724 GCA_035353235.1 Candidatus Limiplasma sp.
CTTCGTTTACGAAAACCGCCACCTGGCTTTCGCGCACAGTCAGCTGCGCGCCCATCATAATTTCCTTGCCGTTCATATCATAACGGTGCACCATAGTGTTTTGCGTATCATCCGTCCATTCGATCACATCGATAAACTGGCTGCTTACCACGTTCTTGAAAAAGCCCATCTGTATTCCCTCCTCCTGTTAATCCGCGCGTCCGTCGTGAATACTGCACTCGGCGGCAAAATCCACCAGCCCGTCGCGCATCCGTATTTCCGCAACGGTCATGGATAAACCCAGGTAGTTCCTGATCTGTTCGATTGTTTCATCGATGTATTTTTTTGCTTTCGGCAGGGATGCCGGATGTTTTCTTTCTCCGGCGGGAGGGCAGAAAACCACGCGCACTTCTTCCGGTGATACGACTGCCACATGGACAAACAGATGGTCGAATGTTTCGCCGAAGAAATTTTGCAGCGCCGTGCCCAGACGTTCGCTTCCATAATGCCAGCGTCCGGTAATAAAAGGATCCCCCTCCGGGATGGTCATGCGCGCATAGACGCACGGGCTGCACGGATCATCCGGGCAACGGTACATCCGTTCATGCTTTAAAATATCTTCCACCGATGGCGACAGCCCGGCAATCAGCCGCTTCTGCCAGCGTTCCCGTGAAAGCTTGAAGTAATAGCTTTCATCGTAATCATCGTTGGAATCGTCGGTATGCAGCTGATTTAAAAGCAGCTCAATTTCACGGATCGCTTCCAGCTGCTTGTCCTCGTTCTCCGCGATCCCGAAGATCGGGATGTTTGGCGCGTTCTCATCCAGCCAGCGCTCCAGTTCCGCATAATCCGGATCTCCGTCCAACGCAATGGCGTCGATATGGTGCTTATGCATGCACTCAATCGCATCCGCCGTCGTTTTCCGCAAACGGGGCTGTTTGAAGCCCATGGCTTCCCAGCCCTGCATGGAGTTGAACAAATCCTCAACCCGTTGATCCCGTGTGACAATCAGTAGCCTGTACACGCGCAACCCTCCATGCTATTTCACATTCGCAACCATTATACCCAATTTGGCGCCAAATATCAACGCCTTTGGCAAGTGGTTTCCACCGCCGGTACTTTCGATTATCCTGTTTTATAAAAAAACATGAAAGAAACTCAGGTACTGCTGATTATGCAATCGCCTGACAGGCGGATTTTCCCTTATTTCGTTTCATCATATACAATTGTTCGTCCGCGGTGCTGAAAAGGGTATCATAATCCGTTCCATGGTAGGGGCACATCGCGATTCCAATACTGCAGGAAAGCGCGCAGTTGAGGTTTTTAAGCTTTGTCTCTCTCGCCGCTTCACAGATCGCCTCAGCGCGATGGATTACCATTTCCGGATCTTCGATATTTTTCATCAGCACCATAAATTCGTCACCGCCGACGCGACCTACGATATCCTGCGAACGAAACAACCGAAGCAGAGCTTCTCCAAAGGCTTCCAGTGCTTCGTCCCCTGTCTGGTGCCCCAACTGGTCGTTAATCTGCTTAAACTGATCCAGATCAATCACCATCAGAGCGGAGCTCTGTTTATTTGCGTAATGTTCCAGATAACTCCGTGCGCAGGTCTCCACCGTTGTCTTGTTCATCAGCCCCGTTAACGCGTCCATACTGGAGCGGCGCATCAGTTCGCTGCGCAGGCGATATTCCTTCAAACGTACGGAATACAGTTCGGTAATACCAATCATTCCCAGCAGAAGCGTTGTGGCTGCAAGTGTTAAGTCAATCTGGAAAGTGAACGTATCCTTTACCGTAGCGCTCATCCACGCGAAATAGATCGTCGTCAGCGTAAGCGCGGTATAACTCTGCCAGGCAGGTAATATGAATATCATCGTAAGCACAATGGCAAACGGAGCAAAGTAAACTCCCGGAGCATCTTCCATCCCATAGGTGGACAGGTACGCAGCCAGCGCCAGTATGGAAAGTAAAAAAAACAACGAGAGGATACGAATCAGGCTGGGCCTTTCACGAAGCGCCTTCGTCCGCGCATGAAGCGCGACACACAGAAAAAGGTGCAGCATCAGCACAACCGCGCATGGGGCTTCCACTTCCCAGCGCTGATCCGTTGAGAACATTAAGATTAAAGCGCCTGCCAGAAGCAGTGTCGTAATCAGGCTAGTCCTCCGCAGCGCGTAAAAATTCGTATTGTCAATTTGTTCCTGTCCGTTCTGGTAATATTCCCTGAACAGGGCAAGATCATTTTTGAAATATCGAATCACCCGCTGCATCTGTGTCCCCCCCCCGCCAGCGATAATACAAGAAAACGAACATGGTTACACCGGAATGTACATGATTATATCTTACATTTCGTCAAATTGCAACTATTTTGCTTATTTTCTTAAATTTTACATTTTAAAGCCGTAACATTCCGCCTTTTCGCTGGAACATTACGGCTGATCGTTCTGTTTCCTTGTGTTTTCAGGGGACTGCAGTCCTTGATTCATCTAATGTTGAATCCTGCGGCCAAGAGTATTTACGATTTGCACTCCGCTTTTTAATTGTTGTAAGGGTATCCTGGTATCGTTCTCCTCGTACGTTCCGGACTGTAACGTCGGTGACGGATCGGCAATCCGGTCATACTGGAACTGTGCGTTGGGCAACGTCGTAACGACAACCGGCCTGCCTTCTGCGCGGAAAACCTTGTATTGAAAAGGGTTTCCTGTGTTGGGCAACATTGGCACCGCTTTTTCTGTATTGTGTTCGCGGCAGTTCTTCGCGGACTGTTCCAAAGGTGTCGGCTCGGCAGGGGCAGGAACCTGATAGAATTGCGTAGGTTCGAAGAATTTGGTTACTTCCGGAGGGATTTTCACCTCAGGGGCGCTGTTTTCCCGTCTGGCGATAATGACGCGCTCATCGGTAGTCTCTCTCGTTTCCCACTCGGATGCGTCTGTCATCGGGCGCTCCGCGTGATCCTCCGGTTGGTCAGAAACCTTCGGTGCGGCCTGCGCAACGGACGCCTCATAAGCCCAATCCGGGTATTTCGAATATGGTGCAAGCCGTGGCGTGGGTTCCTCCTCCACTGGGTTGTCCATCTGGGAAAGTGAGGGTTCTTCCGTCTGAACACTCAACCCCGGTAGAGGCATAACGATTTCCGTATCACTATTTTGAGATGACGTTTCATTTCCTTCTATCGGGTCCGCACAGTGTCTGTATTCTTCAGGCTGCGATGCTTTCAGGGGGTTCACGATAATTTGCGGACGAAAATCCTCTGTTGCAGGCGACACATTCACAGAGGAAGTCGGCTCCTGTGCCGGCAGGGAAGCATCCCGGGCATCGGAAGGATTGCTATCGACGGAAGGATGCCGAATTGCCGCAACTTCCGGTTCGTCTGCCGGTACTTCGAACAGGGCTTTATCGGCCATCGTCCGAATCACTCCGCCGATGAAAAGCAAAGCGATACCCCCGGCAAAAACCAGATAATTCTCCGCAAGGCAAAAGGAAAGAACGGAATACAGGATTTTAATCAAACCGCCGTTCTCCGTTGTGGATAAAGATCGAACAAACGCCTGCAATGGATCATAGTCAATCATCGGAGCAGCGGTTGCTAGAATGCCCGCCATGGCAGCGACGCAACCTAAAAAGCATAAAAAACCGCCCGTCCGTTTGATCCCCTTCATGAACACTGGTCACGCTCCCTCTGCCGGATTGTTCCGGCTCACGCGCTGCACTGGGTATCCTTTTCGACGAACAGCAAATACCTTCCTTCCGAAGAATCTTCTTCCGACTGTAAAATCATACCTGAGCAGAAGGGAAACTGGCTGCTGTGAAGAATACCTTTATACGCCAAAACAAGGTGGCTTATTTCTGTTCGCCCAAGGAGGAGAACATGGAACCATATGAGCTGACCTATTCCGTGGACCTGGTTTTCTGTATTGATGCAACCGGCAGCATGCGTCACGTGCTGGAGATGGTTAAGCATAATGCCACCCACCTGCACGAGGACATCCAACATGCTATGGCAAAAAAGAATCGAAGCATCAGTAAAATGAGGATTCGCGTAATCGCTTTCCGTGATTATCTTACGGATGGCGAGCAGGCCATGATGGCCAGCGACTTTTTCACATTGCCGGAGCAGACCCAACCATTCCACGATTGCGTAAACGGTATCACCGCGCAAGGCGGCGGCGACATACCGGAAGACGGCCTGGAAGCGTTGGCCTACGCGATCCGCAGCGACTGGACGCGTGAAGGAATCAAACGCCGGCATATTATCGTCGTCTGGTCAGACGCTCCTACCCACACGCTGGGTCACGCGAAAATCGCGCCCTGGTACCCGGAAGGCATGGCGAAGGATTTTGAAGAATTGAGCCTGTGGTGGGAAGATGAACAGCTGGGCGGCACAATGGATGAGAAAGCGAAGCGTTTACTGCTGTTTGCACCAGACGCTCCGGAATGGAACCGAATTTCACGGGAATGGGCACAGGTGGTACATGTGCAAACCGTCACCGAAGGGCTAACGGAGTTGGAATATCAGCAGGTGATCGACGCTGTTTGCAACACCCTGTGAGCCTGTGAGGTGCGCGGTTGTTGACGAAGTGCGATCCGAATGTGCCCGGTTGCCGCAGCGGCCGCCGGGTTTTTCTGAACCTAAGGGGGCGAGCGTCACGAAGATAGGCCCTTACCTTTGTGAAACATCTTTCAAGACCTTTGGCAGTGGAAGCGCGCAGTGGTGCTTTGCCACATATGATGGCAATCGCTTCTTTATTAAACGATTTCTTTCTCCGGTTTGCCCCGCCATTTCTTCGGACGGTCAATCCGCTCTCCAACGGGCAAGGATGGCGCGCTGTGAGGTTTTTCTGCAGCATAAACAGTCTGTATATGACGCATTGTCCTGTGTTTTAGGTGATTGGGTTGTACCTGTAACGGATTTTTTCATCCACGAAAATCATTTCATCGCAGTTTCCGAGGCAATCGATCCAACTTCGCAGACCTTCGAAACCTTGGGTCACCAACCTCCGGCCCGCGCAAGAGAGCTGCTGTACGCATTGGCCTGCTGTCTTGCGCGGCTGCATGCACAGGGCCTTGTGCATGGTGATTTAAAACCGGAACATATTCTGTTGCAGCAGCAGAATGGCCACGACCGGGTTCGGCTTATAGATTTTGACAGCAGTTTTTTGGGAGGAAACATTTCCATGGATGCCAGTCAAGCGGAAGGTGATCCCCTCTATCTGGCGCCGGAGACCTTTCAGCGTATGGCGGGAGGATCCCAAAGGTTAACGTACAAGGTGGATACCTTCGCGTACGGTTTAATTGCACACCAGTTGCTTTCAGGGAATCTTCCAGATTTCGATCATGACCGTTTTCATTTCCCCTGTGAAGCGGTTCTCTCCGGAAACCCTTTACGACTGTCCGACGGTCTGCCAACCGCTTATCGCTGGATGATTCGGAAAGCTCTTTCCCCCACCCCAGACAGCAGACCGGAGGATAGTCTGCTACAACGGTTTCTTGCGCCGCCGGGATTAAGGTATATTCCTTCCGGGTTGCCTGTAAACAGTCTGAGCCGTTATTGGAAAGCGGGTTCATGAAATGTCCCGAGTGAATATTTTATCTTTCGGCATTCCGCACGCCCGTATCCACCCCCACGCTGAGAAACCCGGACGTTTTAACACGTCCGGGTTTTCTCAAATTCTCTTCTAATTACTTTGGGCAATACCGCACGGTGAAAGAATAGCGTAACAGGCGAAGAAATGGTAAAATAAG
>DAOPZG010000157.1:0-5713 GCA_035353235.1 Candidatus Limiplasma sp.
ACCCTTAAGGTGGCTTAATTCCTTTTTTGTCTAACTTTTTGGGGTCAGTTCAAACTGGGACGGCTGCTTTTTTCTTGTTAATTATCCTTTGGCTGCAATGCCGAACACCGTATCCAGATGTTCTTTGCTAAACCCGGTTCTTTTCGTAAGCAGGCTAACAACCGGAACAATCACCAGCCCGGCCAGCATGGCAGCAGCACCGCTTACGGGCGCAAGGCTCATGTTCCCCGTAGTCAGCGGCGGAATCAGCGAGATCAGTGCGCCGCAGATAACCCCGGTGTAGGCGCCTGCTTTTGTTACGCCGCGCCAGAGCAGGCCGTACAGGAACGGCGCGAGGAACGCGCCGGCGATGGTGCCCCAGGACAGGGACATCAGGGAAACAATCGGCGTCTTCTGCATCAGGAAATTGACTACCAGAGAGAAAATCACAAAAACAATACAAAGGCTGCGCATAATCCATAGCGTGGTTTTAGGTTTGGTATTGGGTGCAATCGCCCCAATCAAATCAACGGAAATAACGGAAGCGGATGACAGCACCAGTGCTGTGAGCGTGGAAATGCTCGCGGACAGCAGCAGTACGACGAACAACCCCAGCATCGCGTCCGGAATGCCAACCACGGTTTTATCTGTAAGAATTGTCGGCATAATCTGATCCAGCGGCATCTTCCCACTGGCGACCAGCGAGGCCATCGTGCCCGCGCCATCCGGAGCCGCGATTTTGCTGAGAATCACACGTCCGAAACTGCCAGCGAAATACGCGCCGCCCGCCACCACCAACGCAAAGAATGTGGAGATGATTGTTGCGCGCTTTACGCTTTTTTCGTCACGGATGGCGAAGAATTTGTGGATCATCTGCGGCATACCCAGTACGCCAAGCGACGTCAGGATCACGTTGCTGAACAGGCTGACCGCCTTATCCTGAGGCGGAAACAGGGTATTCATATTCGCTCCGCCGATCTCTTCCGTACCCAGCAGGTTCAATCCTTCCGTAACGCCACCCGCTGCGCGGACCACGTAAAACACGACGGCGACGATGCCGACCAGCATGATCAGCCCCTGAATAAAATCGGTAATAGCCGTTGCTTTGTAACCACCCGCAAACAAGTACAGGGACGAAAGCAGCGCAATCCCGATCACACACCAGGTATAATCGAAACCGAATGCTTTGGTGAACATGTTTCCGAGTCCTTTATAAACGCTTGCGCTGTAGGGCAGCAGAAAAACGAAAATCATCAGGCTGGCAATCACCTTGAGCGTCTTGCTCTGATAACGTTTCTCAAAGAAGCCCGGGATGGTTCCAACCTGAAGCCTTTCCCCCATTCTGCGTGTTGGCCTGGCCAGCAGCGACCATGCCAGAAGGCTTCCGACCAAAGCATTGCCAATGCCGCACCATATTGCGGATAAGCCCATGTTCCAACCCATCGAACCTGAATAACCAATAATGATTACGGCAGAAAAATAACTGGCCCCGTAGCTGAATGCGCTCATCCACGGGCCAATGTTTCGGCCTCCCAACAGGAAACCGTTTAGTGACAGATTCTTTTTTGCGGTCAGGAATATGACAACGATCATCATCACTGCATAGGCTACCAAAACCAGGAGCTTCACAAAGAATCCCCGCCTTCCATACTACATTGTCCCATTATGGAACCCTACGTTGTCCATTATACCTGATTTGGACAGGATTGCAACAGAAAATACAAGTATTTCGTCCAAAAAACGCGTGTGGTTCCTGCGCGGTTCATAACGGCATAAAAGCAGGAAACCATTTGACAAATGGACAGATTATTGTATGATATTGTTGATATTCTTTTTTCTATGTCCATTCATGGGCAGGGGATATCGCGGGCGGCACAAATGCCGCCCCGAACGGAGGAAATGTATTTGGCGCAGGAAACGACGACGGTTCTGTCGTTAGAAAGCCTTGAGAATTATCTTTCTCTTTTCGGCGCAAACGAACGAAACGTTCCTTTGCTGGAAAATGAGTTAAGCGTCGTACTATCCGTTCGCGGGGATGATTTACGCATCACCGGCTGTGACCAAAACGTCGCAATGGCGGCTGAAGTGGTCGAAAAGCTGAAGTCTCTGGTACTTCGCCATGCGCAAATTGATCGCACCACGCTGCGTTATGCCGCAGCCCTTGCCAAAGAAGGCAGTCTGGACAGGCTGGACGACATCGCCTTTGAAGCGGTTGCCGTTACCCACCGTGGAAAACCGATCCGCTGTAAAACGCTGGGGCAGTACCAATATGTGAACGCCATTCGAACCCATGAGCTTACTTTCGCACTGGGTCCCGCCGGAACCGGGAAAACCTATCTGGCAATGGCTCTGGCTGTGGTGGCCTTACGCAATAAAGAGATCGAACGGATCGTTCTGACCCGTCCGGCGGTGGAAGCGGGCGAGAAGCTCGGTTTTCTGCCCGGCGACCTGAACCAGAAGGTAGACCCTTACCTGCGCCCTTTGTATGACGCTTTATATGATATGATGGGTCCGGATTCCTATCTGCGTTTGCAGGAGCGGGGAATTCTGGAAGTGGCTCCGCTTGCCTATATGCGCGGTAGAACGCTTTCCGAAAGCTTCATCATTCTTGACGAAGCGCAAAACACCACGCCGGAACAGATGAAGATGTTCCTCACCCGGTTCGGGGCGGGTTCCCGCGTCGTCGTTACCGGCGACGACACACAGACCGATCTTCCGACCGGAAAACTGTCCGGCTTGCTGCAGGCGGTAGATGTGCTGAAAGAGATTCCTGAAATCGCCATCGTCCGCCTGACTCATTCCGACGTAGTTCGTCACGACCTTGTCCAAACTGTCGTAAAAGCTTACGAATCCTATGAACGCGACCGTACAGGGAGGCCTGCGGGACAATGACGCTTAAAAAGCATGCCGCTGGGACACGGGCCAAACGCAGTCCGTGGTCGTTTGCAGCACTCTGGGCTAAACTGCGCACGATGCAGGCAAGATGCTGGTATGTGCTGCTGCTTGGCACACTGGTGATGATGGCGTTATTTTTCTTTGCGATTACTCCTGAGCGTTATAACCTTCAGGTTGGCGATATTGCATACACTACGATCACGGCTTCCAAGGACGTTGTGGATGAAATCGCTACAGAGCGCAACCGTGATGATGCAGCCAGCAAGGTTGAGCCAACTTACCTGTATAAAGAAGGCGTCACAGCGGATGTGATGCATAACCTTACATCGATCCTGACGCAAGCCAACACCGTGCAGCAGTATGGCCAAAAAACTTTGGAGCAGCATGCACCGGGCGATTTGCAAAAGCAGAAAGCTTATGTTTTCACGACCGCTGAAATTGAATATGCCAAATCGCTGTTCACGCTGGTAACGCTGGCGGACTATCAGATCAACACATTAATGCGGACAGCCGATCAGGATATGCTTGATCTGAACGATAATATTACCTCAGCGGTTGAAAACACCATGAACACCACAATCCGCGAGGGATATGTCAACGAGTCAATACAATATCTGCAGCAGATTATCGGTTATAAAACCAATATGGATCTTTTGCAGAATGTGGCGACCCCGATCCTGCGAAAAGTGGTACAGCCGAATATGGTAATCGATCAGGATGCGACTGCCAAACTACAGCAGGAAGCCCGCGACGCGGTTGAACCTGTGATTTACAAACAGGGGCAGAATATCGTGATCGCGCGGGAACGCGTGACGGCGAATGAACTGGAAATGCTTCGCAGCCTGGGCTTATTGGACAACGAGAATTTTGACCTTACCATGTATGTGGGCGGCGGGCTGTTGGTTCTGCTGGCAATGGCCGCATATATCATGGTGTTGTTCCTTTTTGGTTCTCATGATCTGCGCAAACCCCGTAAACTAGCGATACAGATGATTATTCTCAACATCACACTGGCTGTGTGTATTTTCGCGAAGATGATCGATCTTTATTTACCGCCGGTTCTGCTGGGCGCCATGATGATGACCGGTATGATGGGCGTAGCTCCCGCCACGGCAGGCTCCGTATCGCTGGCCGTCGTGGTCAGCGCCCTGATCGCCGGGGGCAACAGCACCTATGGGACGGAAATGGTCAACATTCTGCTCACGACCATTATCAGCGGCTTTTTATCCATTGTCATTATCCGGTTAAGGCCCTACCGTCAGCAGGTTCTGCTGGCCGGCGTCGTTACGGCGCTTTCCAACATTGCTATCATTCTTACGATCGGTTTTATGACGAATACTTCCGTGCAGGATGTATTTGCCAATTCACTCTGGAGCGCTGCGGGCGCGCTGGTGGCTTCCCTGCTGTGCCTCGGTTTGGGGCCGATTCTGGAATCCATATTTCATCTGGCTACGCAGAGCAAACTTCTGGAGTTGTGCAATCCTAACCAGCCTTTGCTTCGCAGGCTTCTGATGGAAGCGCCCGGCACCTATCACCACAGTATTATCGTTGCCAATCTGGCCGAGGCTGCCGCGGAGGCCATTGGGGCCAATCCGTTGCTGGCCCGCTCCGGAGCTTATTACCATGATATCGGCAAACTGAAGCGCCCTCTGTATTTCAAAGAAAATCAGATTGGCGAAAACCCGCACGAATACACCAACCCTTACGTATCCGCCGCAATCCTGACCGCGCATACCCGCGACGGCCTGATGATGGCGCAACAATACCATCTGCCGGAGGAGATACAGGATATCATCATCGAGCATCATGGGGATACGCCGGTGATGTATTTTTACCACAAGGCGCTCCAGCAAGCCAACGGTCAGCCTGTAGATATCAATGACTTCCGTTATGACGGACGTCGCCCGCACATGAAAGAAAGCGCGATCATCATGCTTGCGGATACCGTGGAGGCTGCGGTTCGCTCCATGTCGGATCCGACGCCCAAGGCGATTGAGGAGTTCATTGAGCGGCTGGTGCGCGGCAAACTGGAGGACGGGCAATTGAGCCATGCCCCCGTTACCCTTTCCGACATTGATAAAATCTGCGATGCATTTTCCGCTGTGCTAAATGGTGTATTCCACGAAAGGATCGAGTACCCGGCGTTATCTCTGGAGCAGTTACAACGGCAGGCGTTGAACGGTAAAACAGAAACCTCCGCCGCCACAGAGGAAAACCCGGTTGAGGCGCATGAGCTGATGAAAAAACCGGACGTCGATCCACAGGATGCCGAACATGCGGCCGACGAAGCTTTGAGTTCTGTTCAGGGGCCACCCACCCTTCATACTACCGAACCCGATGCTTTATCCGATCAGGAAAGCACATTATTTCAAGAAAAAAGTGCTGATTCAACTGGAATGGAGAATCCTGTTGCTGTCCCGGAAGAGCGATTGAAAACCGTCCGCAGTATTTCTTCCCCTGCTGATTCCATAACATCGGAGGCAACCCGTCATGAAGATTGATTGGGATGCAGAGGAAGGCGTAATGCTTCCTTACCGCCTGTTTGATACGGCTGTGCTTTCACTGGTTGCGGATTGCTGCGCAGTAACGGAGCGACTTCCCGTTTCGTGTGCTATACATATTCTACTTACGGACGACGCTCATATCCGGGTCGTGAACCGGGAACAGAGGGGCATTGACGCCTCTACCGATGTTCTTTCGTTCCCCACGGTGGATTATGCCCGTGGTCGCACAGCCCATTGTTCGCACCATGCTCTACGGCGCGAGTATGATACCGAATCGGGTGCCTGTTTTCTGGGGGATATTCTGGTCTCCTGGGAACATGCAGTGGAGCAGGCCG
>DAOPZG010000158.1:0-5708 GCA_035353235.1 Candidatus Limiplasma sp.
CTATGACCTCCACGATGTCAACGTGGCGCTCTAACCAACTGAGCTATAATCCCATGTATTCTGTTCAAGCGACGTGAACTATGATAGCATAAAACAGTGCTTTTTGCAAGGGTAAAAATGGATAGAACCCCCGGCAATCTGCGGTTTGCGCCCGTCTGCGGGATCGAAAAGCGCATCTCCGGCCGCAAGCTTACAGGGAACGGCTCAACACACCTTAGTCTCACGTTAGCTGTTTTTCCAGCAGGTAAAACAGCCCTTTGCGCCAGTTAGCTTCACCGCGCTTATGGTACCCCAGCCGGTCATACATGCGCAGAGCATGCGGGTTCAGGGAAAAGGCGTCCAGTCGGATATCAACGTAACCGCGTTCGCGTGCCCATGCCTCCACATCAGCCATCAGGGCGCGGCCAGTACCCTTCCCCTGTGCAGAGGGGGACACACAGAGCCGGTGGACGATCAGGTACGGTTCTCCGCCCTGCCAGGAGGTGGCGGCATAGTCCCCGCGACAGTCCGGGTTGCAATCCGCGTTGATTACCACTGCGGCAACAACTTTACCGTTTTCATCTTCCGATACGTACAAATCGCCTTTTTCATAATCGGCATGCAGCGTTTCCGGGGTCGGATAAATTTCGTCCCATTGCGGAATGCCGTTGCGGTTCATGTCCCGAATCGCGTCGCGAAAAACCGAATCAACGGCGGGCAGATCCTCCGCCCGCGCAGTGCGCATCGCGCCCATCCCATCACCCTTTATCAAACCGGCGGAAAGGCAATTGCCTTTCCGCCGATCGCTTCAGTTAAAAGTTTTCCACCAGGTCGATGTCTTTGTAACGCGGCATGCCTGTGCCCGCGGGAATCAGCTTGCCGATAATCACGTTCTCCTTCAGGCCCAACAGCGGATCAATCTTGCCCTTGATGGCCGCGTCGGTCAGCACGCGCGTGGTCTCCTGGAAGGACGCGGCGGACAGGAAGCTTTCCGTTGCCAGCGAAGCTTTGGTGATGCCCAACAACACGCGCTTGGCGATGGCGGGGCGGCCATCCTTCTCCATGGTTTCACGGTTGGCTTCTTCAAAGCGGAAGATGTCAATCAGCGCTCCGGGCAGCAGGCTGGTATCGCCGCTGTCCTCCACGCGCACCTTGCGCAGCATCTGGCGCACGATAATTTCGATATGCTTATCGCTGATGTTAACGCCCTGCTGACGGTACACGCTCAGCACTTCGCGAAGCAGATAATCCTGCACGGCTTTCACACCCAGAATCCGCAGCAGATCATGCGGGTTGATGGAGCCGTCGATCAGTTCCTGACCGGCTTCTACCGTCTGTCCGTCGGTAACCTTCAGGCGGCTGCCGTAGTTGATCTGGTATACTTTCTGTTCGTGTCCGTCTTCGTCGCTGGTCACGGTGATCTCGCGCTTTTTCTTGTTTTCGCTGATCGTTACGCGGCCGTTGATCTCGCTCAGGATCGTATCGCGTTTCGGTTTGCGCGCCTCAAACAGTTCCTCAACGCGCGGCAGACCCTGTGTGATGTCGTCGCCGCCGGCCACGCCGCCGGTATGGAAGGTACGCATCGTCAACTGTGTGCCGGGTTCGCCGATAGCCTGTGCGGCCACGATACCCACGGCCTCGCCCACATCCACCGGTTCGCCGGTGGCAAGGTTGGCGCCGTAGCAGCGTGCGCAAACGCCGGTCTCGTTGCGACAGGTCAGAACGCTGCGAACCTGTGCTTTCTTCACCCCTGCGGCTGCGATGTCCTTTGCTTTCTGGTTGGTGATGGTTTCGTTCAGTGCCGCAAGGATTTCTCCGGTTGCCGGGTTGATAATATCCTCGGCAGCCACACGGCCCACCAGACGATCCTCCAGGCTTTCAATCACCTGGTTGCCGATGGTGATCTCACTGATGGTGATGCCGCGCACCTTCTCGCCGCGTTTGGCGAAGCAATCCGGCTCGCGAACAATCACTTCCTGCGATACGTCCACCAGTCGGCGGGTGAGGTAACCAGAGTCGGCGGTACGCAACGCCGTATCTGCCAGCGATTTGCGGCTGCCGTGAGAAGATTCGAAGAATTCAAGCACGGAGAGGCCCTCGCGGAAATTGGCGCGAATCGGCAGTTCCAGCGTTTTGCCGGAAGGAGAAGCCATCAGGCCGCGCATACCGGCCAGCTGAGCCACCTGCGACGCGCTGCCGCGGGCGCCGGAGTCCGTCATCATCCGGATGGGGTTGCGTTCGTCAAGCCCCGGCAGGATGATGTTTCGGATACTGGTGGTCGTGTTGGACCAGATTTCGATAACGTTCTTATACCGTTCCTCTTCGCTGAGCATACCCATGTTAAACAGGTCGTTGATTTCCTTCACCTGTTTATCGGCTTCTTCCAGCATTCCCTTCTTGGCGGGCGGCACTTTGATATCGTCCACCGATACGGTAATGGCGCCTTTTGTAGAATACTTGAAGCCCAGCGATTTGATGTTGTCCAGCACCTGCGCGGTTTCGTGGATGCCGTGCTTCTGATACACCTGATCCACGATCTTGCCCAGATCCTTTTTCCCACAAAGGGTATCCACTTCCAGAGCGAACATGTCGTCCAGATTGCGGCGCGGTTTACGGCCGATGTCCTGCGGGATAATCTCGTTAAAGATCATCATTCCCAGCGTGCAGTCAATCAGGCGGGCCGCGGATTTACCCTCAAAGCTGCGGGTTACCCGGACGCGGATGGGCTGTTGCAGGGTGATGTGGCCAGTCTGGTAGGCCATCATCGCCTCGTTGTAGTTGGAGAAAGCGTGAATTTCCTCGGGCTTGAGGTTCTCGCGCTTGGGGTAGGTCATGGTAAGGTAGTAGCAACCGATTACCATGTCCTGAGAGGGCTGCATGACCGGCTTGCCATCCTGCGGTTTCAGGATGTTGTTATGTGCCAGCATCAGGAAACGGCTCTCCGCCTGCGCTTCCATGGAAAGCGGTACGTGAACGGCCATCTGGTCACCGTCGAAGTCCGCGTTGTACGCGGTGCAGACCAGCGGATGCAGCTTGATGGCGCGGCCTTCCACCAGAATCGGTTCGAAAGCCTGAATGCCCAGACGGTGCAGGGTAGGCGCGCGGTTCAGCAGCACCGGGTGCTCCTTAATCACGCCCTCCAGAATGTCCCATACCTCTGCTTTGCCCTTTTCCACCATGCGCTTGGCGTTCTTACCGTGGTGCGCATATTTCAGCGCCACCAGCCGTTCAATCACGAAAGGCTTAAACAGTTCCAGCGCCATTTCTTTGGGCAGGCCGCACTGATACAGTTTCAGTTCCGGGCCGACCACGATAACGGAACGGCCGGAATAGTCCACGCGCTTGCCCAGCAGGTTCTGGCGGAAGCGGCCCTGTTTGCCGCGCAGCAGGTCGGACAGGGATTTTAAGGCGCGGTTGCCGGGGCCGGTGACCGCGCGGCCGCGGCGGCCGTTGTCGATCAGCGCGTCGACGGCTTCCTGCAGCATCCGCTTTTCGTTACGCACGATAATATCCGGCGCGCCCAGTTCCAGCAGGCGTTTCAGACGGTTGTTACGGTTGATCACCCGACGGTAGAGGTCGTTCAGGTCGCTGGTGGCGAAACGACCGCCGTCCAGCTGGACCATCGGGCGCAGATCCGGCGGGATGACCGGGATCACGTCCAGAATCATCCATTCCGGCTTGTTGCCGCTCTGGCGGAACGCTTCCACCACTTCCAGCCGTTTCACGGCACGCGCGCGCTTCTGGCCTTCGCTGTCGCGCTCGCGTTCCTTTTCAGCCAGTTCGGCAATCTCTTTTTTCAGCTTCTCGCTAATCTCGTCCAGATTCAGCTCCAGCAGCATTTCCTTAACCGCTTCGGCGCCCATGCCTGCGCGGAACGCGCCTTTGCCCAACTGGGCTTCCAGCTCGCGGTACTTCGCGTCGGTGATCAGTTCATGCTTTTTAAGCCCTGTCACCTTGCTGTCGCCGGGATCCAGAACGATGAAGTTGGCAAAGTACAGCACCTTTTCAAGCGCCCGGGGGCTCACGTCCAACAGCATGCCCATACGGCTGGGAATGCCTTTGAAATACCAGATATGGCTGACGGGAGCCGCCAGCTTAATATGCCCCATCCGTTCACGGCGAACCTTGGCGCGCGTTACCTGCACGCCGCACTTGTCGCAAATTTTGTTCTTGTCTTTGAACTTGATGCGTTTATATTTACCGCAGTTGCACTCCCAGTCCTTCGTCGGCCCGAAGATACGCTCGCAGAACAGGCCGTCGCGTTCGGGTTTCAGGGTGCGGTAGTTAATGGTTTCAGGCTTGGAGACCTCGCCAAAGCTCCATTCCAGAATCTTCTCGGGCGATGCCATACCGATCTGGATGGAATCAAGGTTTGTCAGTTCAAACAAGGTGGCCACTCCTTTCGGGCTTAGACAATCAAGGGTTGACGCATTCATGCCGCCAGTCCGCATCCGGGGCGCCGCCCATTTCAGGCGGCGCGTAACGGATACGGCCCGTTTTTTCGCGGTTTACACTTCGTCGTCGGGCTTGGGCTTTTCGCCGCTGCCTTCGTCGTCCAGGTCAATCCCCAGATCGTCGCCCAAATCCATGTTGAAATCATCCAGGTCGTCGTCGTCCAGGTTGAAATCGACGTCCAGCGAGTCGGTATCTTCGTCGGCTTCCTCCTCGGCGGCGGGTTCTTCCTCCGTGGGCTCCTCGGCGGGTTCTTCCGCTTCATAACGGTCGCTGCCCGGCGTCTCGTCCAGATCGTCGTCGTCCAGCTCGCGGATGATAATTTCGTTCTTTTCAGCATCCAGCACACGCACGTCCAGTGCCAGAGACTGCAGTTCCTTCAGCAGCACCTTGAAGCTCTCCGGCACGCCCGGGGCGGGGATATTGGTGCCCTTTACGATTGCTTCGTAGGTCTTTACACGGCCTACGATATCGTCGGATTTCACCGTCAGGATTTCCTGCAGGGTGTTAGCCGCGCCGTAGGCTTCCAGCGCCCATACTTCCATTTCGCCGAAACGCTGGCCGCCGAACTGGGCTTTACCGCCCAGAGGCTGCTGCGTAACCAGCGAGTAGGGACCGACCGAGCGGGCGTGCATCTTATCATCTACCAGATGGTGGAGCTTTAAGAAGTACATAATGCCCACGGTCACGCGGTTTTCAAACCTGTCGCCCGTGCGCCCGTCATAGAGCACCGTTTTGCCGTCAGGGTCCATACCCGCTTTTTCCAGACAGCCCTGAATTTCGTCAAATGTTGCGCCGTCGAATACCGGGGTGGCCACATGCCAGCCCAGTGCTCTGGCCGCCATACCCAGATGGACTTCCAGCACCTGCCCGATATTCATACGGGAAGGCACGCCCATGGGATTCAGCACGATTTGCAGCGGGGTGCCATCCGGCATAAAGGGCATATCCTCTTCGCGAAGGATGCGGGATACAACGCCCTTGTTGCCGTGGCGGCCTGCCATTTTATCGCCGACACTGATTTTACGCTTCTGGGCGATGTACACGCGCACCATCTTGTTCACGCCGGGGCTGAGTTCGTCTTTATTCTCGCGGGTGAAAATCTTCACGTCCACCACGATGCCGCCTTCGCCGTGCGGCACGCGCAGCGAAGTGTCGCGCACCTCGCGGGCCTTTTCGCCGAATATAGCGCGCAGCAGGCGTTCCTCGGCAGTCAGATCGGTTTCGCCCTTGGGCGTTACCTTGCCGACCAGAATATCGCCCGCACGCACTTCCGC
>DAOPZG010000159.1:0-5654 GCA_035353235.1 Candidatus Limiplasma sp.
CCCCCAAAGTTATTTCAGTATACCATACTGTCTAACTCTGGGGGTGCAGTTCATTACGTATCGGGCTGTTTTATGTTTATTCACGTAAAATTTACCGCAAGGTACAACCCGCCGAAACGTTAACTGCCGGACGTGTATGGCAGCCCCGGTTCATTCGCTTATACGCAACTTCGGTTTACTCGTTCTCTTTCAGCATCGCTTTCACGCGAAGCCCGGCGGCGTACACCGCGTTTTTCCGTTCGCCCGACACAGTCAGCGCATCCATGCTCTGGCGCAGGGTGAGCCCCTTCGTCAGCCCGTCGAACAGCTGCGCTTCCAGCGAAAGTTCGCAAACCGGCTTCGGTGTTTCCGGCACGTCATGCCATTCCAGCGCAAGGCAATACTCGCCTTTTTCCGCCTTGGGGTTGGCTTTCAGCGCCGCAAGCACCTCACCCGCCTCGCCACGGATGGTACTTTCAAATTTTTTTGTCAGGTCGCAGCTGGCGCTCACCCAAGTATGCGGCAGCGTTTCGCAAACCGCCTCCAGAAGATCCGTCACACGGTGCGGCGACTCGTGCACTACCGCGATTTTGGACTTACCCGCCATCTCCTGCAGTTTTGTTTTCAGTTCGCCCTTCTGACGGGGCAGAAAGCCGTAAAACGTAAACTCCTCTACGGTCATCCCGCTCACGCTCAGAGCCGCGGCCATGGCTGTGGGTCCGGCAACCGCCAGCACCGGGATGCTGTTTTTCACAGCTTCCGCCACCAGCAGACTGCCGGGATCACTGATGCACGGGGTGCCGGCGTCAGTCGTAACCGCTACGTCGATCCCTTCCGCCAGCATCCGCTGCACAATCTGTTCGGCCTTGGAGCGCTCGTTATGCTCATGGCAGCTGGTCAGCGGCGTATGGATGTCAAATGCGGCCAGCAGTTTTTGGGTTACCCGCGTATCCTCCGCCGCAATCAGCGCCACGTTTTTCAGCGTTTCCACCGCCCGGGGAGAAAAATCACCCAGATTCCCGATGGGGGTAGCCACCACGTACAGCGTCGGCATCCGCGTTCGCGCCTCCCGTTTTCCTTCATTATCGGTAGCATAGGCGATTTCCATCCCGCTGTCAAGCCGGATCGGCTATGAGAAAAGCGGCGAACCAGTCGCCGCTTTCTCTGTGCTTCTTTGCTGATTTCCTTTCGGAACGCTGCTTTTTACCAGCGCTTCCGGGCTGGATCGGCATCGTCGCCCCGCTCGAACACACGTAGCTTGGCGCTCCGCGCGCGGGGATTGCTCTCCGTTTCCTCCGCCGTCGGTGGGATTGCCCCCCCGCCCAGCACACGACCCAGCGACTTTTTTCCGCAGGTACAGATAGGGGCTTTGGGCGGGCAGGTACAGGGATTTTGCAACCGTCGGAAGGTGTTTTTCACAATCCGGTCTTCCAATGAATGGAAGGTAATCACCAGCAGCCGTCCTTCCGGGGCCAGCAGATCAACCATATCACAGATCGATTTCTCCAGCGGAGCCAGCTCGTCATTCACAGCGATACGCACCGCCTGAAAAGTTCGCCGGGCAGGGTGCCCTTCGTCTTTGCGGCGGACGGCTTTGGGGATGGCCGCGTCCACGACGGCTACCAGATCCAGCGTGGTTACAATCGGTTTCTGAGCGCGCTTTTCCGCAAAAATCTGCGTGATGCGCGCCGCCCATTTTTCTTCGCCATAATCGGTCAGAATCCGCCGAAACTCCTCTGGGCTTACCCGCGCCAGATATTCAGCGGCGGTTTCCCCCTGCGAGGTATCCATGCGCATATCCAGCGGCGCGTCCTCGTGGTAACTGAAGCCGCGCTCCGCGTTATCCAGCTGATAGCTGCTCACGCCCAGGTCTACCAACGCACCCGTAAGCGGTGACGCGCCTGCCGCTTTCAGCAGCGCCTTTGCGTCGTGAAAGTTGCCGTGCAGGGGATGGAAACCCTTGTATTCCTGTAACCGCAAGCTCGCGGCTGCAATGGCTTCCGGGTCGCGGTCAATGCCGTACAACGTCGCTTTACCGCCCGCCGCACGTAAAATCCCCTCGCTGTGGCCACCGCCGCCCAGCGTACCGTCCAGGTACACGCCGCCCTCCCGGGGGCGCATCCATTGCATCACTTCAGCAAACAGCACGGGGCGATGCAAAAAGGGCTGTGCCATATGATACGTTGGCGTGCGCCCGCCCGCGCGATACGCGCCTGCCGGGGCCGCCGCTCCTTTCAGGGTTGGTCAGGCGTCCGCTTTCAGCTCGGCGATCCGTTTTTCCAGCGAAGAAAGCATGGCGCGGTTGGTATCCAGCTTGGCATGCTCCTGCTCCACCAGCGCAGCAGGTGCCTTGCCGGTAAAGCCGGGATTGTTCAGGCGCGCTTCGGCGCGCGCAATTTCGTTTTCCAGCCCCGCGTGCTCCTTGGCAAGGCGTGCGATTTCCTTCTCGATATCCACCAGATCGCCCAGCGGAATACGGATTTCCGCGGCGGCGCACACGGCGCTGACCGTTTTCTGCGTGTCCGCTTCCCCCTTACGGCCAACGCTTACCGCACTCGCGCCCGCAAGACGCATCAGGTACGGTTCCGCTACTGCTACGGTATCCTCCCAGCCGCTTTCCGGCAGCAGGGTGATGTGCGTGCGGCGGCCGGGGGCCACCTTCATCTCGGCACGCAGGTTACGGATGGCGCGGATGATTTCCATCAGGCCTTCCATGCGCCGTTCTTCCGCCTCAAACTGATAGCCCTCGTTCACTTCCGGCCACTTCGCGAGGATCAGCATTCCCTGCGCGTCCGGCAGGTGCTGGTACACTTCCTCCGTGAGGAAAGGCATGAACGGATGCAGCAGTTTCAGTACGCTTTCCAACACCGTATACAGCACCGCACGCACGTTGCGCTTGGCGGCCTCGTCCTCGCCGGTCAGGCGGCTTTTCGCCAGCTCGATATACCAGTCGCAGAACTCGTTCCAGGTAAAATCGTAGATTTTATTAGCGGAAAGACCGAAGTCGCAGTCCTCCATGTGGGCGCTCACCTCGGCGATCGCCTTTTGCAGTCGGGAGAGAATCCACTGGTCGGGCAGGGTCAGCGCGTCCGGGTCGATGGTTTCGCGCGTGCCCATGTTCATCAGTACGAAGCGGCTGGCGTTCCACACCTTGTTGGCAAAGTTGCGGGCCGCTTCCACTTTTTCGGTGGAATAGCGCGTGTCGTTACCGGGGCTGATGCCCATCGCCAGCGAAAAGCGCAGCGCGTCGGCGCCGTACGCGTCAATCACATCCAGCGGATCTACGCCGTTGCCGAGGCTCTTGCTCATCTTGCGGCCCTGCGCGTCGCGCACCAGCCCGTGGAGCATCACGGTATCAAAGGGAGTATGCCCCATCTGCTCAATCCCGCTGAAAATCATCCGCGCCACCCAGAAGAAAATAATATCGTACCCCGTTACCAGCATATTGGTCGGGTAGAAATATTTCAGGTCCTCGGTTTGCTCCGGCCAGCCGAGAGTGCTGAACGGCCAGAGTGCGGAAGAAAACCAGGTATCCAGCACGTCCTCATCCTGATGGAGATGCCTGCCGCCGCATTTGGGGCAGGTTTCCGGCGCTTCCCGGGCCACGATCGTCTCGCCGCAATCCTCGCAGTACCAGGCCGGAATACGGTGCCCCCACCAGAGCTGGCGGCTGATACACCAGTCCCGGATGTTCTCCATCCAGTTATAATAGATTTTCGTAAACCGTTCGGGGATAAACCTGGTTTCCCCGTCGCGCACCACATCAATCGCGGGGCGGGCCAACGGCTCCATTTTTACAAACCACTGCAGGCTGGTAACGGGGTCCACGGTGGTATGGCAGCGGTAGCAGGTGCCTACGTTGTGCGAGTAGGGTTCCACCTTCACAAGATAGCCCTGCTCCTCCAGCTCTTTCACGATCATCTTGCGGCACTCGTATTCGTGGATGCCTTGAAAACGCCCCGCGTTTTCGTTCATGGTGCCGTCATCGGCGGTTACGCGGATCATGGGCAGGTGATGACGCACGGCCACTTCGAAGTCGTTGGGATCGTGCGCGGGGGTGATCTTCACCGCGCCGGTGCCAAAAGCCATATCCACATAATCGTCCGCAACCACCGGGATTGGCTTGTTCACGATCGGCAGGATCACCATTTTCCCTACCAAATTCGTATAGCGCTCATCGTTGGGGTTCACGGCTACCGCCGTATCGCCCAACATGGTTTCCGGGCGGGTTGTGGCTACAGTAACGCCTTCGCCGCCGTCCGCGCCGGGGTAACGAATGTGCCACAGATGGCTCTGCTGCTCCTCGTACTCCACCTCCGCGTCGGAAAGCGCGGTTTTACACACCGGGCACCAGTTGATAATACGGCTTCCGCGATAAATCAACCCTTTTTCGTAAAGGTTTACAAACACTTCGCGTACGGCCCTGTTACAGCCCTCGTCCATGGTGAAGCGTTCCCGTTCCCAGTCGCAGCTGGCGCCCAGCCTACGCTGTTGGATGTTAATACGGTCGCCATATTGTTTTTTCCACTGCCATGCGCGGCGTAAAAACTCCTCGCGGCCGATCTGTTCTTTGGTGAGGCCTTCCTTTTTCATCTGTTCCACGATCTTCACTTCCGTGGCAATGGAAGCGTGGTCGGTGCCGGGCAGCCACAGGGTAGGATCGCCTTTCATACGATGATAACGGATCGGCGCGTCCTGCAAAATGCAATCCATCGCATGGCCCATATGCAGTTGCCCCGTAATGTTGGGAGGCGGCATCACGATGGTATAGGGTTTCTTGCCGGGCACCCGGTGCGCGTGGAACGCCCCGGATTCCTCCCACATGCGGTACAGTTTGTCTTCTATTTCCTGCGGTGCGTACACCTTGTCCATTTCAAATTCCGGTTTGGATTCGCTCATTGATGATCGCCCTCTCTCACAGATTGGGAAACACGTCCAACAGGATTAACGCGCCCAGAATGGCTAGCGCAAGGCCCGCGACCTTCATGGGCATAATCGCCCGATCGCCTCCCTGCTTCCAGATCCGCGGCGCGATTTTCGGCGCGCCGTAGCACAGAATCGCGCCCAACAGCGCGAGGATCAGCCCCGGCACGCTCAGCCGGGCCAACACTTCCTGCCAGTAGTCAGACAATGCCGATTCCTCCCCGCAAAATAAAGAAAGAGCCGCCTCGTCCGAAGGACGGAGCAGCTCCGTGGTACCACCTTGCTTCGCGACGGTTTTCACCGATGCCTTTGCAGCGCTTTATCGGGCGCAACCGGCGAAACTAACGTAAAAGAAACCCCTTTTACGCTTCATTCCGCGCCTTCGCGGGCGACTTTCCGCAGCGTTCCCTATGAACAGCTTTTCAGCCAACGAGCCATTCTCTCTGGCAGGGATGCTTAGCGTACTCCTCCCGGTCAACAGGCAACGCATCGGGAACGGTAAGCGTTCGCTTACGCGTTCTCTTTCTTTTTCTTGTCCTTGTCGTCGGTCATATCAATGACCTGCTTGCCGTCATAATAACCGCAATGCTTGCACACGCGGTGGGCGAGCTTCTTCTGGTGGCACTGCGGGCATTCGACGATGCCGGGCAGGGTCAACTTCCAGTTGGCGCGACGGCTGCGGCCGCGGGCACGGGATATTTTTCCTTTCGGAAGAGCCATGGTCTACACCTCCTCATCCTTTGTCAGCAAGC
>DAOPZG010000160.1:0-5601 GCA_035353235.1 Candidatus Limiplasma sp.
TACCGTCACAATCTATCGCCCAACACAATTCAACGCGAATTAAAACGTTTTAGGAAGGGTAAAACGGCATAAAAAAGAGCCCCGCCGTTAAGCGGGGTTTCTGTCATAGCGTCGCCGTCATGTTGTGTTCGCGAGCGTCCATGTGTACGATCGGGTTTGCCTTACTGTTTGGCTTGAACTCTCCGGACTGCCCATATCCTCCGTAATCCAAAGTTGCACCGGCATTCACAAACAGTTTATCAACAATCTGTACGGTGCTGGTTGAAACATTGGTTCGGTAGAACGCCTGTTTCATAACCATCGGAAGGTGGCAATGCCCGTGAAGATAAATGTCAGCATCCACAATTGCCGCCATGTCTGCTAACCGGATCGCCTTTGCGCCTTCTTTACGCCCGCCGCCGCTTCCATGTGTAGCATAAATGCTGTATCGTTGCTTCTGCGGGTTGTCCTTGTGTCGACCATGCCCGTTGATCGTACCAAACCTAAGAAAGATCAGCACGCCTTCGGGGCAGTAACACGCTTCAATCCCCAGTTGTCTACAGATCAGCCGCATCATGTCTATACCATCTTCGCGGTATGTTCGGGCTTCGTGGTTTCCTGTGTCTACGGCGATGATCTTCTCTTTAATCGGTTCGAGAATTGCGCAAGCGTCGGTAATCTGCTGCATAGGCGTTCGGGTTTCCGCGTATACGTCTGAAACGGAATTGCGAAGCGCGGTGTTGAGAATGTCGCCGTTGAGAACACACACAGCATATGGGTCGTTTTTTACCTGTTCAATGCGCTGACAGATCAGTTTGTAATCCGATGCAGGATCGCCTAAATGTAGATCGCAAATGTGGTATAGGTTGGAGTGAGGCCACGAGGCCGGTCGGTCTGCCTTTACACAATGCAAGGGTTGTCCTCCCTCTTTATCCTCGTAATTTCATCCTGCCAGCCCCCGCCTCGCTGATATTATGCAGGCCCCGCCGACCAGGGGAGAATGTACCCAGTCGGCACCCCAGTTGTTGGTTATTTTGCAATAAGTCAGTTGTCAAGGAATCCCGTACAACTCAACAGAAGCCGCCCCGTGGTTGGCAGGGCGGCAAGTTGGTTATTCCTTGGCGGCAACAACAACCTCGCTGAACGCGGGCTTGATTACACCGTTCCATGCGGCAGATGCCGCCGCAGATAGGGTCGAAAGGAGAAGCCCAACCCAGAAGGTTTTCCCGTTGTTCCCGCTGAAAATGTCAACATTGCTAAGGGCGATAATCAGATAAGCAACAGCGGCTTGGACGAACGTCTTTCCAGCTCGCACCCATACGTCCTTTGAAAACAGCTTTGCCTTGATGGTTTCCCACATTGTCAAATGCCCTCTTTCTTTTCGTCGTTTTTCCCCCACAGGCGCACGCCTGCGGAGATCAGCAGTTCCCCGCCATCCACGCCTGAAAGGATAGTTAGGATTGTTGTTATCATGCTTGCGCGGTCTGCGTCTGGGACGATCGTACAGGCGATCACAATTCCCGCGAAACAAGCCGTGTGCAACGAGATCAGGCAGAACCACACGACCAGCTTTAGCATTCGTATGGCTTTCAGCCGGGAGAGAAGCCCGCGCATATTACAGCCCCACCTTCGACAGCAGAAAACCCAGTGCAGCAGCAACCAGCAGGGCAATGACCTGCCCCACAAACGCATCCCAGCGTTTTGCGGGTTTTTCTTCGATGTGACATACGCGTAGGCTTATGTCGTCCACTTTTTCCTTGACGGTATCTAATCCTGTGGCTATGCGCTCAATGACGATCAGCAACCTGCGCTGTTCCTTTTGCTCCGCTTCCACGGCATCCACCTTCTCGGTCAGATTGCCAAGCCGCTCTTCGTGTGTCGCCAACTTGGGATTGATTTCGCTTATTTCGTGCGTAAGTTCTTGCGTCGTCATTGTCGCACAGTCCCTTCTTTACTTCTTTTCGAGCGCTTCCACTCGCGCTTTCAGCTCGTCGATCTGTTTTTGGATATCATCCCCAGCGGTCCGGGACAGGAAAGCGCTTTGCATGTATGCCCTACCACCGCCAAACCCGATCACGGAATACCCGGTCACTGTGTTGTACACATCCACGACAGTACCGACATTCAGTGATCCAACCACGGCGCCGCCCGGTTCTTTGCGCACGCGGACGGTGTTGCCGCTCACAGCGGTCACGGTTGCCTGATAAAGAACGTTTTCCATGGTGGTATCCTCCTTACTTTCGGCTCCAATCTCCCAGGGCGAACCCCAGTGTGTCCACGCGTACGCGCTCATGGGCTGCTGGATCACGCCGTAGGCCGTCCCTTTTGAATGGATAAAGGTTCCGTCGCCCAGCGCAAAACCCGCGTGCTGCATCACACCTTCGCTTTGCCTGTACAGAAATACCGGCACTCCGGACGGTATGGTGTCGATACACCCTTTCACCTTCCACTCCACTTCTTTATATTGGCTGGTTGCTCCGCTCGGGAACTCGTACCCCGCGGCTCTGGCAACGGTAAGCGTAAACATTGCGCAATCCCAGCACACAATTCCGTCCCATTTAGAACCGGTTTTCAGGATCATGTCGGCCCATTTGGGATATTGTTTTGCTTGCTGTTGACGACGGGCAGGACTGCACACCCAGCCTGTCGCCCCGTAGATATATCCGTCTCCAAGCAGGACTTTTGCGCGTGCGATGGCCGCATTCTGCGAATCAGTCATTTTCGATTCCTCCCATTCGGGCCGTTATGCCATTTGTATCCTATGAACAGCATCCACAGGAGAAATGCCGCATACCCAATGGCTACCCACCCAACCCACGTCATACGGAAACCTCTGGGTCGTATATCAGAACCCTATCCACCAGTTTCCAATCCTGCTGGCGTTCCAGATTGTACCCTTCCGGGATTTCCACATCTGTGCCGCCGTCCAGTTTTCCGCCGATCACGGTATCCGTCACCCGGCCCGCGTCGTTTACCAGTACCCACATCGTTTCCATCTGTGCAACCCTCCTGTTTAGCTATGGGTTCCGATCGCGGACCAGCGCACAGGAATCGACACATCCGATGCCTGCGCAGTTCCAATCCCGACCGCCAACGTGATCTGCGTCTCCGTCGGGTTGCTGGAATGCAGCGACGCGAATTTGCCGCCGTAAGCATTGGGAAATCCCGTACCTGCCAGTTTGCAATCGGCGTCGATCGGTGTCGCGGAAAAGGCGTCGTCATAGGTGATCGTCAGGCTGGCGGTGGTCTGCCCGGCTGGGATTGTGATACTTGCGTAACCAGCCTGCAGGTGCAGATACGCAAGGCTTTTAAGCCCCAGCGAATTGGCGATGGCGGACGCAATCGCGGCAAGGTTGGCATACGTCGCGCCCAACCCGCCGGCAGATGTGGCCAGCGGATGGCCGCTGTCCAGCTTCGCCTGCGCGCCCAGGTTCGTCAGCGCCGCGAGCGCGGTATTGGCCCCCGTGCCGCCTCCGGTGAGCGCCAGCGGGTTTGCGCTCCCCAGCTCTGCCTGCGCGCCGATATTCGCGCGCGCAATGGCCTTGTAAGCGTCGGAAAGGCTCATGTTCACCTTGTACAGCAAGGCCCCCAGCGCCACGTTCCCCTCGCTGTCCGCGCCTACGCCGTCGACGCTAAACCCCAGCGACCGTGCGTAGATTTTGACGGCGTTCCATAGCCCAGTAATCGGGTCTTTGAATTTAAGAATTGCCACGCTTCCGCCTCCTTACCCACAATTGCGATGCCGCTATGAACACCCACAGGGCGATTGCCACAAGTCCCATGATCTTAAGCACAATGTTGCCTCCTTACTACGCAATAGCGGACTATTGCGTAATTCCGAGTACATCCTCTATACGCGCCAGCCGTTGTTCTGTGGTCAATTTCTTCCCGTTAGCGGGCTTGTATTTTTCAACGACGGCTTGCTTTTCTACCTCGCGAGCGGCAAGCTTCTCCGCAACCGCCTTTACCCTGTCTTCTATGGGTTTCATACAATCGCCTCCAAAATCGTCACGACTTCGCCTAGCGTCGCCGCCTGCTGTTGCGTTGCGGTTTCCAGCGCGGCGGTGCGTTCCTCCAGCGTCGGTTCCGACACCGCCGCTGGCTCCTCGACAACCTCCGGCACCGTATCCTCCGGCACTTCTTCCCAACCGGTGTTCCCGCTCATGTCATTCGGGTTGGTCGCAACGATGCGACCTGTAAAATCTCGATACCCCCACATATAATCATCTCCTTTTTAAGCCACGAGGAAGCAGGGGGCAACGCCAAACGCACCGGCCGCGCCGATGCTGCTGGGAAACCCGGAGCTGCTGACACGCGCGAAACTCGTGGCGTTGGCCGCGGTAGCACACCACCAGGTGGCGCGGGAGCCGCCATTCCCGTAGCCCTTAATAATGTGGCGCAGAGTGCCGATGAAGATCGGCCACTGGACGGATTCTGCTTGGTGATTCGCGTGGGATACACAGATCGCACTTCCCCATACCTCTTTCTCCATCGGGAGAAACAGCTTGCCACGATCTCGCCACGACCACCCGGTAGGTGTGCCGACGCCAGTTGCCATGTCCGGCAATAGCGTACGCATACCTGCACCGTAAGGACCACCGAAGATATACGCGCCTATATCGGTCGCGGCGATCAATGGCAGAAGTCCATACGTAGGATCGTTGAGCGTCGCGTACATTGCGCTGCCCGGCCACGGGCTTGTAGTTGCCTCGCTGTGCCAGATTGCATCTGTTTTCCGCATTCGCGATGGGACGGGCAAGCAGTCGCGCGGGCAAAACAGGATATGCGGCACCGCAAAGGCGGTATCGTCGTGGTTGTAGTACAGATTGATTCCGGCGACCTCGAGATTGACAACGGCGTTGGACAGTGTACGCACAAAGTATGCGAGGCACGCCGCCGTGCTCACGTAGTAGGTTGTGCTGCTGATGCTGATGCTGCAGTACGTCGCGTTGACATAGGTTGCCTCGTAGGCTTGCCCGGTTGTACCTGCCGACGTTGTAAGCCCGGTATCGCTGTAATACGTTGTACCTGACGGGCAGGTGTACGATCCAACGTCGCGGAATGTTCCGGACAGGCTGATCGGCCAGTAATCACCGATTCGGATGTCAAATGGCGCTCCGGTGCGCAAAGCAGCCATAAACGTCGCAGCATCACCATACAGCGTTTTCAGGTTACGTCCCGCGTACCATGCGTTGTTGTTGGCACCGATGAACATCCCGGAATCGGACGGGTTTCCGCCTGCGTCAAGCAAAGCAATATGACCCAACGTGGGAGATGTCGCTTTATTCGCTTTTTCGGCCAATCGTGAACTATGCGCGTCCAGCGCATCCTGCACGCTCCCGCCGCCATCCTCGGCTACCATGTCGGCAGTCAGGTCGTATGCCTCAGGGGGTTCCTCGGACGTGTCAACCCACGCCAGTTGCTCGCCGGTCGGCTCCGTGCTCCCGACAGGGATGCCCCCAACATTGCGATTGTATACCCACCGCGCAGTTGCCGCATTTCCGCCTACCGTGCAACGGTACTCGTTCCCGCTGTTGTACGTATCAACTCCGTTGTAGTGGTATAGATCGCCAGCAATTGCAGCGGCAATCCCGGTAGCGTATGCCGTTGGCGTTGTGCTGG
>DAOPZG010000161.1:0-5575 GCA_035353235.1 Candidatus Limiplasma sp.
ATCCGTCTTGGGCAGCGGTTGCCAAAGACCAAAGAAACGCTGAACATGTACGTAAACGACGCTATCGGGTACCGGATGACGCCGGAGCAGATCTTATTCTATTCCGATAACTGCTTTGGCACGGCAGATGCGATCGCCTATAATGGCCGGCTGTTGCGCATTCATGACTACAAATCCGGAACGATCACCGCAAAAATGGAGCAGCTGTTGATTTACGCGGCTCTTTTCTTTTTGGAGTATCATATCAAACCAGCCGAAACGGAAGTGGAGCTTCGCATCTACCAGAACAACGAGATCCTGTATGATCGGCCGACGGTTGATACGATCGTGCCCATTATGGACCGAATCATAACCTCCGACAAGATTATAAATCGGATGAAAGAGCAGGAGGCGTAGCCATGAACCCTATCATAGAAGACGTTTTAATGCATTATGGGATGCCTCGGCGCTCTGGAAGATATCCTTGGGGATCCGGCGGAGATCCGTACCAGCACAGCGGCGATTTCATCAGCCGGGTGCAGGAGCTGAAACGAAGCGGAATGAATGAGCAGGAAATCGCCGAATCGGTCGGGTGCAAAAACACTTCCGAATTGAGGATCAAGTATTCCTTGGCCAGGAACGAACGGCGATACTATGAAGTAGCCAGAGCGAAATCGCTGGCCGCAGAAGGTTTAACGCCAACGCAAATCGGTAAGGAGATGGGGCGAAGCGAAAGCTCCGTTCGTTCTTTACTGGATGATCAATCCGAGGCAAGAATGAACCAGGCGGTTCGCATTGCGGATTTTTTGCGGGATCAGGCGGATAGCAAAAAAATGGTGCTCGTTGGCACAGGCGTAGAACGCGAACTGGTGGTTAGTAGAGATAAGCTGAACCAGGCCCTTGCGATATTAGAGGAAGAAGGATACGGCGTATATGGCGGTGGCGTGCCGCAGGTGACAAACAGCGGAAAACAGACCAATATACGTGTGCTGTGCTCCCCGGACATTAAGCCAGCAGAAGGTAAGAAGAGCCCAAAGGAAATCTATGACTTTGAAAACGTGCATTCGGTAGAGGATTATAAGGTGCGTCAGGATGAGAACGGCGACGATATTGTGGTGCGCGGATTCGTATACCCAAAATCTATGGATTCCGATCGGCTCCAAATCCGATATGCGGAAGAAGGCGGTCTGCAAAAGGACGGGGTCATCGAACTTCGGCGTAATGTGCCTGACTTGTCCCTTGGGGAAAGCCATTATGCGCAGATTCGCATCCTGGTGGATGATAAAAAATACCTGAAGGGAATGGCGATCTATTCCGACGATATGCCCGAAGGCGTGGACGTGGTGTTTAACACCAACAAGAAGCTGGGCACGCCCAAAGAGGACGTATTAAAGAACATCGGAAAAGACCCGGATAATCCTTTCGGGTCGCTTATCAAGGAAAACGGCGGCCAGTATACGTACATCGACGACAATGGAAAAGAGCAGCTTGGGTTGATCAACAAACGGGCGATCGAGGGCGATTGGGAAGACTGGAGCAACGCCGTGCCTTCGCAGTTTTTGAGTAAGCAAAGCAAGCTGTTGATCGAGAGACAACTTGGGCGGGAAATCGACGACCGACAGATGGAGTTTGACGATATCTGCGCTCTGGAGAACCCGACCATCAAAAAAGAGTTGCTGCAATCCTTTGCTGAAGATTGTGATTCCGCGGCGGTGCACCTGAAAGCGGCGGCTCTGCCAAGGCAAAAATATCAGGTCATCCTTCCAATCACCACGATGAAGGATACGGAAGTATATGCGCCTAATTACAATGATGGCGAGACGGTGGCGCTGATACGGTACCCGCACGGAGGAACGTTTGAGATACCGATTCTAGTTGTAAATAACAAGCAACCGGATGGGAGACGGATCCTTGGCAATACGCCAACGGATGCGATTGGCATTAACAGCAAGGTAGCCGAGCGGCTGAGCGGCGCGGACTTTGATGGAGATACCGTGATGGTGGTTCCCTGTAATTCGCCTTCCAGTAAGGTGCACATCATCTCGACCCCAAGGTTAAAAGGGCTGGAGAACTTCGACGCGAAGTTGGAGTATGGCGCGGACCGTGTGGAAAAGCAGGTAAAAAACGGGAAAGAGATCGAAGTATGCTATCGCAATGGCGTGCAGTTCAATAAAATGAACAACACCCAGACCGAAATGGGCAAAATCTCCAATCTTATTACCGATATGACCCTTGGGGGAGCCGGGGAAGATGAACTTGCCAGAGCGGTTCGCCACAGTATGGTGGTCATCGACGCGGAAAAACATCATTTAGATTACAGGCAGAGCGAAGTGGACAACGGGATCGCGTCGTTAAAGAAGAAATGGCAGGGGCATACCGATGAGGACGGGCGGGAACGGGGTGGCGCCAGCACTTTGATCTCCCGTGCAAAAAGCGAGGTTTCGGTGCTTAAAAGACGGGGTGCCCCCAAGGTGAACGAAAAGGGCCGGGAGTGGTACGATCCGGATAAGCCTGAAGGATCGCTGATCTTTAAGTCCGTTTATGAGGAATACACAGATAAAAAGGGCAAGACAAAGGTTCGCACCCAGAAGAGCACCCAGATGGCGGAAACAGATGACGCGAGAACGCTATCGGCCGGGTCTGTGCAGGAAACGTTGTACGCCAACTTTGCCAACAAGATGAAAGAGATGGCAAATACGGCCAGAATGACCATGTTGCATGCCGGAAAGATCGTTTACTCCTCTTCTGCCGCTATAGCCTATCAAAAGGAAGTTGCATCGCTTAAGCATCAGCTGAACCTTGCGCTCAAGAACGCCCCCAGAGAGCAGATGGCTCAGCTCTACGCCAATAGCGTAGTGAAGGCTAAGAAGCGGGCAAATCCCGATATCAAGCAAAGCGAGCTCAAGAAGATCGCCCAGCAGGCGTTGTCCGCCGGTCGGCTGAAATACGGCGCAAAACGGATGTCCATTAACATTGGCGATCGAGAATGGGCTGCAATTCAAGCCGGCGCCATCAGCGAAACGACGTTGAAAGACATCATTCGAAATGCTGATAAAGATCAGCTACGGCAACGAGCGACGCCAAAATCCTATAACACGCTGAGTTCTGCAAAGGTTGCAAGAATCCATTCGCTTAGGAATTCGGGTTATACAACGGCTGAAATCGCGAAAGCGGTTGGCTGCTCTGCTTCCGCTGTCACATCATACATTAACGGAAAGGAGTGACTGAATGATGAGTGCTCGTTGCGCGATAACTACAGTGGATAATCCCTATAACCCATTCAGTCAGTTCATTCCGTGGTTTATGTATGATATGGAAAAAGGGTATAACTCCTGCTCTTACCTTGGAAGAATCGCTAGAACATCTGATGAACTGACCGATGAAGAAAACGATCAAGAGATCGAACGAGCAATCGACGAAATCATCAGGTACGATTTTAGAAACGTTTATAAAAAGGTGAGATACCAAAGTGTCTCGGTGTAGGCACAACAATGAATAAAAAGACATAGGGAGGGGGTACGAAAAATACACCCCCTCCTCTTCATCGCGCCTCTCCTGAAAAATTCTCCGGGGGTGGTTTTTGGGAGACGTCTTTACCTTTTGGTATTGCCGATGAGTGGTTTGGGTTGGTTTATGATGTAAGCCATTCAGTTTTGAACTACTTTTAACAGGACTATTTAGCTCGAGAAACGGAGGAAGATTATGCCTAAGAAAGTAAAGTCGGTGAAATCTTCCGACGGTACTCGAAGAATGCGACCAGCTTTCACACCGGAGGATCGCGAGAATCAACTGATATCCTTAGCCGTCGATCTGGCCGAACAGCAGTTGATGGACGGCACGGCTTCATCACAGGTTATTACCCACTATCTGAAACTTGGGTCAACCAAGGAGAAGATCGAGAAAGATATTCTCAAAGCTAAGGGAAGACTGATCGAGGCTAAGACTCAATCATTGGAGTCGGCAAAGAAAATTGAAGAACTGTATGAGAATGCCCTTAACGCCATGCGACATTATAGCGGAAATGATGGCAGTGAAGATGATTAGAATATACTCCGAGCTGATTGCCTTACGAACTTTTAAGGAACGATATGAATATTTGAAGATTGGCGGTAAGGTCGGTGACGAAACCTTTGGGTTTGATCGTTTTCTGAATCAGGCGTTTTACAAAAGTAGAGAGTGGCTTCCGATAAGAGACCGGATCATCGTAAGAGACAATGGTTGTGATCTTGCTATGGAAGGGTTCGATATTTTTGGAAGAATCATCGTTCACCACTTAAACCCGATCGCTCTGGACGATATTTTAGCGATGAACGATCTGGTTTTGAATCCAGAGTATTTAGTGTGCGTATCTCACGTGACCCACCAGGCGATTCACTACGGCGACGCCAACCTGTTGCCCAAAGGTTTAATCGAGCGGCGAAAGAACGACACGTGCCCTTGGCTGCGTTGAAAGGAGGAAATGATGGACAGCATATTAACTTCAATCAAGAAGATGCTGGGTATTAGCGCGGAATACACGCAGTTCGATGCGGATATCAGGATCCACATCAATTCTGTGTTTGCTGTGCTTGCTCAGCTTGGAATCGGCCCTGCCGAAGGATATTCCATTCAGGGCGAAAGTGAGACGTGGGACTCGTTTCTGAAAGAAGCCACAAACTTGGAACTTGTGAAAACGTATGTTTACTTGAAGGTACGGATGCTGTTTGATCCCCCTGTTACCGCGGCGCTCATTGACAGTGCGAACCGAGTGATATCTGAATTTGAATGGCGGTTGCTGATGTGCGGAAAAGAGAACAGCGTTGACGAAGGATAACCCGTATGCTACAATCATTACAAATATTGGGATAGCGGAAGGGAGAACGGTATGAAAAAATTCCTGACGGTTCTGGTTTTGTTGGTTCTATTGGCAACCGTGGCGGCGTTCGCGTTACCGGCATTGGCCGAAGAGGTTGACTATAAAGCGATGAGCGCGGATGAGCTGATTGCTATGCGGAAAAGTATAAACGAGGAACTCGCCGCCCGGTTGGCATCCGATGCTTCGAATTTTTATACCGGAAGTTACAAAATCGGGGTAGACATCAAACCTGGCACTTATCTGTTTACTTGTACAATGGTTAGCGAAGGCATGGAATATATGACAATAGACAACGCTCAGCTTTGCGTTGGTGACACTATACTTATTAACCTTAGTGCAAATGATGAAGAAAACTACTTAAATGTTTACGATGGAAGCGGCACTATTCAATTAACGGTCAAACCGGACTGGGCACCGTAACAGAGGAAATAATCAACGTACCTTTAGGAACCCGACCACAGCGCCGGGTTCTTTTTTTGTGTAAAAAGGAGGAACGAAAATGAGTAACGAGCTGATGCATTATGGCGTTAAGGGTATGCGATGGGGCGTTATTAACGGTGTCGCAAGATCCTCTGGGGATATTGTTCGGGAGACGGCAAAGCTCGCGGAGAGCAAGGGAAAGCGAGCCGCGGAAAGAAAAAAAGCGATTTCTTCCATGACGGATAATGAATTACGAGAACGAGTCAGTAGGCTTAACCTGGAAAAGCAGTATTCGACTTTGAGCCAGGAATCCATATCCAA
>DAOPZG010000162.1:0-5476 GCA_035353235.1 Candidatus Limiplasma sp.
AAATCCAGCTCTTTTTCGATCGTCACCAGCTGTTCTTTCGCATACTGTTCCGCACCCTTTGCCTTACGGTACTTTTTGTAATAATTCTGTGCGTTCTTCGCCGGAGAAAGCTGCGGCGATAACGGAATGCGCACCGTACGCTGTTCGGGATCATAATAATCCGTTACGTCAACAGCTTCAGCGCCCTTATCCATCCGGTGGAGGTTCGCGGTCAGCAGCTCGCCGAAAATACGATCTTTCTCCGCCTTTTCACTGTCCTGCAGCGTATTGAGCATCATCGCTTTTTTCTTTTCCAGTCGGGTAACATGATTCTTCATCAGCCGTTGCAGGCTGGCGCCGCGTTCCCGCATCCGCAGGCGCAGATCGCGCCCCAGATAAAACGCGTCCATCGCTTCGCTGAGCGTTGCGTGCGGCTTTTGCAGCGCCGTATCAAACGTAATATAAGGAAAGGGGAAATAATCTGTCGCAAGTCCCGTGGAATCCGTTTGTGTCACCGGCGCAAAACGCTCCGGAAGCGACCGGTAAAAGCGCACAATCGCCTCCGCTGTCTGGGCGGCGTTCAGCTGCCCACAGGGTGTTTGCCCATCAATGCCGAGTTGGGCGCAGGTTTCTTTTGCGCTCAGACCCGCGACCCCGGAAATACAAAGCACCAACGCCTTTTCCAGCGAACAGGCGCATGCGCTCAGCCGGGTTGCCAGCGCCTCCGCGTTCAGCGCGCCGGGATCCAGCTTATCCTGTGCCGGGGGCATCTCAAACGCTACGCCGGGCACCAGCAGCCGCACACGGCTCATCTCTCCGCTCACATGGCGGATACAGTCCACGATGATACCCTTTTCGTCCACCAGCGTCAGGTTGCTGTAGCGTCCCATCAATTCCAGAAACAGCGTTTTGCATACCACATCGCCCAGCTCGCCCATGCACTCAAAGGTAAAAGTGATCACCCGATCGCCTTTCCACTGGGCGATTTCGGCAAGGCGGGCATTTTGCAGGTGCTTGCGCATCAGCATGCAAAACATGGGCGGCTCGGCCGGGTTTTCAAAATTCTGTTCGGTCAGCTGCACACGCGCCTGATCGGCATTGGCCGTTAAAAGCAGTTTCACGTTTTTTCCCTGATTACGCAATAACAGCAGCAACGCGTCCCGCTCCGGCTGGTTTACGCGGTCCACGCGCGCGCCTGTAAGCGCGTCCTTCAGCTCCCTTGTCATATAAGCCAGGGTGAAACCATCCATGGGCATCGCTTTGTGCCCCCTTCGCTCAAATCCCAATGATGATAGCACAAAGCCGCGTCCCACGCAACGGCGGCGCCCGGTAAGCGATGATTCAAACGCTTCGCGGCTGTCAAAGAGGAACGCTGCGGATTTGGGTGAGAAAAGCCAAAGGAATAGCGGTGCTATTTCAAGGCTTTTCGAACCCGAAGATTCGGTGCTCCGCAAAGACAGGCGAGAAAGGGATTTATTCAGCGCCAGCCTAGACAAGCCAGGCCAAACACCGTATAATACCCACGAAACGACCTTGAAAAGGATGTGCTTCCATGAATCGTTCGGATGGCCGCGTCCCCATGCAGACGCGCCCCTGCACTATTGAAACGGATTATATGAAAACAGCGGACGGCAGTTGCCTGATCTCCACCGGCAACACCCGGGTGATCTGCACCGCAAGCGTGGAGGAGGGCGTGCCCCCGTTCCTCCGCGGGCAGGGCCGCGGCTGGGTAACGGCGGAGTACGCGATGCTCCCCGCCTCCACCGGCCACCGCAAACCGCGCGACGGTATTAAAAAGGATGGCCGCAGCGTGGAAATTCAACGCCTGATCGGCCGTTCCCTTCGGCAGGCGGTCGATATGGAAAAGCTGGGCGAGCGTACCATCACACTGGATTGCGATGTGCTGCAGGCCGACGGCGGCACGCGCACAGCCTCCATTACCGGGGCGTATGTCGCGCTGGTGATGGCTGTGCACAAGCTGATGCAAAACGGCCTTTTACAGGTCAATCCGATCATCGGTCAGGTCGCCGCCGTCAGTGCGGGGCTTGTGAACGATACCCCGCTGCTGGACCTGTGCTACGTCGAGGACAGCAACGCGCAAACGGATATGAATCTGGTGCTGAATCACCGGGGAGAGTTTATCGAATTGCAGGGCACCGGCGAAGGCCGGGCCTTTACGCAGCGCGAACTGGATACGCTGCTTGCCTACGGGCGCGCCGGCATCCGGGGGCTGATGCGCACGCAGCGACAGGCGCTGGCCGATTATAGCGCGCACCTGCTCCCCGCGCCGCGGCTGGTTGTGGCGACGGGGAACGCGCATAAGCTGGAGGAACTTCGCGCCATCCTAAGCGGCTGGGACCTCGTATCCATGCAAAGCGTCGGTTTTACCGACGATATTGCGGAAACCGGAACCACCTTCGAGCAAAACGCTGTGCTGAAGGCGGAAGCGGTGATGAAAGAAACCGGCCTGCCCGCGCTGGCGGACGACAGCGGCCTTTCGGTGGACGCACTGGACGGCGCGCCCGGCGTATGCAGCGCGCGGTATGCGGGCGAACACGGAGACAGCGCCGCGAATAACCGGCTGCTGCTTCAAAACATGGAGGGGATCACCGACCGCCGTTGCCGCTTTGTATGCGCCATAGCGCTGGCGTTGCCCGGGGAAGCGACGCGCACGGTGCGCGGCGAATGCGAAGGCACGCTGCTGTCCGCGCCCCGCGGGGAAAGCGGTTTCGGCTACGATCCACTGTTTTTGTATCGCAACGATAAAACCTTTGCGGAGATGTCCGGCGCGGCAAAAAACAAGGTCAGCCATCGCGCGCGCGCTATGGAGCAGATGCGGGCAGTGCTCGCGGAGGTATTATGAAAATCGTCGCTTTCAGCGACAGCCACGGCAATCCCGGAGCGCTCCGGGACGCTGTGGAAAGCTGTCTTCGCGGCGCGAAACCCGATATCTGCGTGCACTGCGGCGACGGCGTGCGCGATCTGGATGCGGTTGAACCGCTATTGCGGGACGCCAACCCGAACATACGGATTTACGGTGTGCGGGGCAACTGCGATTTCGCCGCTTTCCAGTACCCGATCACGGAAGTTTTTGACGCCGAAGGTATTCGCATGATGGCGACGCATGGGTACACCTTCGACGTGAAAACGCAGTATGAGGCGCTGCTGTGCGCGGCGCGGGAGCAGCGCGCACAGGTCGCGTTCTTCGGCCATACCCACCGCCCCCTGCTGGAATTTGTACGGGGGATTTACCTGATTAACCCCGGGGCCATCTGCCTGCGGACGGCTGGCCATACGGCCTACGCTCAGGTGCTGGTGGAACCCGGCGGGCAAATCCGCGCAGACTTAATGAAGTGGCTGTCCTGAACAGGATGGCTACTTTTTCGTTTCATCCGTCTGTATTTCTGACATGTTTCTTTATGTAGGCGTTGACAACCTACCAAACCTATGGTATTATAATTTCGATTCCCGATCAAATTGGTAGGGTATCGGAAAGGAAATCGGATGAAGCTTTCCACACGCGGCAAATACGGGCTCTACGCCATGTACTACCTTGCCGGCCACAAGGATGAAGGTCCGCAGAGTTTGCAAAATGTCGCCTCCGCCGGGATCCCCAGACAGTATCTGGAACAGCTGCTGGGCAATCTGCGGCGTGCCGGGCTGGTGCAAAGCGTGCGGGGGTCCCGCGGCGGTTACCTGCTTGCCCGCGATCCTGCGACCATCACCGTTCTGGACGTCATTGACGCCATGGAAGGGCCGCTGGAACTAAGCGAGTGCATGGCCGACGAAAACGCATGCTCCCGCGCCTGCCAGTGCCCCGTGCGGCACACCTGGCAAAAGCTGACCGATTCCATCAACCGCGAACTGGCCGGGATTACGCTCGGCGATATGGCATCCTATTCTGGGGAATGTGAGGCATACGGAAAATGACGGATCAACACATCATCTACATGGATAACGCAGCGACGACAGCCGTCCGCAAGGAAGTGCTGGACGCGATGCTTCCCTATTTTACGGAGCACTACGGCAACCCCAGCTCCATCCACAGCGTGGGGCGCGACGCCAAACGCGCGGTGGAAGCCGCCCGTAAACAGGTGGCTGCGGCGTTAAACGCCCAGCCGCAGGAGATTTACTTTACCGCAGGCGGCAGCGAAAGCGATAACTGGGCGCTTCGCTCCGCAACCGAGATGCTTGCGAAAAAGGGAAAACACATCATCACCAGCTCGATTGAGCATCATGCGGTGCTGCATACCTGCGAATATCTCGAAAAGCAACACGGATACCGCATCACGTACCTCCCGGTGGACGAATTTGGCCGCGTCAGCCCCGACGACGTGAGAAAGGCGATTGCAGAAGATACGGTGCTCATCAGCATCATGGCCGCCAATAACGAAATCGGCACGCTGCAGCCCATTGCTGAAATCGGGAAAATCGCCAAAGAAGCCGGCGTATTGTTCCACACCGACGCTGTGCAGGCCGTCGGCGCGATTCCGCTGGATGTGAACGCGTTGAACGTGGACCTGCTTTCCCTCTCCGCGCACAAGTTCCACGGCCCCAAAGGAGTCGGCGCGCTGTATGTGCGCAAGGGCGTGCGGATGAACAACCTGATTTTTGGCGGCGCGCAGGAACGTTCGCTGCGCGCTGGCACCGAGAACCTGGCCTCCATCGTAGGCCTCGGGAAGGCGATTGAAATCGCCGTCGCGGAGCTGCCGGAGTATGCCGCGAAGATGACGAAGCTTCGCGACGAACTGATCGACGGCATTCTGGCCGAAATCCCGGATGTGCGCCTGAACGGTCACCGGACCGAACGCCTGCCCGGCAACGTGAACGTAAGCGTTCGCTACATCGAGGGTGAATCCCTGTTGATGCGTCTGGACCTGCTGGGTATCGAGGGTTCCAGCGGCTCGGCATGCACCAGCGGCAGCCTCGATCCTTCGCATGTGCTGCTGGCCATCGGCCTTCCGCACGAGATTGCTCACGGAAGCCTTCGCCTGTCGCTTGGCATTAACAACACTGAAGACGATGTGAAGCGCGTTTTGAAAGAACTGCCGGGAGTTGTTAAAAATCTTCGTGACATGAGCCCGCTGACCATCCCCGCCTGCACTGCCTGATACCGACACCTGTAAATTATCTCGCCCTGTAGAATTTACCACTTGAATAAGGAGGGTTTTGCCCTATGTATTCCGAAAAAGTAATGGATCACTTTGAACATCCCCGCAATGTCGGTGAACTGCCCGACGCGTCCGGCACCGGCACCGTCGGCAACTCCAAATGCGGCGATATCATGAAGATGGACATCAAGGTGGAAAACAACATCATCACCGATGTCAAGTTTAAAACCTTCGGCTGCTGCGCCGCCGTGGCCACCAGCAGCATGGCCACCGAAATGGTAAAAGGCAAGTCCGTCGACGAGGCGCTGGCGCTAACCAACAAAGCGGTTGCCGAAGCGCTGGACGGCCTGCCTCCTGTGAAGCTGCACTGTTCGGTGCTGGCGGAA
>DAOPZG010000163.1:0-5465 GCA_035353235.1 Candidatus Limiplasma sp.
GGGCAGTATGTTCGTCGTTGGTATGTATCTCCTGATTGTACTTAGGCTGATGTATCTCGCCCGCTATACCACCGATCGCTTCGGCCAGATGGTCATTATCGGTGTTATGGCCATGATGTTGTTCCACGTATTTGAGAACGTGGGCATGAACACCGGTCTGGCGCCGGTTGCCGGTATTCCTCTTCCGTTTTTAAGCTACGGTGGCAGCAACCTGATCACCAACATGGCGGGAATTGGGCTTGTGTTAAACGTAGTTCGCAACCGCAGCGTAACAATCGGGGAGCTTCCGACTCCTCAGACCCGCACCTCAGGTAAGTACTTCCGTTAAGACCCTTACTCCAGTACGACACGGCAGGAATCCAGCATAAAAATGCCCTCCTCCGGTTTGCCGGTGGAGGGCGATGTTGCATTTTACAGAACACAATTTAATTATTCACTGATCGATGTAAAATAAGTAATAACGTATCCGGTCAGTCCGTTATAGAGCACCTTTGCCCAATCCGGGCCGGGGGTGAGCACAACCGCCGAGCTTCTGTTGGGCATCTGCGCCAGCACCGAAGCGGTCATTGTGGGTGCGCTGCGCAGATTTACATATGAACCCTGCGGATGAGTGATAACCAATGTTGGCGTTGCGGGCAGATTGTTCAGCGACAGGTAACGGGTCATGACATAGCCGGTAGCGGCGATGGAAGGGGAATAAACGCGGCACCATTCCACTCCCTGCTGCAGTACCCTGACCTGAACGCCGTTACTCAGTTGTGTTACAATGCTGGCGGCAGTATTGGGCAGTTCGCGCAGGTTCAGCTTCTGGGTGCTTACGGGATTGTTGACCACCGCATACCCGGAAGTGGTTCCTCCGCTTTGCGCCGCCTCGTCCCGGGCGGCATGCAAACCCTCCTCCAGAAAATCGCTGCTGATAAAGCCCGTATACCCGTCGATACATACAAACCACCAGTGTGATCCCTGACACAGCACCGCAACGTAACGGTCCCCCGCAAACTGGCGTGTGACCGCCGCGCCGCTGCTGGGGCCGGAACGCATATTCACCGCCGTGTTGTTGGGGGTTTTTATCGTGGCGACCGTTGTTGCCAGCGGCTGGTACGTTTTATATGTATACTCGCTTCGCACATACCCGTGGGAAGCGCCCATCTGCACTTCGTACCAGCCATTGCTCTCCGATAAAATGTTCATCGGCACGCCGTTATACAGAATCGTTAGCACAGAGGAAGCATAGCTGGGATAGGATCGAAGGTTCAGAAACGCCGTCGCCTTCTGATTATTGACAATCGCCACGTTGCCATAAGGAAGCGCATCCGTTGCGCTCAGGTAGTTCTTGCTCATATACCCGGTCTTTCCGTCGGCGGTGGTTACACGGTAGAAATTGTTCTTACTCCCGATCACCGTTACCCACGCGCCGCGGTTATACGTGCCCAGCCATTGGCTGGAAGAGCTGGCGTCCGTTCGCAGATTCAGCGTATCGGTTCCGCGGATTACAGCATACGTTTCCGCCAGGGCTGCGCCAACCCCAAACAGTGCCAGCAACCCCGTCAACAGGGCTGCAAGCGCCCGGGTCAGAAAGGGTTTCTCACGCTGGTTCATAGACATCCGATCCTTTCGGCATTGCCATCAAGGCTCTGTTGATTAGTGGCTCGGCAACCGGGCATCTCCAGAGGGGCGTCACTCTCCCAATCCCGCGCCTTATTACCTGCCAGACCGCTCTACCATATCAACGTAACCCCATATTCATTTCTTCCCGTCTTGTAATCAGGTGCGCTCTTTATGGTACCGTTCCACCGCCAGCGCGCGCACCGCCGCTTCCTCGGCCGCCGAATAAAGGTCTGGTGCGGCGGCGGCGCCGAAAACGACGTGCAGAAAAAATTCCCGCGTGCCATTGTTGCCGGTCACATGGCTGTGGGTTACGCCGGTCACCACGGTGCCGGGTTGCGCGTTCAGCGTGTCCGTCAGCCGGTGCAGAATCGACGCATATTCATCGTCCGGCAGTTCACCGGTTCGGCGGGCTTCGGCGCTCTCTGTTTCAAACAGCGGTTTCACCAGGCAGATCAGTTCGCCCTGCCCTCGTTGAATCGCGCGGTACAGCGGCACCGCTTTTTCCAGTGACAGATAGCTTAAGTCCACGGTTCCAAGCGTCGGAGCAGGGTCCAGAGAAAGCAGAGTTTCGTCGCCCAGATTGGTTTTTTCCAGATTGACAACCGCCGGGTTTTGCGCCAGGCTGCCCGCCAACTGGCCGTAACCGACTTCTACCGCGTATACGCGAGCCGCGCCGCGCTGCACCAGGCAATCCGTAAATCCGCCGGTGCAGGCGCCCGCGTCGATACACACACGGCCTTCCACTGCGATGCCAAAGTCCTCCAGCGCGCCTTCCAGCTTATAACCGCCCTTGCCGACATACCGTTCGTTCAGGCCGCGTACCGCCATAGGCTCTTCCGGCGCAATCAGTTGCCCGCCGTTGCGCACAGGGCGTCCGCCGCAGGTTACCGCCCCGCCCATCAGGTAGGGCAGCGCCTGCTGCGGCGTTTGAAAGTATCCTTCCCTGATCAGGCGATCGATCGCCTTTACCCGCTTACTCACCAGACGTTCTCCAACTTTTGCAGCGGCAGCCATTCCAGCACCTTTTGAATCTGTTCATCCCAGAAATCCCAGGTGTGGGAAGCCTCCGGTTTAGTCTCATAATGGATATTCAGCTTTTTCGCGTATTTCGCCATGAAGGTTTCGTTTGCCTGGTACAGAAAGTCTGCGGTGCCGCAGGCGGCGTAAATACGCGGCGCATCCTTCGGGTCCAGGCGGTCCGCCAACAGTGTCAAATCGCCGTTTCTTGCGCGAAAAGACGCTTCATCGCCAAAAACCGCGTCCATCTCCCGATCCCATTCCTCATGGAGATTGAACGGTTTCCCGTAAATTTCCTGCATCATCAACGGGGCGGAAAGCGCGGCAACCGCCGCGTAACGCTCCGGTCTGGCAAGACCCAGCTTCATCGCGCCGTAGCCACCCATGGACAACCCCGCTGCAAAACGGCCTTCCCGTTTCGTGCTCAGCGGAAAGTACGTTTCCATGATCGCCGGTAATTCCTCGCTGATAAAGGTCCAGTACTTCGCGCCGTGCGCCATATCCGTATAGAAGGAGCGGTTTACCGCGGGCATCACGACTGCCAGCGCATACTTGCGCGCATAAGCTTCGATACGGGTCCAGCGCATCCAGCCGGTGTAATCGTCGCTTAACCCATGCAGCAGGTACAGGGTAGGCAATGGTTCGCCGTGCAGTTGCTGTATATCCGGGTACTCCGGCAGCAACACATACGCCTCTGTTTGTATATCCAGCACCTTGCTGAAGAAATGAAAGTTGTTCCAGATCACAAGAATCGTCTCCTTCCGGTATTGTCATCCTAACGTGTAGATCGCTATGCCTGCAAACAGGGCAATGGATACGAGCGTCTGTACAGACAACGTGGTCGAAATGTACTCCCCGTCCTCCGCCGCGTTCGCATACAGCGGAATGATAAACGGCGCGGGCAAGCTGTAAGCCAGCAGCATCGCAACAAAGAGCGGTTTGCTAAAGGGAACGAAGCTGAATACGCAAAACGCCGTGAAGCCAAGCAGCGCCGCCATCACCAGCAGACGGAGCCCCACGGTTTTCAGCACTGGGGCCATCAGTTCTCTGCGGAAGCTCAGCTGATAGCCCACAATGATCAGGATCAGGGCTGATGTGGGCGCGGCGATAAAAGTGATCAGGCTGCTTAAGGCGGGCCAGGCGGAGGTGGTTTGCAGCCACCGCCCAACGCCGGACACTCCCAGCGCCACGCCAAGTACAATCGCGATCATCACGGGGTTTTTTGCCTGTTGCCAGAGAACTTCTTTCGCGGTCATCTTCTGTCCGCCGGTTACTCTTAGCACGGTAAGGAACACAGTAAAAGCAAATGTTGTCTGCCCGATATCCACCGTGGCGAAAACGTGAGTCTGCCCGGCATACAGCAAGCCAAACAGAGCGTACCCAAGCATACCGCCCTCAAAGTTTGTGGTCAGGAACGGAAAAAATCGTTCGTAAGGCGCCATCCATCGCCGAAGCGCAAACCCAGCCAGCAACCCCAGCCAGCAGGCAAAAAACACCACAGTGAACGTCAGCAGGATTTCTCCGTTATAATCGGCGGTCAGAAAAGCGTTCAGAAGCACCACAGGCAGGGTGATATTGCCCACCACAGCCTTCAGGCCAATTAACCCATCCCCGCTGAAAATCTTCTTTCGGTTGCAGAGCCAGCCCAGGCCAAAGGTGACCAGCACGGGCAACACCATGCGAAGAATTGAGGAGATCAAGCGCTTTCCCTCCCTGATATGTTTACATCACCTGTGTTTTCAACGTATCGTTAATCTCGCGCTCCCGCGCGGGTTGCATGCGTCGGCGCAGCCAAAGCCCCGCCAGCAGCAGCACCGGAAAGATCAGTGCGGCAGGCAACGCAGCTTTCAACGCTCCGCCGGCCGCTTTCGCCGCAAACCCGACCACAGCGGGTCCCCCGGCACATCCCAGGTCGCCCGCCAGCGCCAGCAGCGCAAACATCGCCGTTCCACCCGCAGGCAGTCCAAGCGCGGACAGGCTGCACGTGCCCGGCCAGAAGATGCCGACCGAGAACCCAACCACAGCGCATCCCGCCAGACTGAATCCCGGCAAGGGCGAAAAAGCAGCCAGCAGATACCCGATCACGCACAAGGCCGCGCACAGCGCCATCACCCGCGGCAGCGCAATCCGTTCGCTGTGATGGGCATACAGTACACGTGACAGCCCCATCATTCCTGCAAACAGGCAGGGGCCCGCCAGATCCCCTACCGTTTTGCTCACCCCAAGGCCGGATTCCGCAAAGGCAGACGCCCACTGGCTCATGCCCTGTTCGCTGGCGCCTGCGCAAACCATCAGCAGCGCGAACACCCAAAACATTCGGTTCTTCAACAACGAGCGCACGCCCGTGCCGCCCCGTTCCTCCGTAAGGCTGCGAATCGGTACGAAATGGAAGTACACTGCGTTCCCCAACGGCAGCAACGCCCAGAGGCAGGCGATGATCGGCCAGCGTGATACCCCGAATATCGCAAAAAACGCCGTGCTCGCCAGCACCACAAACATGTGCCCCCAGCAGTAAAAAGAATGCAGCAGGCTCATGGCCGCTTCTTTCTGGCTGGTCGGGCAGGCTTCCACGATGGGGCTGACCAGCACCTCAATCAGCCCGCCGCCGATCGCGTACAGCGTAACAGCAATCAGCAAGCCGACAAACGGTACAGGCAGAAGCTGCGGGAAGATACCAAGCCCCGCAAGGCCCACAGCGGACAGAAGGTGCGCCGCCACGATGCAGGAACGGTATCCCAGCCGATCCACCACTTTCGTGGAAACCGCATCCACCAGCAGTTGAACGGCGAAATTGTAACTCACCAGCAGTGTAATTTGCTCCAGCGGTACCCCCAGCTGAC
>DAOPZG010000164.1:0-5343 GCA_035353235.1 Candidatus Limiplasma sp.
CCGTCCGAAAAGCTCATGTAGTGATTGACGTTCTCGGCGGTCGTGTGGACAAGGGACAGCCCGTCCTCGGTGAGCGACATGCGGGTTTCCAGCGCGGCCAAGGACGCGGCCTGACCGTCCAGCGTCTGCGCCTGCGTATCCAGCGCGGACTGCTGATTGCCCAGTGTTTCCTGCTGGGAAGAAAGCGCCTGCTGTTGGGAGGAAACGGTGTCCTGCAAGGTCATGACGCTGCCCGCCGTGGCCTGCACCGTTTCCTCCTGCGCGGCGGCTTTCTCACTGGCCTCCTGCGCGGTCTCCTGCGCGTTTGCAGCCGCTGTCTGAGCGTTGCCCGCAGCGGTTTTCGCGTTCTGCGCGGCAGTGGCGATCAGCTGAATGCCCGCGTTGCCCGTCAGCACCAGCTTTTCGCCAAAGTCGGAGGAAATGAGGTCGGTGGTGATAGCGCCCGCTTTAATATGAGAAGCAGTAATGGCTTCTGCGGCAATCTCCGCGCCGGTGATCGTACCCGCCAGAATCTCATTGGCGGTGATGGTTTTTGCCGCGATCTCGTTCGCTGTGATGGCGTTGGCCACGATCTTGTCGGCGGTGATCGTGCGCTCGGTCAGCACATAGCCGTCAATGGTGTTCACCTGCGTGGAAACCAGCTCACCCATGTTGTTGATAGCGTAGATGATGGACTGTTCGCTGCCCCGGATAATGAGCCGCTCCACGGAAAGGATACCCGCCGTGATTTTGCTGGCCGTCAGTTCGACGATCTTCGCGTCGGTAATGCTGGCGTCCGCGATCTGCGCCGTGCCTACCGCGCCGGTCTCAATAAGCGCGGAGGTAATCGCGCCCAAGGCAATCTTGGCCGTTTCAATGGTGGCGTTGGCAATCTGCGCGTTTGTAATGGCGGCCTGCGCGATCTTTGCGGTCGTGACGGCCAGATCATTGATCATGGCGGTGTCCACGGTCAGGTCGGCGATCTTCGCCCGGGTAATGGAGGCGTCCTGTATCTTCGCCGTGGTGATGGCCGCGTCGTCGATCTGGGCGGAGCCAATCGCCGCGCGGACGATCTTCGCCCGCGTCACGGCAAGGTCGGCGATCTTGGCCGTCGTGATGGCAGCGTCTTTGATCTTGGCCCCATCCACGGCCAAGTCCTCGATATGCGCCGTGCGAATGGAAGCGTCCTTGATCTTGGCGCTTGTGATGGCCGCGTCCGCGATCTTCGCTTCCGTCACAGCCAAAGCGCCGATCTTGGCTTCGTCGATAGCGGCCTGCGCGATCTTCGCCTTGGTCACCGCCGCGTCGTCGATATTCGCGGTCTGGATAGCGGCTTCGGCAATCAGTGCGTGCGTAATCGCCGCGTCCTGAATGTGCGCGGTCTGGATGGCTGCCATGCCTATTTGCAAACTGCCCACGGAACCATTGATGAGCTGTCCCGCGCCTACCGAGTTGATGGCCAGCTTGCTGCCGGTGATAACGCCGCTTGCCAGCTGCCGCGCGGTGATCATATTGGTTTCCAGCGTATCGGCAACCGTCCCGAGAGTCATGGCGGTGTACTTTTTCGTCAGGCAATCGTAGGTGTACTGCGTCATGCGCATGGACACGGATACTCCAATGCGCGGCGCGATGACCCGCACGGCGTCCCCGAGAAAAATATCCTGCAGGGGCTTGTAGTCCTTGTATTCCTCGGTGCTCGCGCAGTTGATGAAATCCACCTTGAGCGTGACGGTCGGCAGGTCGCAGCCCTTGTCGTACTCCGCCTGCGCGGCGTTTCGCATATCCACATAGCACTGCGCCTTGCTCTTGGGCTCATCCCCCTCTGTGACTTCCTTCGCGTCGTCCACGGGCAGGTGAATCCATTTTGGATGCGGGTAACTGCCGATATTCGGGCTGTCCACATACAGCTCCGGCAGGTACAACACTTCGCCGTCCTTGGTTTCACCGGTGGGCATAATGCGCGTGACCACGTCGGTTAAATCCACGTCGTAAGAAACGCCCAGCAGGTTCTTGCCCTGCCGAATCTGCACGTCGGTGTCAGTTCCTACGCGCTTGACCAGAAACACGTCGAACCAGTCTCGCGCCAGCTCCGCGCCGTACTTTTCCGTCAGCCCGCCCTCGCCCAGGAGCGCGTCCACGGGATTGACGTTCTCAAAGGAAACGTCTTCGGCGGTCGTGGTGAGGTCGGAATAGAAGGAAAAGTCGTGCGCGGACAGACACTGGCCGGAGATGCCAAGAGCCACCGCCGCTCCTGTCTGGGAGGACGATGGCTCATACTTTTTGATCATGTTGTCCAGCAGGTCATAGAACACATGCCGGGCATAGACGGTGATCTTGTCAAGCTCGGGCACGACCCGATAAATACGAAACGGCTGATCCCGAAGCTGCCGCGCTTCGCTCACGCTTTGGGCGGCGGCGGTCAGGGAACCTTCCGTGCGCACATACTCGATAAAGGTCGTGGACATATACCCGCGCTTACCGTCCGGAAGGATCACCTCATACCAGGAGGAATTGGTCTTTGCGGCGAGCTGCATTTCGGTGCCGTTCTTGTACTGCTTGAGCACCTTATATCCGTTGCCCGGCCCGGAGCGCAGACGCAGCGTGCCCCCGCGAACAGAAGCCGCCGCTACATCGGTATTGACCCGATAGATCTGGGTGCGGGTGTCCTCGCCCTGAATGCTCATGCTGACGCGGGGTGTGATGCTGGCGGGCACGGGTGCGCGGAGGATACAGCCCTCCACGAGCCTGCGCCACTTGCCCGCTTCATCCAAGGGGTGCGTAAGCGTCAGCTCCCATTCGCTGTTCAGAGTTTCAGAAACGGTTGCGGACTGCGGGTAGACCGGGCCGGAACCGTTCGTGGAGAAGTCCGTGCAGGACGGAGCGTAGACGCAAATCATTAGGGGTCACCTCGCTTTCAGAGCATAAGAAAAGCGCCCATCGGATGGATGGACGCTGGAATCTGTCCGATAAACTGGGATTCCGCACGCAGTTTACTGCCCTACGGCGTGTACATCGAATGGATGCTGGAGCAGTCCGACGCGCTGGAGGACAAGGCCGCCTGACGCGATTCAGGGATTCAGCCGCTTCTTTCTTACAAAGAAGCGGTTTTTCTATTGACAAAATCCGGGAAACCTGTATAATCATAATGTTCTAAAAAGAACTATTCACGCGGGATGCGGGGAAGGAGATCGGATCATGACCCAGACGACGCGCATTTTAAGCATGCTCAGCCAGATTAAGCGCCTGCATGACGGAATGCTTCGGGAAAGCTGCGGCGAAGGACTTTCGCTGGTGGAGGATAACGTGATCAGCTTTCTTGAAAACAATCCGGATCGGGATACCGCGGCGGACATCGTGGAATTGCGGGGCATGTCCAAGGGCAACGTATCGCAGGCGGTGGATAAGCTTGTGGGGAAAGGAATGCTGGGGTGCGTCCGGGACGCGCGGGATAAGCGGGTGATGCACCTGATGATTCTGCCGGGCGCTCGGGAGGCCGCGCAGGCGGCGGCCCGGGCCAATTCGGCTTTCCGGGAGGAGATATTGCGCGGCGTTACCCCGGAGGAGGCGCTTCTTATGGAAAAAGTACTGGAGAAAATATCGCTGAATGTGAAAAACGCGCTGGAGAAGAGGAAAATGGAATGAACGAGGACAGAAGCTTTCTTTCGACCGAACCGGTGGGCAAGCTGCTTTTGCGTCTGGCGATCCCCACGGTGGCGGCTCAGATCATCAACATGCTTTACAACATTGTGGACCGCATCTACATCGGGCAGGGCGTAGGGTCGCTGGCGCTTACGGGCGTGGGCGTCTGCATGCCGCTGATCATGATCGTGTCGGCTTTCGCGGCGCTGGTGGGCAGCGGCGGCGCGCCGCGGGCGTCGATCTTTATGGGACAGGGCGATAACGCCCGGGCGGAAAAAACGCTGGGAAACTGCCTCATGGCGCAGATCCTGATTTCCGCGGTGCTCACGGCGGCGCTGCTGATCTGGAACAGGGATTTTCTGCTGGCCTTCGGCGCCAGCGCCAACACCATCGATTACAGCGTCGGCTACATGAACATTTACGCCATCGGCACGATTTTTGTGGAACTGACTCTGGGCATGAACGCTTTTATCACCGCGCAGGGCTTTGCCAAGGTCGGCATGTATTCCGTGCTGCTGGGCGCGGTGAGCAATATCATTCTCGACCCGATTTTCATTTTCGCGCTCAATATGGGCGTGCGCGGCGCGGCGCTGGCCACGGTTATATCTCAGGCCGCTTCCTGCGCGTGGGTGCTTTGCTTTCTTTTCGGCAAAAAGACCGCGCTTCGCATCCGGCGCAAAAACCTGCGCTTTGACAAAAAAATTCTTTTCCCCTGTCTGGCGCTGGGGCTTTCCACCTTCGTCATGCAATCCAGCGAAAGCGTGGTTTCGATATGCTTTAACTCCTCGCTTCTGCGCTACGGCGGGGATATCGCCGTGGGCGCCATGACCATTCTGACCAGCGTCATGCAGTTCGCCATGCTTCCCCTGCAGGGACTCGGACAGGGCGCCCAGCCCATCATCAGCTACAATTACGGCGCGAAAAACGCCGGCCGGGTCCGGGAGACCTACCATCTGCTGCTCAAGGCCGGACTGGGCTTTTCGCTTCTTTTGTGGGCGCTGGTGATGCTGTTTCCCCGGCTTTTCGCGTCTCTGTTTACGCCCGACGCGGCGCTCCTTGATTTCACCCAGAACGCGCTGCGCATTTATATGGCCAGCATGGGTCTGTTCGGCATTCAGATAGCGTGCCAAATGACGTTTACGTCCCTCGGCAAGGCGCGGGAGTCCATCATCGTGGCCGTGATGCGCAAGTTTGTGCTGCTGATCCCGCTCATCTTCATCATGCCCGCCATCCTCACGGGCAATCAGACCACCGCGGTTTATCTGGCCGAGCCTATCGCGGACGCGCTGGCCGTGAGTTTTACGGCGGTTCTCTTTTCCGTTCAGTTCAAAAAGGCCATGCGCGCCATTGCCTAAGCTGCGGCGCGCATATTAAAAAGGCGAAGGGAAATTTTCCCTTCGCCTTTTTTGCGGATTCTCAGAAGTCCATGTTGACGAATACCTTCAGGATCTCCAGCGCGCTTTCCATGTCCCGCATGTCGATGACTTCGCAGGGGGAATGGACGTTGCGGCAGGGGATGGACAGGGTGCCCGCCGGCACGCCGCCCCGGGTATGCTGAATGGCGCCGCCGTCCGTGCCGCCGAAGGGCAGCACCTCGCGCTGGAAGGGAACCTTGGCTTTTTCCGCCGCGGAAATAAGCGCGTCGCGCACCACGGGGGTAGCGATCATGCTGCGGTCCATGAATTTGACCGCCGCGCCCTTGCCCAATTCAATGGCGGGAATCTT
>DAOPZG010000165.1:0-5335 GCA_035353235.1 Candidatus Limiplasma sp.
CGCTCATGGTCGCAAACACGAAATTCCCAGTGCTGAAGAGGACCGGTTTCCCGTGATAAAACTGGATTGGTTGTAACACATGCGGATGATGCCCCCACACTACGTCCGCTCCCAGGTCGATCACTTCGCGCGCATACTCGGTTTGCCATGCGCTGGGCGTAACGAAGGTTTCCCGGCCCCAATGAAGACTGACAACTACCACATCGCAGCCTTCGGCCCGCAGAGTTTTTATTCTTTCTCCGATGGCATCCAGTGTTTTGGGTTGCGGATAGCTGAACCCGATGAATCCGAAGCGGATGCCCTTTACCTCCACAACGGAGGTAAGATCGGAGTAGGCTTTACCTCCGCGGATCGCGGTGCCAAAATGCAGGATGTTCGTACTGTCCAGTGACGTCAGTGTATCGTCATACCCCTGCGCACCAAAATCAAAGCAATGGTTGTTGACCGTGTTTACAATCTCTACGCCACCCTGCGCAAGCACCTCTGCGTTTTCCGGCGGAGCAATCATCGGATACAGAATATCAATCGGTTTTGTACTGTCGGTCAGACACACTTCCAGGTTTGCAGCGGTCAGATCATCGGTTTTCAGGATTTCGCTCACCTGTGCGAAGGGCCACGCCATTCCCTTCTCGGTAATTACACTGGTCAGACTGGCCACTTTCTTTCGCACTCGATATGCATCCCCGATGCTGCAATCGCCAAGTAATGACAGGGTTGCCGTCGTCCCCGCTGTTTTGCCTGCAATCGTAACCGCCGTCTTTTCGGTTGTCGGGGAAGGCGTCGCCGATGCAGCCGTTGTTTGCGTATCCGTTGCGATGGCTGTTCCGCTGTTCAAAGTGTTTTCGTCATCTGTCGCGGCGGGCGTATCCATCGCGGCGCCGGACGTAACGGTCGTCTTCGGAGCGACGACTGTTGCGGATGGCAATTCGCTGTTCGTCGTATTGTCTGTTTCTGTTTTCAGGCTGATCTGAAAGGGCGCTTTCTCGCTTCCATCCCCTGCGGTAATACTCACTTTGCCCAAATCCAGTACCAGCGCAGGCCGAATCCCAATGTCGGTTCTTGTGTAAGCGCCATAACTCAGGTGCCCGTTATAACCGACGATTTGCAGTTTATACCCCTCCGCCGCTTTTACGTTCGCTACCCAGTAGGGGGAAAATCCGGTTACGTCCCGATAGACGCCCCGGCTCACAGCATAGGCCGTCGCTTCCGCCTGGTGGGTGGGGTTCACACCATAACGCGCGGCACTGAATCCATAATCGGCTCGCAACATCTGGTCATCCGTCAGAAGAGTCAGCTTGCCGTATTCACCGTTGACCAGCGCCTGATTCAAGCCGCTCTCCCCCATCACAGCCGAAAGCATGGTTTTGTTCATCCACCTGCAAAGATCGCTCTGGGCGAAATTGCTGATCCGACGGTACGTATGCTGTTTAATGATCGTTTGATCCGTTTCAAATATCACCTGTTGTTCGTCAATCACATACTCGGTCATCATCAGGATTTTATTATCTTCTACTTGCAGCGCACGCCAGAGCAGCGGCGCTGTTTCTCCCTTTTTTCCCTGCGGATAAGAACCAAACTGAAAATACTGATAGCCTTGACCCTTGGCATAACCCCTCGGCATTTCCTCTGCCACAGCAGGCAGCAGAAGCAGCATTGAAAAAACCACGGCCAGCAGAAAAGCCGTAATCGCGGCCCGCCTCATCGAGCGGCCTCCGCGCTCGGTTCCGCGGCCAGAAACGGATAGGTTCTGCATTCGTCCGTCTGCGTATAGTCCGTTTCCAGCGCGGCACTGTCCTTATCCAATCGGGCATAGACGGCATCGGCTGCATCGCCGGTAACCAGGCGGGGCTGATAGTCGTTCCGTTCCGGGTCCCCTGAAATGTTTGCCGGGTATAGCGTAACTTGCTGTCCAAGATACTGCCCGTCATCGGTAAAGCGCAGGGTAACGCGCGGTACCAGACTTTCGTTGGCACGCACGGCGGCGTTCCCTCCAAACAGAAAATTCCCGATGCTGTAAAATATAGAACGGTTCTGATACTCCTCCATCCCCTGCACCACATGGGGATGGTGCCCTACCACAAGGTCTGCGCCCGCGTCAATCATCGCGTGCGCCACCTTCGTCTGCGTACTGTTGTGATAGGTTGCGTATTCCTCGCCAAAGTGCAGGGAGCATATCACCGCATTCGCGCCCTCTGCTTTTAACGCGCGTACCTGTGCGGCCATATCAGCCCGTTTGTTAAAACCCACGCCCCAGAAGCCGCAAAAGGCGATTTTGATACCGTCTTTCTCATACAGGTAGTAGTTTCCATTGCCAAAGCTCGCGATTCCGGCCGCGTTCAGAGCGTCCAGCGTTGTTTGCCGGCCCTTATTACCGTAATCGCCGGAGTGATTATTAGCAAGGTTCACCGCCTCCACGCTGCCAAGGGTAAGGATTTGCGTATAATCCGGCTGCCCGCGGAAACAATACCGCTTGTTGACCGCTCCATATGGCGTATCCTTCAGGACACCTTCAAAATTGCCAACCGTAAGGTCATCCTGTTCAAAGAAAGTTTTCACTTTTGCCAGAAAGTAACCGTATCCCTCACGTTGGGCGTATGCGGCGAACGACTCGTCCGAATATCGCATCGTCTCTTCGCAGCCCACGGTGCAATCCCCAACGAAAGTAAGTACAATCTGTTTCTCCGCACGAGCCCCGCCGCAAAAAAACAAGACGGCCAGCGTACAGAGTAAAAGGTTCTTAACCCTTTGCAAACGACTTCTCCTCCTCCACAACCGGATAGCGGTTCCGAAGCACGATTCCCATAAACGCCAGCAGGGTCAGCGTCACGCCCATTCCAAAATAGAGTGTCAGGTTGGAATACGATGTCTTGTCCAACGCATATTCACTCCAGGCAAGAAACGCCGTACAGCCCATGAGCACTGTACAGACCCCTGCCGCTGGCCAGGCATGCGGTTTTAATCGGATCAGCCACAGGATTTCAGCAAAAAGCGCCATTCCGATACCCAGCAGTTGGTTGACCCGCACAAACCCGAAGCGCAGATAGTTATCTTCCCGCAGGCTTTCCAACAGGATCTGCGTAAGGCCCAGAAACAGCACAGCTGTCAGCGCGATATCCCCGCGCCTGCCCTTGCGCATCCATAACAGAAGACCGACGGCAATCACCAGCGCCGCAAGCGCTTCCCAAAAGAAAACAGGGATCACAAAATCGCCATAACAATCCTGCACCGCCAGCGGAAACCATTGCAGTGACTGGTTATCCACATACCCGCCGATTCCCTCCAGCGTCAGACACTCCGCCAGCCGCTCTCCCGCAAGCACAAGCAGTGCGGCAGGCGCAACCCTGTCCAGCAGGGTGGCAAAGGATTGTTTATGGCGTTTCATCCGGCTGAAGAGCCAAGCCGCCGCCAACAGGCCGGCGATTGACCCCAGCAGCGAGTATCCCCCCAGCTGCATCTGCCAGATAAATCCGGGGGAATAATCCACTGACAAAAAACCTGCTTGAACAGCACAATACCCGGCACGGGACAGCAGAAGGCAACAAACAACCGCGTAACATAAAAAGAGGAAACCATCCTCCGCGCTGTTTTGATCCTTATTCCATATCCTGATGAAGATCAGACAGCCGATTCCTCCAGCAAGCGCCACGCATATCCCATACGGATAAAACGCAATGCCGAAAATCGACCCCAACGCCGTCGGCTCATTCAATGCCCTTCTCCTCTTTCCCTGTAAACGGCTTATTGCGCAGGCTGTACCAGCGTAGCGAAGTACAGGATATCCCAGATATTGCGCACCTTGTGCGTGCTCAGCGCGTTGATCTTCTGGTTGTCCATCACCATGGTGGAAGACCCTCCGCCATCCAGATTATAAGCGTTCTCGCACCCCAGGCTTTGCATCAGCTGCGCTGCCTGATCCAGCGTCAACCCAACGGAGCCGGTGTTTTCCGGCCCCTCCGTCGCTACGCACAAATAGGAAAGCGGCCCTGTCTGCGCGATGATCATCCGCTGTGTCGCATCACTGGAAGCAATATGGTTGTTTTTCGTTACCGACTGCGCCACGCCGTCCACGACCAGCGCGGGTCCGAAACTGAAGGAGTTGACGACAGTTCCGGTAAAGGCCGCGATCTTCTCCGAGGTCGCATCCTGAACAATATGGAAATCACCGTGATCGTCGATCAGCAGCACATCGCTTCCCTCTTTGGGATTATTACGATACAGTTTTCCCTGCCGCACAATGTAACCAACGCTGCAAAAATTGAAATAGTCGCCGTTCATTGCAAATACAGCGTGATACCGCTCCGCCAGTTTCGCCGCGGGAATATCGCGTGTGGAACCAAAGGAACCAGCCATTGCCGTTCGCATCTGGGATGCGTCCCTGATCTGGATATGCGCCACCATGATGTTGGTATCATATTGACGAATCTGCTCGATTTTAACCGTCAGGCTATCATCCTGATAACCGGAGCCATCCGCCAGGTAATGATCCTCCGCCGGTTTGGGTCCGGCGGAATTGTCGATGGGCAGCGGCGCCAGTACCGTTTCCGCAAAAGCGGCGGACAGCGGAGCCGCGCTGGGCAGCAGAAAAGCCAGTGCCAGAAGCATCACAAAAAGCAGCAGTGCTCGAAATATGGTTTTCATCGTTTATCCTCCCAAGCCATGCTACACGAAGCGCAAGCGTTTCGTCAGAAGGTTACCATTCAACATCCTAATTGTGAATCCTCCCTTTAAAACGCAGAAAGGGGATGGTTTACAATTGGCAACATTTTGTTACAGCTATACAATAATACCATTTATATCCATTTGTAAAGAGGTTGTTGAGAATGGGGAGAAAACGGTCTGATCAGCGCCAGAAATGCCATCCATACGCAGCTTCATTCTTTACGATGCATTCGCATGTCATGGCGCCGGACGGGGAAGGCGGCGTCAAGGTATACATCGCCCTGTCTGCTGGGTAAAAGAAAGATACAGGCAAGATTTGCTTTTTGCTTTTTGTTGTGCATTATGGTATAATAAATGTTCCGTGTGAGTCTGGGCATTTGACCTGGAAACCACACAAATATGGAAAGGATGTTGGAATGAATTTTACCGATCTGCCGTTGTCCGCCACGCTTATCAAAGCGACGCAGGAGGCGGGCTACGAAGAACCTACGCCCATCCAGTGGCAAACGATCCCGCTGGTGTTGGACGGCAAAGATGTGCTGGGATGCGCGCAAACCGGCACGGGCAAAACCGCTGCGTTCGCCCTGCCAATTTTACAGCGCCTCGCTGCCGAAAAGCCGGACAGCGAACGTAAACCCCGCGCCCTGATTTTAACGCCGACGCGCGAGCTGGCGAT
>DAOPZG010000166.1:0-5167 GCA_035353235.1 Candidatus Limiplasma sp.
CTGCGGCAGCACCTTCAAGCGGCCGCCGGGGCAGTTTGCGGGCACGCTGATTGAGCAGTGCGGGCTGAAGGGCCTGCGCGTGGGCGGCGTGAGCGTCAGCACCCTGCACGCGGGCTTCCTCGTCAACGACGAAAACGGCACCGCAGCGGATTATCTGGCGCTGATGTGCAGGGTGCAGCAGATCGTATACGAAAAAACGGGCGTACGGCTGGAGCCGGAAGTGCGCGTGGTGGGCGAGGAAGAGTCGCCGACGGGCGCGTAGGCCCATACCTGAATGATAAAAGGAGGGTTGCCTGTGCAGTTTCTAATCGTTACCGGGCTAAGCGGCGCCGGAAAAACCGTCGCGATCCGTACGCTGGAGGATTTGGGTGCGTTGTGCGTGGACAACCTGCCGCCCATGATGCTGGTTCGCTTTATGGAAGCATGCAAAGCTTCCAACATCAGCCGTCCGCTGGTGGCGATCGCCGTGGATATCCGCTCCGGCGAGTTTTTCGACGCCAAGGCGGTCGTAAAGATGATCGACGAGGCCCGAAGCGTGGGCTTCGTGATCGACACGCTGTTTATCGAGGCGCACGACGCGATGCTGGTGAACCGGTATAAAGAGTCGCGCCGCGACCACCCGCTGGCCAGCGAAGGGATGAGCCTGGAAGAAGCCATCGCCGCCGAGCGTGGCCGCCTGCAACCCCTGCGCGAAACCGCCAACCACGTGATCGACACCAGCGAGCTGAAGATCAGCGCATTGCAGACGAAACTGCGCGATATTGTGATGCAGGCGGGCAACGAGCCGATTTTACGCATTGAGCTATTAAGCTTCGGGTTTAAGCGCGGCATCCCCCGCGACGGGGATCTGGTTTTTGACGTGCGTTTTCTGCCCAACCCCTTCTACATTCCGGAGTTGGGGCATCATACCGGGCTGGATCAGGACGTGAAGGATTTTGTGCTGAACCATCCCGTGACGCAGACGTTTCTTTCAAAGTGCATGGATATGCTCACCTTCCTGCTGCCCAATTATGTGAACGAGGGCAAGCACCGGCTGGTGATCGCCATCGGCTGCACCGGCGGCGCGCATCGCAGCGTGGCCATCGCGGAATCCCTGTGCGAGCAGCTGAAGGCGCTGGGCCAGCACGTGAGCGTGACCCACCGCGACCTGGCCATCGAGCAGGCGCACTGGGCCAGCAACCGGCAATAATTTATTACCGCTATCATATCAACAGACCGCCTCGCGGCTTACGCCGATCCGGGGCGGTCTATATTATTGAAATAGTATTATATGCTTACAAAGGCCATCTGCGTTGTGAGCTGTTGTATGATTGTTGTATGCCGGTTATTCCAGCGCCAGCCGGGCGGCTTTTTCGGCATGCACCACGGTGGTGTCGAAAAGCGGTACCCGCGTATCTTTCTGGGACACCAGCATGCCGATTTCCGTACAGCCCAATATGGCCGCTTCCGCGCCCGCGCCTGCCATGCGCTCGATCACCCGCAGATAGGCGGCTTTGCTTTCCGGCAGAAACCTGCCGAAGCACAGCTCGTCAAAGATCACGCGGTGGAGCATGGCCCGCTCCTCCGGCGTGGGGATGTCCGCGGTGATTCCGCGTGTAGCGAGGCGATCCCGGAAAAAATCCTGCTCCATGGTGGGGCGTGTGCCCAGCAGCGCCGCGCGCTTCACGCCCTTTTCCGCAAGCGCCTCGGCGGTCGCGTCCGCGATGTGGATAAACGGTACGCGGATGGCCGCCTCAATCTGCGGGGCGGCAACGTGCATGGTGTTGGTGCAAAGCAGCACAAAATCCGCGCCGCCGCGCTCCAACCGCTGCGCCGCGTCCGCCAGCAGCGCGCCCACGCGGGCCCAGTCCCCGGCGCGCTGCGGAGCCTCCACCTCGGCAAAGTCCACGTTGTACAGCAGCAGTTTCGCGCTGTGGTAGCCGCCCAGCGCGGCGTTGATCCGCTGATTGAGAATCTGGTAATAGGTGACCGTGCTTTCCCAACTCATGCCGCCGATCAGGCCGATGGTTTTCATGAGAACGCCTCCTTCTGTTGGGTGGCATTGTACCGCGGCAAAGCCCACCCGTCAATACGATTTCAATTCGTGATTTGAAACGCTAGTAAGCCCCGCGTTTGACAAACCGGATACCGCATGGTATTCTGTGGCTGATGAAATAACGGAAAAACCGCTTGTGGAGGCGCCGCATCGCTCATGAAGATTGCCGTGCTGATCCCCTGTTACAATGAGGCGAAATCCATCGAGAAGGTGGTTACGGATTACCGCGCCGCGCTGCCGGAGGCGGATATTTTTGTATACGACAACAATTCCACCGACGGCACGGACGAAATCGCCCGCGCGGCGGGGGCGACGGTGCGTTACGAGCGCCGACAGGGCAAGGGCAACGTGATCCGCACCATGTTTCGGGAAATCGATGCCGACGCGTACCTGATGATCGACGGCGACGACACCTACCCGGCGGAAAACGCCCGCGCGATGGTGGACCTGGTGCTGGAGCAGAAGGCTGACATGGTGGTGGGCGACCGGCTGAGCTCCACCTACTTTACGCAGAACAAGCGCCCCTTCCACAACACGGGCAACCGCATGGTGCGCGGCATGGTCAACCGGATTTTTCACGGCAACATTTCCGACCTGATGACCGGCTACCGCGCTTTCAGCTACCAGTTTGTCAAATCCTTCCCGGTGCTGTCGAAGGGCTTTGAAATCGAAACCGAAATGAGCATCCACGCGCTGGACAAGAACCTGTCCATTATCAGCGTGCCGGTGGAGTACCGCGACCGCTCCGCCGATAACCCCAGCAAACTGAACACCTACAGCGACGGCCTGCGCGTGCTGCGCACCGTGGCGCGGCTGTACAAGGAATATCGCCCGCTCTCGTTCTTTGGCCTGTTTACGGCGCTTTTCGGGCTGGTGGGCGTGGGCATGTTCATCCCCGTGCTGATGGAATACTTCCGCACGGGGCTGGTGCCGCGCTTCCCCACGCTGATTGTTTCCGGCGTACTGATGACGCTCGCCATCCTGATGCTGGTGTGCGGGTTGATTTTGGATACCGTGGCCAAGAAACACCGGCAGCTGTTTGAAGTGAACCTGAACATGCTCCGGCTGCTGCGCGACCGTAACCGGATGGAGTGATCCCCATGACTGAGCGCCGACATATTCCCCTCGTTTTCCGCCTGCCGGGCTGTTTGCTGGCAGGCGTTCTTTCCATGGCCGCGTTTACGCTTTCTCCCGTTGGATATGTGGGTATCAGCGATCCGCCGCTTTTGGCGTTCAGCCCGGTCTGGGTGTTGTACGCATTGCTGCTTTCCGCCCTGTACTGGCTGGCGACGCGCCCGGATAACGCGCGGGTCACGGCGGGCATGGCGGGACTGGGCCTGTTGTTTGGCACAGTAAATTACTTTGCAACAACGCTTTTTGCTTATGACACGTGGTCGTTCCTGAACAGCGCCGCTGCGTGGGTGGGTGCCGCGCTGTGCATCTTTGGGCAAAGCGCCGTGATGACGGCGGGTATCGCGCTGGTATGCGGCTGGCTGGAGCGCGCGCCTGCAAGCGCAATTTCCGCAGGCAAAACCGGCTGGCTGGATACGCTGAACCGGCGCTTTCCGCGCATTACGGCGTGGCGGCGCAAACAGCCCACACTGGCGGCAATTCTTTTCCTGCTGGTTTGCTGGTCGCCGTACCTGCTGGCTTTTTATCCCGGCACTGTCATCTGGGACATGGGAGAGATGCTGGGCGGGCTGTATGGCCTGCGGGCGCTTTCCACCTGGCACCCGATGCTGACCACCTGGCTTTTCGGCGGGTGCGTGGGGCTGGGCCGACTCTTTGGCAGCGATAACCTGGGCGCGTTCCTGTTTACGCTGATGCAAACGATCTTTCTGGCCTACGCCCTTGCGGATACGCTGCGCTTTTTGCGGCGGCTGGGCCTGCCCCGTGGCTGGCGTGTGGCGGCGCTTGCGTTTTTCGGGCTGACGCCCCTGTTTGCTTCCTTTGCGCAGGCAGTAGGGAAGGATACGCTGTATACGGCGGCGCTGCTGCTGTTTACCGTGCGCACGGCGGAGATGATCCGCTTTGGCGCGCCGAAGGCGAAAGGGCTTGCCGCTTACGCGGTTTTCGCACTGCTGGCCTGCCTGCTGCGCAGCAACGGGCTGTACGTGGTGCTGGGGTCGGCGGTCATCGCCGTGGCGTTCGGCTTTCGCGGGCGTTCGCGGTGGACTGCCGGGGGGGCGCTGGCTGTGGCGCTGGCGCTGGTATTTGGTTTTAACAACGGGCTGGTGCCCGCGTTGGGCATCCAGGACGAAACGGCATCCGGGATTTACTCGGTGTGTTTTCAGCAAAGCGCGCGCATCCTGCGTGATCACGCCGATACCGTTTCCCCGCAGGAAGTGGCGGAAATTGACCGCGTGCTGGACGCGGCGGCGCTGCCCGGCCTGTATGAGACGAATATTTCCGACCCGGTCAAGTATACTTTCCGGCAGTACGGGCAGGGGCGCGAGGCGGAAACCGCCGCGCTGGCCCGCTACCGCAAAACGTGGCTTTCGATGCTTGGCGAATATCCGCTGACCAGTCTGGAGGCTTTCGTGGCGGGCGGCAGCGGCTACTACGCCTTTACCCCGAAGATTGATTCGGCACGCACCTACCACTATCAGGGCGGCATTCGCTTCGTATTTGAAACCTATGATCTGGGCGACAATCCGCTGTACCTGCACACCACGCAGATTGCGGCGCTGGAAAAGGCCCGTACCCTGCTGGCGGCCTATGCCCGGGGCTGGCGGCGCGTGCCGGTGCTGGAGCTTGCGCTGTTCTGCCCCACCTATACGTGGCTGTTGGTCGCGGCGGCATTCTCGCTGCTGCGCCGCAGGCGGGGGCGCGAAATGGCGGCCTTCGTGCCCGCGCTGTTAAGCCTTGGGGTGTGTATCCTTTCGCCGGTGAACGATTATTTCCGCTATTTCCTGCCGATCGTTGCCATGGTCTTTCCATTGCTGGGGTTGGCGAAAGCGCCGGGCGTGCCCGGCAAAGGGGAACGCGGTACAATCGTTCTCGAATGATGACACATGATGGATTTGAATCATAGAGAATTGCGGGAATCGTTACAACAAAAGGAGCCCGGCACGGGTAACGTGCGCCGGGCTCCTTTTTCACTTTATTTCTCCGGGTCGTGCGCCTGCCGGG
>DAOPZG010000167.1:0-5146 GCA_035353235.1 Candidatus Limiplasma sp.
TAACCGACGAACCGAATTTGACCTACATGCTTATTTGAGGAGGAGCAAAATGCCAGTTAAAACAGATTCTAACACAACCAACATCACAGAGCGCAAACCGACCGGTGGTGAACGGTTTACCCTTGCCGTCGAGCGCCAGTTCAGCGCAGAGGTTGGAAACCTGCAGATGTCAGCATACGACAAACAGCTTGCACAGCACCTGTTTGTCAAGATCGACGCGGCGATTATTGAACTGGATGCGCATCGCAAGGAAGGGAACCTTCCTATCGTTTGGGAGAACATCAACATGCGGAAGCTCGCCATGGACGCGGTAAACCGTATGCAGCTCGGTATAGATGCTCTTATTCCCGGAAGCATCTACCCAATCGCATACTTTAACGGCAAGACAAAGCAGTACGACCTTGATTTGCGGATCGGCTACCGGGGAGAGCAGTTCTATAAAATGAACGCCTCCGTGAAACCCATCAAAGACATCCGCATTGAGCTGGTCTACAGCAAGGATACCTACGAAGTTCACAAAGCAGACATGAATCACGCATGCGACGGTTATGTTTTTGAGTTGGGAGCGCCGTTTATCGAAGAACGCGGGGAATTGCGCGGTGGTTTCGGACATATCATCTTTGAAGATGGCTCCTCGGTTCATGTTCCTGTGGGTAAGGCCGAGATCGACAAATACAAAGGCAAGGCGATGGGTGATAAATTCTGGGGCGAGTGGTATGCGGAAATGGCCTACAAGACCATCGTACATCGCACCATGAACAAGATCATCATCGACCCGCAGAAGATCTGCGTTTCCGCTCTGGCAAAGGCCGAATCCGATGAAATTCCCCCTGAACCGCGCGAGACACCCGCCATGGAGGGGAACGAGGTAATTGACCTTCCCCCGGAGGACGCGCACGTGGACGCGAGCACAGGAAAAGACGGCGAGCCGTTTTGAACCTGCAGGTAGTCGCCACCGGGAGTAGTGGTAACTGCTACGCCTTGCATGACAACGGGAAAATCCTGTTGCTGGACGCGGGAATCCCCGCCGATAAGATACTGCAAGCGATCAGATTCAGAACCCCGGATGTGGTCGGGTGCTTGATTACGCACAAGCACCTTGACCACATCAAAGGGGCCGAAAAGCTGAACCAGCGCGGGGTAAAGTTCTACGGAGCAATCGAAACACAGCAAGCCGTACCGTTCATGCAGACTTCCAGCGGCGCGTTTACTCTCGGGCAGTTCAAGGCGTTATCCTTCAAAGTGGAGCATTGCAACCCAAACGGAACGGATTGCCCAAACCACGGCTGGATCATCACTAACAACCGAACCAGTGAACGCATGGTTTACATCACGGACACCTGCACGCTGCACAACACGTTCCCAGGCATCCATTACTGGCTGATCGAGTGTAACTACATGGATGAGATGCTGGATGGATCTCCGCCAATGGTTGTTGAGCGCTTGCCTCACAGTCACATGAGCGTGAGCAAACTAAAAGCGGTATTCGCGGCAAACGACTTGCGGACGTGCAAACAAATCGTGTTATGTCATGGAAGCTCCCAACGGCTCAACCCGGAGGCGGCAAAGAAAGCCATACAGGAGGCCACAGGAAAGCCCGTAGAGGTTGCTTCTGCCGGCATGAACATTCCCCTTGAATTAGACCCATTCTAAAAAATACTGAAAGGATGCTACACATGAATAATTACAAGGTAACGGTGTCGATCAATCCCGAGAACGATCTTTCCAAAGAAAATGCAGATAAGTTTGAAGAACACGTCAAGGAATTTTACAGCGATTGTAACGGATTCTTGCTGATCACTTGCCATGATACAGCGTCCCAGAAGGCAAAAGACCTTTGTGTTTTCTTTCATGACATGGGCGAGCACGAGATTATCCATGCAATGCAGCATAACGAGACGCTATTGACATGCGCGCGCATTGCTGTTCTTTGCTCTGCCCTAGGGGTCGGGAACGTTGAAATTGATGATTCGGACACGCCTGAGAAGGGAGGTGAAAACAATGGAAACTAAACTGCTTTGCAACGTCGATCCACAGCATCGGAAACTACATCAACGCTCGAATCACTGCTTTCAAAGAAGCACGTCCTGTTGTCGTAATCGCGTAACGTTCAATTAACGTTCAAATCCGGGGGCGGGAAACCGCCCCCCGGGGATATTGAGAGGAGATCAGTTATGTCTAAAGATTGTGAAATGATGTCGAACACGAACCTTAATTTCGGGAATGCCATTAACCTTGTAAAGAAAGGTTTCCGGATCAGCCGCGCGGGCTGGAACGGTAAAGGCATGTTTATTGTGTATCAAAAGGGATACCCAGATGGGATTCCCTGCAACAAGCAGACAGCCGAAGCCTTTGGCTACAAAGAAGGCGATCTGTTCAAGTGCCGTCCTTACCTGCAGATGCGGTGTGCTGATGGCACCCATCAAATGTGGGTAGCAAGCCAAAGCGATATTCTTGCGGAAGATTGGGAAATTGTTTAACAGCTATGCGCCGCACGAGCGGCGCTTATGCGGCGGTAGCTCAACGGCAGAGCACCGGGCGGTAACCAATCCGCTCGCAAGGTCGCGGGTTCAACTCCCGCCCGCCGATCCAGAAACAACCGTTCAGAGCTGAAAACGAGGCGATAGGAATATGAAATTTCTTGGACTGCGGATGTGCCAACAACCTGCGGCGCTTCGTTCTCGGTGGAGCACGGCAGCCGGAGGAACCTAGTAAGGAGGCGGTTGGATGAATGAAATTCTGATCGGGCACATTACGGATATAGGGCCTAACTTCGGCATTCGCGCAGAAGCCTCCTATGACAACTGGGAGCGTTTCGCACTTCGTAAGTACGAGCAGGTTCAGATTGTTCTTACGGACAGCCGATTGATAACCCCAAAGCAGCGGAATGCCATCTTCGCCACGGTGCATGACATCGCGGAATTCTGCGACGGATACGCTTACAAAACAAGTGTACGGGAAAAGGTTCTGGCAGAGCTGCAGGTGCAGTACCTGATGGACCTAACCGACAGCGAGGAACTTCGATACTGGTTGACGTGGAATTACTGCAAGCTCACAGAAACGCCTTTCTTCTCCCTGTCCCCATTGTCCCCCGCGTGCGTGGACGTGACGACGGCCCGTGACTTTTTGGGATGGTTGATTGACCTGTGCGTAGAGCATGGGATACCGTGCAGCGATCGGCTGATCGCCCGAGCGGAAGATATTGAACGGTACCTGTACGCTTGCATCAAATATAAACGGTGCGCAATCTGTGGTAAAAAAGCAGACCTGCACCATGTAGACACCGTGGGCATGGGCCGCAACCGGCGCGAGATTTCACACATTGGTATGAGAGCCGAGAGCCTTTGCCGGAAGCACCACGAGGAAGCACACCAGAAGGGCCAGTGCTCCTTTGACGGACTGTACCATATAAACGGTATCCCAATGGATAAAACGCTCTGTGAGGCGCACAGGCTGAAAGCGGAGGGCATATGAACGGATTCATTCGGGTGTACAGGAGCATGTTGGATTGGGAATGGTCTGACGATCCAAACACGCTATCCGTCTTTATCCATCTGCTTCTTGGAGTGAGCTTCGCGCCAAAGCGTTGGCGTGGCCGGGAGATTCTCCCCGGGCAGATCGTAACGAGCATTACAAGCCTTTCAAAGAAAACCGGCATGTCGGTAAGGTCTGTTCGCACATCACTAAATCACCTAAAAACGACAGGCGAAGTGACAAGCGAATCGACAAACGGATACAGCGTTATAACCGTTGTAAATTGGGCAAAATACCAGTCACCAGATGAACCAAACGACAAGCGACCGACAAGCGAATTGACAAGCGACCGACAAGCGACCGACAAGCGACCGACAGGCGACCGACAACATCGTAATAAGGGAATAAGGGAAGAAGGAAAGAAGGGTAATAACGTAGATACGGGGACGGAGAAACCCGCTTCGCGGTTCACACCCCCCACGGCCGATGAAGCCACCGAGTTCTGTAAACAGGCCGGAATTGTAACGGACGTTCAGGCGTTCGTGGATCACTACACCTCTAACGGCTGGCATGTAGGGAGAACCCCTATGAAGGACTGGCACGCCGCCTTGCGTAATTGGGCGCGCAGGGATATTAACTCGGTCAACGCACGCGCGGCCCCTCCCGGCAAAGCGCATTATAACCCGTTCGTTGACATGGCAAAGGAGGGATAGCATGGACAGGCAGCAGACTGCGAAGATCCTCGCACTGATACAGGAAACCTATCCGCACTTCATGGACGGGCGTACGCCGGAGGCAACAGCGGAGATTTGGGCGAGGATGTTCACTACGGAAGAATACCCGCAAGTTGAGGCCGCTGTATTCGCCTTTGTAGCGTGCGATACGAAAGGCTTTCCACCATCCATAGGCCAGATCAAAGAAAAACTGGCTCAAATGAACCCTGCAAACGAGATAGACGAAGCCAAAGCGTGGGCACTCGTAGCGGCTGCATTGAGGAACTCAGGAGGCGGGCCACAATCTCGCGTGTACAGGAACGGCGCCTTTGAGGGGGGCAAAGGAGCAGAACAAGCATTTGCAAAGCTTCCGCCTGAAGTACAACGCTCGGTAGGTTCCCCAGCCCAACTCCGGGACTGGTCGCAAACGGACGTTGAAACGCTGAACAGCGTGGTAAGCAGCAACTTCATGCGCAGCTACCGTGCACGAGCTGGTTATGTTCGAGAGATTAATAAGCTCCCGGAGAGTGTGCAGCGCGTATACAAGATTGCTGGTGATGCCTTTTCGATGGACAGGGCCTTCCTGCCGGCATCGGACAAACCTGAAGAAACCCCCGCAACGCAACCGGCAGAGGAAAAGCCGATGCCTGAATCGGTAAAATCCATCAGGGACAACGTACAGAAACAGGTGCTACAGGATCAGGTTGAAGCGGCACACAACCAGACCCGTAGGATGATGGAGCAGATGTTCGGCATTAAGATGCCCGTCAATTCAGGGGGCGGTGCCGATGGCCAATGAACCGCGAAGTGTCCGGGCGATATGCCCGTTTTACCAGAGGATCCGCCGATTGGAAACGCACCGGGCAGAGATTATCTGCGAGGGCGCGGTGCCTGGGATGGAGAACGTCGTGACGTTCCGAGGGACAGCGCAGATGGAGGACTGGATGGCCCAATACTGC
>DAOPZG010000168.1:0-5055 GCA_035353235.1 Candidatus Limiplasma sp.
AGGATAAGAATATAATGAAAAGGCGGGCCGTTCCGGCGCTGATGCGTCGAAAGGCCCGTTTTGAATGTGCCGGGAGCGGGTGCCTGCCCGCGTTGGAAACGGTTAAGCCGCTTCTTTTTGGGCGGACGGGGAGATTGGCAGGGCGTTACGCCGGGCCGCGGCCTTTTCGCGCGGGAAGCGGGCGAAGGCAGCGGCGAGCAGTACCGGCGTGGTATAGAAGAAGCCCAGCAGATAGCGCATCACGGCAATCGGGCCCATCAGGCAGGTGCACCAGATGGCCAGCAGAAACAGCGCCGCGATGACCGTGCCCCGCTGTTTGCGGTACAGCGCGAAGCCCGTCAGCAACAGGGTAAGCCAGACCATCACCGCGTTGTCGGATAAAAATTGCGTACCCGGCAGGCCGAACACCGTAAGCGTTTTGTCATAAGCCTGATAAAACGGCTTCAGCCCCGGCAGCAGGGAGTGTTCCTCCAGCGTGTACAGGTCCATGGGCAGCTGCCCCAGCACGATGTTATATTCCATTTTCGCGCCGGGGTAAAAGTAAGGCAGGTTCTGCTCCAGAAACGCTTCCAGATACAGCTTCGGGTTCTGCCGCCCCACCCTCGCCCACAGGGCCAGGTAGCCGCCGGGGTCGGCGGATAACACATCCTCATCCAGATTCCACTTCACGTTATCAGCGCAAAGCGGGGTGTACAGGTCGGCCCAGTCGCCGTCGTATTCCCAGAAAAGCTCCGACAGCTTTTCCCGGTCGTCTTCCGATACGGTTCCTCGCGTGGCGGCGCGCATGGTCTGTTGCAGGGGGATGGAGAGCATTTCCACGGCGCTGCCGCCCTCCGCGTCGCAGGCGGTAATCAACAGTTGGTTTGCCCCCAGGTAAAGCGCGACGCAGACGGCGAACAGCAGGGCGGTGCGTGCCCGGCGGCCTTTGGCGATAAGCACCGCGAAGGGCAGCGCCAGGCAGAAGGCGTATACGCCGTTGTTGCGCAACAACATCATGAGTACGGCGGTCAGGGCGAACAGCCCCACCCGTACCGGCGAGCGGAACCAGACCGCGCCGTCCCGCCACAGATCGACCATCTGCAGGCACAGCAGCAGTACGAAACCGCCGAAAAGCACGTCTTTGGTGGCGCTGAACGCCCACAGCGGATACAGCGGCAGCAGCGCGAACAGCGCAAGCACCGCAACCCGCAGGGCTGTGGGCGCGCCGCGCCTGCGCAGCCATACGCAGGCGTACGCGAGGATGGCCGCAGTAAGCGTAAGTTGCAGGCCGTCGTACATCGCCACGCCCAGCGTGAGGGAATCCAGCGTATTGCCCCAGTCCAGCAGCCAGCTCATGAGCAGGGTGTGCAGCAGCGGGTGATGGGTGGTCAGCATTCCGTCCATGTAGGAATAAAACTGCGTATCCGCGTCGTAGCGGAAGGTGCCGGGATAAAACGCCAGCCAGACGGGCGCCCAGCACAGCAGCAGAACCAAAAACGCGAACAGCCAGTTGCCGATCAGGCGGCTGACGCCCGATTCCTTCGCGGGGGGCTTTGCGGGGCGGCTCAGCCAGCGCAGCGCGGCCCGGTACGTAAGCAGGATGACCGCGCCGAACAGCGCCGTAAACACGGCGACCGACAGGAGCATACCCGGCAGAACCCACGCCATGCCCGTAGGCAGGGCATGGTTCTGGCTGATGGGCTTGCCCAGCACCGTAAAGCACGCGAACAGAAAACCGACGGGATAGCTGATCCATGCCAGCCGCCGGTCCCGGAGAGCGAACGCGATAAGGAATACCACGGCGAACACCGCAAACAGGGCGACGACCAGCGGCCAGAATACCCATGGGTTGGACGACATCGTTACGACGTCCGGCAGGCGCCATGCCGCCAGCGCCGCCGCCAGAACAGCTGCCCCAACCCGCCCGGCGGGCAGTTTCTTTTTCATCAGCGCACCTTCTGTGCCGCGCGGTCAGCCAACAGGCCGGAACCGACGCGGAAATGTTTTGCCTTATTGTAGCCGAAACTACGTCGCGTGGCAAGCCGCGGCTTTGCGCGGAACCCGCGAATATGGTAGAATACTGCTATTCGTATTCTGGAAAGGAGAACCGCCATGCTTCGTTTCGTCCGCCGGGAAGACCGCCCCTTTACCCCCACCGCGCGCCGGGCGCTGCGCCCTTATGACGGCGTGCTGGCGGAACTGCTTTTTGCACGCGGGGTGGATACGGCGGCGCAGGCGGAGGCGTTTCTGCACCCCGGTATGGCCGACCTGTACGACCCGATTCTGCTGTCCGGTATGGGGGAGGCGCTGGCCCTGCTGAAACAGGCCAGAGAAGAAGCGTGGCCCGCCGTGGTATACGGAGATTACGACACGGACGGCGTATGCGCCGCCGCCATTGCCAGCGAGGCCCTGCGCCTGTACGGGATTTCCGCGGAACCGCACGTGCCCCTGCGCGCGGAAGGGTATGGGCTGAACCTGCCTGCCATCGAGGAACTTTCCAAGTCCTTCCGCCTGCTGGTCACGGTGGATCTGGGCATCACCAACGCAGCGGAGGTGGCGCGCGCGAAGGAACTGGGCATGCGCGTGATCGTGACCGACCACCATCAGCCGGGGCTGATCCCCTGCCCGGCGGACGCGGTGGTGAACCCGGTGCTGAACGGCTATCCTTTCCCCCGGCTGTGCGGCGCGGGCGTAGCCTATAAAATGGCCGTGGCGCTGCTGGGGGCGGAAACCGCCGCGCAGTGGCTGGAGCTGGCGGCGATCGCCACCGTGGCGGATATTGTGCCCCTGCTGTCCGAAAACCGCGCGATCGTGGCGATGGGCCTGCCGCGTATGGGCGAGCGCCCGGGCGTGCGGGCACTGATCCGGGCGGCGGGCTGCCGGGAACCGCTTACCTCCGAGGCTGTCGCGTATCAGCTGGCCCCGAGGCTGAACGCTGCGGGACGTATCGACGACGCCAGCCGAAGCGTTCGCCTGCTGATGACCCGCGACCCCGGCGAGGCGGAAACGCTGGCCGGGCAGTTGGACAGGGCCAATACCGAACGCAAGCGCATGGAGGCCGAGGCGACCGAGCAGGCGGAAACGCAGGCCGAAACGCACGATTTTGTGAAGAACCGCGTGCTGTTTGTGCGCGGGGACGCATGGCCCGCCGGGGTGGTGGGGCTGGTGGCCGGGCGGCTGAACCGGCATTACGGCGTGCCCGTATGCGCCCTGTGCGGGGAGGACGGCGTGCTGCACGGCAGCCTGCGCGGGGTGCATGGCATCAACCTCGCGCGCTGCCTGCAAACCTGCGACGATCTGCTTTTGCGATATGGCGGGCATGAAATGGCCGCGGGCGTAACGCTGACGGAGGGAAACTACGACGCCTTTTGCGCCCGGCTGGAACAGGCCGTGCGGGAAACCGCGACAGACGAGCTGCTGATCCCCGCGCAGGAATACGACGCGGAGCTTGCTTTTGCCGCCGCGGACGACGCGCTGCTGGACGCGCTTTCGCAGTTGGAACCCTTCGGCCTTGGCAACCCCGCGCCCGTGTTTTATACCGGAGGGGCGCAGCTGCTGCGCCGCCGGGCCTGCGGGGCGCAGGGCGCGCACCTGCAGCTGACCCTGCGGCAGGGGGATAAACTGCTTTCCGGCGTGGGATTCGGCATGGGCGCGCAGGCCGCAACCCTGCCGGACACGGTGGACGCGGCCTATACCCTCGCCCGGGACGAGTACCGGGGGAATGTATCCGTTAAATTTCAGGCGCAGGCACTGCGCCCCTGCGCTCCCGCTTTGGCGGACGCGCTGGCAACCGAAGGGCAGTCCGCGTGGGATAACGCGCTGCTGGCGGCACTGCGCGCGGAACTGGCCGTGTTTCCCACCCCGGCGGCAGGAAACGGCCTGCCCGATGCAGAAATGATGAAGGCTACCCTTCCGGCGGCGCAGGCGATGGAAACGCCGCAGCAAAGCCCGTCGGAAAACACCTCGTTTTCCGCAGCGATACCGGCACAGGTTGCGGAACCGCCGGAACAGACCGGCGCGGAACCGCCCCTGCCGGATCAGGCCGCCTTCGGCTCTTTCGTTTCGCAAGCCGGAGAACCGGCGGAGATGGAAACGCTGCTGGCCGGGCGGCAGGGCACATTGTTGATCGCTTACACACGGGAAACGGCAGCGCGCTTTCTGGCCGCGTACGGCGACCGGACGGACTGGGCGCGCGGCGCGCCGGACGATCCCCGGTGTTTTCACACCCTGCTGACGCAGCCGGAACCACAGGCGGTGAGGGGCCGCTGGAAAACCGTCGTGCTGCTGGACGGATCGCTTACCCCAAACAGCGCGACGTACTGGCGCGATCTGCTGCCGGATACGGCGACATACACGGCCGCGCCTTCGCGGGCGCTGGGCAGAATGGCGCAGACGCTGGACGCGGGAGACCCCGCCTATCGGACGCTGTATCGTCTGCTTCGCCGGTCGGCGTTCGCAAGCCTGGCCCAAACGGCGCGGGAAGCGGCGCTTGGCGAGGCGCAGACGCTTTTGGGATTGCTGGCCTTTTCCCAACTGGGGTTGATTGATTTTTCGGAAAACCCGTTCCACTATCGGTTCTGCGAAACCGGTAAACGTACGCTGTCCGACAGCCCGGCGCTCGGCGCGGTTCGCGCGCTCGCCGCGGCGGCGCGCCCCGCTTTGTAAGGGAGGGACCGGCATGTTAACGTATATCACCAACGAATGTATGCCCATGGAAAAAATGCTGGCCCGCGTGCAGAAACAGCACCCCGGGGACAGCTACCTGATCGTGAAAAAAGCGTACGAGTTCGCCGAAAAAGCCCATGCCGGGCAGACGCGCAAGAGCGGCGAGCCGTACTTTATCCACCCCGTATCGGTCGCGAGCATCCTGACCGATCTGATGATCGACGCGCCGACGATTGCGGCGGGCCTGCTGCACGACACGGTGGAGGACTGCCAGTGCGTATCGCTGGACACCATCCGCGCGGAGTTCGGCGAGGAAGTGGCCACGCTGGTGGACGGCGTGACCAAGCTGGACAAGCTGGATTTTACCGACCGGGAGGAGCAGAAGGCCGAAAGCCTGCGCAAGATGATCCT